>NZ_CP032707.1:627500-957500 GCF_003627995.1 Brevundimonas naejangsanensis | reverse complement strand
ACGGCGATGCCGGCCGAGTCGTAGCCGCGGTACTCCAGCCGCTTCAGGCTGTCGACCAGGCGGGGGACGACGGGGCCAGTTCCGGTGACGCCGATGATGCCGCACATGGGGTCTGCTCCGATCGGGACGCGGCGGCCGCTTTGCGCGCGACCGCGAAAATGGGGTAAGCGAAAGGGTTCTGCCTTCGCTCCTGAAGACCGCATCTAGGAAATCGCGGCGGCGGCGACATCAAAAAATGGGTTTCGGAAGGTTTCTTTGCAATTCCGAGACCGTCAGCGAAGGACCGCGCCCTTGGGCGAGAGAAAATACTTCGGCACCGACGGCATCCGCGGCCGGGCCAACACCCATCCCATGACGGCCGAGGTGGCCCTGCGCGTCGGCCTGGCCGCCGGGCGGCTGTTCCGCACCGACGACGACCGGCGCCATCTGGTGGTGATCGGCAAGGACACGCGCCTGTCCGGCTATATGATCGAGCCGGCGCTGGTGGCGGGCCTGGCTTCCGTCGGCATGGACGTGCGGACGTTCGGCCCCCTGCCGACGCCGGGCGTGGCGATGATGACCCGCTCGATGCGCGCCGATCTGGGCATCATGATCTCGGCCTCGCACAACGACTACGCCGACAACGGCATCAAGCTGTTCGGGCCGGACGGCTACAAGCTGTCGGACGAGATCGAGCTGAAGCTCGAGGCCATGATGGACGGGGCCCTGGACCAGGACCTGGCGCCGTCGAACAAGCTGGGCCGGGTCAAGCGCATCGACGACGCCCCGCCGCGCTATATCGAGATCGCCAAGCAAGCCTTCCCCAAGCGGCTGAGCCTGAAGGGGCTGCGCATCGCCATCGACTGCGCCAACGGCGCCGGCTACCGCGTGGCCCCGACGACCCTCTATGAACTGGGCGCCGAGGTCTTCCCCGTCGGGGTGGAGCCGAACGGCCTGAACATCAACGCCGAGTGCGGCTCGACCCATCCGGCCACGGTGTCCGAGGCGGTCAAGCGCTATCGCTGCGACATCGGCATCGCCCTGGACGGCGACGCCGACCGGGTCATCATCTGCGACGAGAAGGGCCATGTGGTCGACGGCGACCAGATCATGGCCCTGATCGGCCTGGCCTGGGCCCGCAAGGGGCGGCTGAACGGCGGCGGCGTGGTCGCCACCGTCATGTCCAACCTGGGCCTGGAGCGCCGCCTGAAGGCCGAGGGGCTGACGCTGGAGCGCACCAAGGTCGGCGACCGCTACGTCATGGAGCGGATGCGCGAGGGCGGCTTCAATATCGGCGGCGAACAGTCGGGCCACATCATCCTGAAGGACCACGCCACGACCGGCGACGGTCTGATGGCGGCGCTGCAGGTGCTGGCCGTCCTGGTCGAGGCGGGCGCGCCGATGAGCGAACTGGCGCGCCAGTTCGAGCCGGTGCCGCAACTGCTGAAGAACGTCCGCTATACGGCGGGCAAGCCGCTGGACGACGCCAGGGTCAAGGCCGCCATGGCCGAGGCCGAGGCGGCCCTGAACGGGTCGGGCCGCCTGCTGGTGCGTCCGTCGGGCACGGAGAAACTGATACGCGTCATGGCCGAGGGCGACGACGAAGCCCTGGTCAAGCGCGTCGTCAACGACGTCGCCGAGGCGGTGAAGGCGGCGGGCTGATCGCCCGCCGCTGGAAGCCTCAGATCGCGGTCAGGGCCTGATCCAGGTCGGCCCACAGGTCCTCGACGTTCTCGATGCCGACCGACAGGCGCACCAGGTTGTCGCCGATGCCGCTGCGCCGCTTGGCCTCCGGCGTGTAGTCCGAGTGGGTCATGCTGGACGGGTGCGACGCCAGGCTCTCGGCGCCGCCCAGGCTGACGGCCAGCTTGAACAGCCGCAGGGCGTTCAGCATCCGGAAGGCCTCGGCCTCGCCGCCGGGCAGCTCCAGGGCGAAGGTCGAGCCGGAGCCCGTGCACTGGGCCTCGAAGATCGCCTGCTGTTCGGGCGAGGCGTCCGGCCCGCCGGCGGTCAGGACGGCGCTGACGCGCGGATCGGCGCGCAGCCGCTCGGCCAGGATCAGCGCGTTCTCCTGCGCCCGCTCCATGCGGATGTGCAGGGTCTCCAGGCTGCGCAGCAGCAGCCAGGCGGTGTGCGGGGCGGCGGTGGTGCCGCAGATGGTCCGCATCTCGCCGACGCGCGCCATGAGCTCCGCCCCGCCCAGGCAGCCGCCCGCGATCAGGTCCGAGTGGCCGCCGACGTATTTGGTCAGGGAGTAGAGGACGAGGTCGGCGCCCAGCGCCAGCGGGCTCTGCCACAGGGGGCCGAGGAAGGTGTTGTCGACGGCGATGACCGGCGGTTCGGCCTGACCCAAAGCCCTGGCGCCGGACACCGCGCGAGCGATGTCGACCAGCTGGTTGGTCGGGTTGGCGGGGGTCTCCAGATAGACGGCGGCGAGGCGTCCGCCGGTGGTCTTGGCCTGCGCGGCCGCCGCGATCATGGCGGCGTCCAGGGCGTCGGCGCCCTCGGCGGCGGGGACGCTGATCGCCTTGACGCCGTAGCGGGGCAGGATGCGGTCGAACAGGTATTCGGTGCCGCCATAGGCCGGGGCCGTATAGACGATGACGTCGCCGGGCCGCACCAGCGCCAGCATGGCGGTCGAGATGGCGGCCATGCCGCTGGAGAAGACCAGGGCCTTGTCGGCCTTGTCCCAGACGGCCAGGCGGTCCTCGAGAATCTCCAGGTTCGGGTTGTTGATGCGCGAATAGATCAGGCCCAGCGCCTCGTCCGGGTCGCGCTGGCGCAGGCCATAGGCGACCTCGAAGAAGCGCTTGCCGTCCTCGGCCGATTTGAAGACGAAGGTCGAGGCCTGGAACAGGGGCGCCTTGATCGCGCCCTCCGACAGGGCCGGATCATAGCCGTAGCCCATCATCAGGGTTTCGGGCGCGAGGGTGCGGTCGCCGAGGACGCGCGTGCGGTGGCGGTTCATTATTATGTTTCCTCTCCTGCGCCGGTGATAGCCGACCCGGAAAAGGCCCGCCAGACGCTAAGTCGCGCAGAGCAAGGCGCCGCTTGTTGGAAGTTTCGACCGCCGAGGCGTCGCCTGGGTCAGGCCGTCAGGACGCGGACCAGGGCCTCGATGCGCTGGCGGATGTCCGGCACGGCGATGGTCTCCCAGAAGGCGGCGCGGGCGGGCGGTCCCAACGCGAACAGGCCGGGGTCGGCGGTCCCGTCGGCGTGGATCACGCGCCCTTCGGCGTCGAGGTCGAGGCCGAGGCCGACGGGGTCGATGCGGGCGCGGCCCTCGGCGATCAGGGCGGCGGTCAGGGGCGCGCGGGCGGCGTCATGGCCGGGGCCGGTGCAGTCGATCAGCCAGTCGGCGACTAGGCGCTGAACATCGCCCGCATGGGCGCGCAGAGTCAGGGTGGCGCCTTGGTCATCCGTCTGGATCGCCTGCACGCGCCCGGCGACGACGCTCAGGCGGCCCGCCGCGATCAGGGCGTCCAGGGCCGCGGCGATCTCGGGAGCAATGCGGTGGCGATGCACGTCCCACCACGGCCGCAGATGGCGCAGGAAGCGGGCGCGCTCGGTCGTCGTCGCGGCGCTCCAAAGCTCGGCGGTGATGGGGCGGTAGCCCTCCATGACACCTCGCCAGCCGTGCTCGCGCGCCAGGCGTCGGGCCGAGGCGAGGCGGTTCGACAGGGGCCCGGTCAGGGCCTCGGGCGGCAGTTCGACTGGCGCATCGTGATGCGCGCGGTGGGCGCGGGGCGTCAGGCCGCGCCGCGACATCGCCGTCGCCCGGCCGCGCCAGCCCTGCGCCTGCAGCGCCAGAACCACGTCGACCATGGTCAGGCCCGTGCCGAGGATCAGGACGGCGTCGTCGGCCCCGACGGCGGCCAGGGCGCCGCGCGCCCACGGATCGGCGATGCGGCGCGGGCCTTCGCCCGGCGCGACGGGGCGCGGGGCCGGATTGCCGGTGGCCAGGACCACGGCGCGCCCCGCGACGCGGACGCCGTCGGCCAGGATGACCGCCTGGCCGTCCAGGCGCACGGCTTCGCCCCTCACGCGCCGGATCCGGCCGGGATGGGCGGTTTCCGCCTCCATCAGGCGGGCCTGGACATAGAGGCCGTAGAGGCGGCGCGGGGCGAAGCCGTTCGGGTCGGCGAAGGCGGGGGCGCAGGCCGTCAGCCAGTTGACGAAGTCGGCGGGCTGGTCGGGTCGAGCGCTCATGCGTTCGGCGCGGACGTTGAGGCGGTGCTCGTCCAGGTCGGCGGCGTAGGCGACGCCGAGGCCGACCTGTTCGCCGCGCTCGATCAGGACCGAGGCCTGGCCCCGCTCGGCCAGGCGCGCGGCCAGCATGGCGCCGGAAAACCCGCCGCCGACGATGACCACGGGGAGGACGGCGGCGATGTCGTGCATGGGGGGAAGACGCCAGAGGCGGGCAGGAAGGTCAATCTTCTCCTCCCCACAATGTGGGGAGGTGGCGCGGGCGCGGAAGCGGCCGTGACGGAGGGGCTCTGTGGTTTGCCGTCGCAAGCCCTTTCACCGCTTCGCGGTCCCCCTCCCCACAATGTGGGGAGGAGAAAGCGGCGTCAGATTTCCTGGTTGAAGGCGCCGATTTCCGGGTGGGCGGCCAGGCGCGGCTTGATCTCCTTGCGGAACAGGTCGCGCATGTCGTCGGCGGAGCGCATGCTCTCGACCACCACGACCAGTTCCGGCTTGTTGGAGGAGGCGCGGACCAGCACCCAGGAGCCGTCCTCGAGGTGGACGCGCACGCCGTTGACGGTGATGGCCTCGACGATCTTGCGGCCGAGAATTTCGCCGCCGGAGGCCGCCAGGTCCTCGTACTCCTTCACGATCTTGGCCAGCACGTCATACTTCAGCTCGTCGTCGCAGTGCGGCGACATGGTCAGCGAAGTCCAGGCGTCGGGCAGGGCGGTCTTCAGTTCGCTGAGGCTCTTGCCGGGGTTGCGGTCCAGCATGGCCAGAACGGCGCCCGCCGCCACCAGGCCGTCGTCATAGCCGTGGCCCAGATCGCCCGATAGGAAGAAGTGGCCCGACTTCTCGAACCCGGCCAGAGCCCCCAGTTCGGCGGTCTTGCGCTTGATGTAGGAGTGGCCGGTCTTCCAATAGACGGTGGTCGCGCCGTTGGCCTTGAGCACCTCGTCGGTCTTGTACAGGCCGGTCGACTTCACATCGACGACGAAGGTGGCATTGGGGTGCAGGGCCGACAGGTCGCGCGCCAGCATCAGGCCGATCTTGTCGGCGAAGATCTCCTCGCCCGTGTCGTCGACCACGCCGCAGCGGTCGCCGTCGCCGTCGAAGCCCAGGGCCAGGTCGGCGCCGGTCGCCTTCACCTTGGCCGCCATCTGCACCAGCATGGCGTGGTCTTCCGGGTTCGGATTGTATTTGGGGAAGGTGTAGTCGAGGTCGGTGTCCATCTCGATCACCTCGGCGCCCATCAGACGCAGCACCTCGGGGGCGAAGGCGCCGGCCGTGCCGTTGCCGCAGGCGGCCACGACCTTCAGCGGGCGGGACAGCTTCACCTTGGACGCCACGTCCTTGATGTAGGTGTCGCGGAAGCCTTCGACGCGCTCCAGCTTGCCGCCGGGGCGGGCCACGCCCTGGCCGTCCAGGACGATCTCCTTCAGGCGGCCCATCTCGTCGGGGCCGAAGGTCAGCGGCGCCTGGGCGCCCATCTTGACGCCGGTCCAGCCGTTTTCGTTGTGGCTGGCGGTGACCATGGCGACGCAGGGGCAGTCCAGGGCGAACTGGGCGTAATAGGCCATCGGCGACAGCGCCAGGCCGATGTCCAGCACCTCCATGCCGCCTTCCAGCAGGCCCAGGATCAGCGCCTGCTTGACCGACAGGGAATAGGCGCGGAAGTCGTGGCCCACGGCGATGCGGGGCCGCACGCCGATCTCGTGGACATAGGTGGCCAGGCCCAGGCCGAGGGCCTGGATGCCCAGCAGGTTGATCTCTTTTTCCAGGATCCAGCGGGCGTCGTATTCGCGAAAGCCGGTCGGCTTGACCAGGGGCAGGGTCTCATACTCCGCCGTATTGGGGCGGATGTCCTGGCGGGGCTTTTGCATGGGTCTTCCTGAAGTGCGTCCGAAACGGCGCGGGGCCGCAGCTTGACGTCATCGTATAGCCGCCCCGCTTGCGAGAGGCCAACAACGCGCCGTGCGCATTATTGATGCCGAGGGCGACGGATATTTCCTCGCGCGGCGAAACCTTGACCGCCCCCGCGTCGGGGGCCTAGCGAGAAGCGAAGATACGGATGCTCCCGGAGACCCTCATGACCCGCCTGATCCTGCTGCGCCACGGCCAGAGCCAGTGGAACCTGGAGAACCGCTTCACCGGCTGGGTCGACGTCGACCTGACGGCCGAGGGCGAGGCCCAGGCGCGGCGCGGCGGCGAGCTGATCGCCGAGGCCGGCTTCAAGCCGGCGGTGATGTTCACCTCGGTGCTGACGCGGGCCAAGCGCACCGGCGCCCTGGCCCTGGACGCGGCGGGCCTGAAGGACGTGCCTGTCATCGAGGACTGGCGCCTGAACGAGCGCCACTACGGCGGCCTGACCGGGCTGGACAAAGCGGAGACCGCGGCCAAGCACGGCGAGGATCAGGTCAAGATCTGGCGCCGCAGCTATGACGTGCCGCCGCCGCCCCTGGCCCCGGGCGGGGAGTTCGATTTCGGCGCCGACCCTCGCTACGCCGGCAAGGAGATCCCGGACACCGAGAGCCTGAAGACCACGCTGGACCGGGTGCAGCCCTATTGGGACGCTGAGATCGCCCCGCGCCTGAAGGCCGGAGAGGACGTGCTGATCGCCGCCCACGGCAACTCCTTGCGGGCCATCGTCAAGCTGCTGTTCGCCGTGCCGGACGACCAGATCGTCGACGTCGAGATCCCGACCGGCAATCCGCTGGAGATCGACCTGGACGCCGCGCTGAAGCCGACGGCCGCCCGCTATCTGGACGCGGGACGGGCCCAGCCCCTGCCGGCGATGCCGGGAACGGCCGCGTGAGCGGCGCGGGCGACGACGCCGTCTTCATGCGGCGGGCCATCGACCTGGCCCTGGCCCGCATGGGCGACACCTGGCCCAATCCGGCGGTCGGCTGCGTCCTGGTCAAGGACGGGGCCCTGCTGGCCGAGGCGGCGACGGCCCCCGGCGGGCGTCCCCACGCCGAGGAACAGGCCGTGCCCGAGGCGGGCGAGGCCGTGAAGGGGGCGACCGCCTACGTCACCCTGGAGCCCTGCGGCGCCCGCTCGTCGGGGCGCAAGTCCTGCGCCCATTTCCTGGCCGAGGCCGGGGTCGAGCGGGTGGTGATCGCGGCGCTGGATCCGTCGCCCTTCGCCTCGGGGCGGGGCACGGAGCGGCTGCGCCAGTCCGGTCTGACGGTGGAGACCGGCCTGCTGGCCGAGGAGGCGGCGGTCCTGTGCGAGGGGTTCCTGCACCGGCTCGAGACGGGCCGTCCCATGGTCCGCGTCAGCCTGGACGGCGAAGGCTTCGACGGCCGGTTCGCGGCCTCGCCGCGCGCCGACCTGACGACCGAGCTGAACCGTCTGGGCGAGGCCGGCTACACCCGGCTGTGGACCCAGGAAGGCGAGTTGGCCCAGGCCCTGCGCGCCCAGGGTCTGCTGACCGAATAGCGTTCGGAACGCCTTGTTTCCGCAAAGCTTCCTTAAGGGGCGTAAGCCATGTTGAGGGCATGATCGACGCCGCCGACCCCGTCCGCAGGAAGCTGACCCAGGAAGAGGTCGACGCCGTCTGCCTGAAGCACGACCGGCTGTGGCAGGCGCGGCCCGGCGGGGCGCGGGCCGTCTTCGCCTGGATGGACCTGTCGGGCCTGAACCTGCGCGGGCGCAACCTGGCCGACGCCGATTTCGCCGCCGCCAGCCTGATAGGCTGCGACCTGACGGGCGCCAAGCTGGACAACGCCAACTTCTTCGGCGCGGACATGCAGGATGTGACCCTGGTCGACGCCAGCCTGCGCCGGGCGGACCTGCGCGGCGCCTGTCTGCGCGGGGCGGACCTGTCGGGTGCCGACCTGTTCGAGGCCGACCTGCGCGAAGGCACCATCGCCGCCAAGGATTCCAAGCTGGGTTTCCGCGTCGTCGAGGCCAGGAAGCGCGCGGACACCCAGGCCCAGGGCGCCGTGCTGGCCGGGGCCAATCTGCAGCGCTCGCGCCTGACCGGCGTCATCGCCGTGGCCGCCGACTTCACCGACGCCATCATGAAGGACTGCAAGCTGGTCCGGGCCAATCTGAAGCAGGCCAGCTTCCGCGGGGCCGACCTGGCCGGGGCGGACCTGTCGGGGGCGGACCTGTCGGGCGCCGACCTGACCGACGCCATCCTGGTGGGCGTCAAGGCCACCATGTGGCGCACCGACGGGGCCAATATGGAAGGCGCCCTGACCGACAACCGCCCGGCGGGCGAGCCGGTCAGCCAGATGCCCGCCGCCGAAATGCTGCGCGAGCACGCCCAGTGGTGCGAGACGGGCGGCGCCGAGGGGCGGCCCTCGGTGTTCGACGGGGTCGACCTGCGCCCGCTGGTCTCCATTCGCGGGCTGAACCTGACGGCCTTGTCGGCCAAGGGGGCGGTCTTCTACGGCCTGGACATGGAGGGGGTGCAACTGCAGGGGGCCCAGCTGGAAGGCGCGGACCTGCGCTCGGCCAATCTGCGCCGGGCGGACCTGCGCGGGGCGCGGCTGACCCGGGCGCGGCTGAACGGGGCGGACCTGCGCGAGGCCCAGATGGGGCCGCTGATGCTGGCGGCGGACCGGCTGCTTCCGGTCGACCTGACGGGGGCGATCCTGCGCGGGGCGGACCTGACGGGCGCGGACCTGCGCCGCGCCGTACTGGCCGAGGCCGATCTCAGCCGCGCCCTGCTGCACGGCGCTCAGATCAAGCAGGCCGACTTCACCGGCGCCCAGATCGCCGGGGCGCGCGGCCTGGACCCGGCGGACCTGAACGCCGCCTAGGCGTAACCTCTCTTCCGCGGGGATGAGCGGAATTCATAGTGCGCACGAAAAAAGGGGCGACGCGAACGCCGCCCCCTTCGAGGGATCAGTCAGGCTGAAAGCCTCAGGCCGCCTTCTTGGCCCTGGGCTCGGCCTTGCCTTCGATAAGGGCCGGGCCGGCCGCGATCTCGATGCGGCGCGGCTTGAGGGCCTCGGGCAGTTCGCGCTTGAGGTCGAGGGTCAGCAGGCCGTTGGCCAGGGCCGCGCCCTTCACCACCACATAGTCGGCCAGCTGGAAGCGGCGCTCGAAGTCGCGCTCGGCCAGGCCGCGATGCAGGAAGGTGCGCTGAGCGGCGCCGTCGTCGTTGGCGGCCTTCTTGCCGGTGACGGTCAGCAGGTTCTCCTTCGCCTCGATGTTCAGCTCATCGGCCGAGAAACCGGCGACGGCGATCTCGATGCGATAGGCGTCCTCGCCCGTCGTTTCGATGTTGTAGGGAGGCCAGCCGTTCTCCTGGCTGGAGCGCGCGGCGCTTTCCAGCTGACGGGCCAGGCGGTCGAAGCCGACGGCGGAGCGGTACAGCGGCGAGAAATCATAGGTACGCATGGGTCATCCTTCTGACGTTCAGCAAGGTTGAGCCGCCCGGCGATTTGAGCCCCGGTCGGCGTTAGGTTTTCAAACCTGACGGCCCGCATTCGGCCCCGCCGGGTCTGGAGAGCCCAGGATCGGCGCTCTCGAAGAAGAGGTAGGGGGCCGTTTTCCAGGCGCAAGGGGCGCGCGAAATCGTCGCTTGCCGCATCGGCGCCTTGCCGTCGCCGCGAAGCGCCGTATGCATTTCCTACACCTTGTCTCAGGACCGGAGCCTTCATGCGATCCCTCGTCCTCGCCGCCGCTGCGGCGTCCCTGCTCGCCGCCTCCCCCGCCCTGGCCCAGACGCCGCCGCCGGACGCCGCGCCCCTGCCGCATCGCCAGGGCCTGTCGATGGAGATGCCCGTCTTCGCCGAGGACGAGGCCCTGCAGGCCGCCGTAGCCTCGACCGCCCGGCCGCAGGCCGACCGCGCCCGCGACGGCGACCGCCATCCGTTCGAGACCCTGACCTTCTGGGGCCTGCGGCCCGGCCTGACGGTGGTGGAGGTCGAGCCCGGCGGCACCGGCTGGTGGCGCAACATCCTGGAGCCCTATGCGGCGGCGACCGGCGGCCGCTACGTCCCAGTCGGCCGACCGCTGGAGGGCATGGGCGTCGCGGACGGGACGGCGGACCTGGTGGTGACGGCCCGCGCCTATCACAACTGGGCGCGCGACGGCCGGGTCGAGCCCTATCTGGCGGCCTTCTTCAAGGCGTTGAAGCCCGGCGGCGTGCTGGCTGTCGAACAGCACCGCAGCGCCGAGGGGCTGAACGTCGCCGAGACGGCGCCCAGCGGCTATGTGCCCGAAAGCTGGTTGATCCACGCCGCCCGCCGCGCCGGCTTCGAACTGGAGGCGCGCAGCGAACTGAACGCGAATCCCAAGGATGACCGCGATCACCCGTTCGGCGTGTGGACGCTCAAGCCCAACCGCACCTCGGAACGCGACGGCCGCGCCTTGACGATCGCCGAACGCGCCGCGCTGGACGCCGTCGGCGAGAGCGACCGCATGACCCTGCGCTTCCGCAAGCCGGAGACCGCCGACTGATGGCCTCGCGGGTTTTGACGCTGGCGCAGAAGCGCCTTAAGCCCCCGACGGGAGGGACGATGCCGGCTGGCGAAAGGATGCGCGCATGACAGAACGATCGAGCCGACGTTCCGTCCTGATGGGCGCGGCCGCCCTGGGCGTCTCGGGTCTGGGCCTGTCCGCCTGCGGCCGCCGGAAGGACAAGGCGGCCCCCGCCGAGCCGGAGGCCCCCAAGGGCCCGCCCGAGGGGTCGCTGGAATGGGCCGTGGCCGGGGCCTGGCGCACCGCCGACGACAAGGCGCGCGACGCCTGGCGCCATCCGGTCGAGACCCTGCGTTTCCTCGGCCTGCAGCCCAGGATGACCGTGGTCGACTTCTGGCCCGGCAGCGGCTGGTACGCCGAGATCCTGGCGCCCTATCTGAACAGGGGCGGCGGGACCCTCTATCTGGCGGGCTTCGTCGAGGGGCCGCACGCCGATCCGGCCCAGGTGGCCATCAACAATGCGCTGAAGGCCCGCATCCTGGCCGACAAGAAGCTGTACGGCCCGGTCCAATTCACCGCCTTCGGTCCCGGCTCGCCGCCGGTGGCGCCGGCGGGCACGGCCGACATGGTGCTGTTCATGCGCTACATCCACGCCTGGATGGCGGCGGGCATCGCGGAGAAGGCTTTCGCCGACGCCTTCGCCGCCCTGCGCCCGGGCGGCGTTCTGGGGGTCGAGCAACACCGGCTGCAGCCCGACGAGGACCAGGACCCGGCGGCGGCCAACGGCTACGTCCAGGAGGCTTTCGTCAAGCAACTGGCCGAGGAGGCCGGCTTCGTCTTCGTCGAGGCGTCCGAGATCAACGCCAACCCCGCCGACACCAAGGACCACCCCTTCGGGGTCGAGACCCTGCCGCCGCGCCGCCTGACGGCGCCGCTCGGCGAGCCGGCCAATCCCGAGTTCGACCGGACCAAATATGATGCGATCGGCGAAAGCGACCGCATGACGCTGAAGTTCAGGAAGCCCGAGTGACCCGTACCGCCGCCTTCGCCGCCCATGCCCCGCTGATGGGGGTTCCCGGCGCCGCCTCGCCGCCGGGGGGCGAGGGCGACTGGTTCCGCGGGGCCGGAGGCCTGCGCCTGCGCGCCGCCTTCTGGAGACCCTCGACCCTGCAGGCCCCGACGCCGCGCGGCACCGTGGTGCTGAGCACCGGCCGCACCGAGCCGATCGAGAAGTATTTCGAGGTCATCGGCAACTTCCTGGCGCGCGGCTTCTGCGTCCTGGCTCACGACTGGCGCGGCCAGGGCCTGTCGGCGCGGCTGCTGCCCGACCGGCTGCGCGGCCACGCCCGCGCCGTCGAGGAGTTCCTGGACGACTACGCTCGCCTGCTGGACGCCTATGAGGCGCGCGCGCCCAAGCCCTGGATCATGGTCGGCCATTCCATGGGCGGCTGCCTCAACCTGCTGACCCTGGAAGGCGGCGAAAGCCGCTTTTCCGGCGCCCTGCTGTCCAGTCCCATGCTCAGGATCAAGACCGGCAAGCGGTCGATGTGGTCGGTCAAGCTGGCGGTGCGCTGGGCCCTGCGGCACGGCAAGGCGGGGGATTATGTCCTGGACGACGCGGACGACCCCTTTGACCACAGCTTCGAGAAGGACGCCCTGACCTCGGATCGGGCGCGCTACGACCTGTGGCGTCAGCAGCTCTACGCCTGCCCGCACCTGGCCATCGGCGGGCCGACCTGGGGCTGGCTGGCTTTCGGCCTCGACGCGGGCGAGCGGGCGCTGAAGCCGCGCGCGCTGAAGGCGGTGAAGATTCCCGTCTGCGTCGTTCAGGCGGGCGAGGACGACAAGGTCTGGAAACAGACCAACCGCTGGGCCGCCCGCCGCCTGGGTCGAGGCCGCTACGTCGAGGTCCCGACGGCCAGGCATGAGGTGATCATGGAGGTCGACGCGCTGCGCGGCGTCTTCCTGCACGAGTTCGACGCCCTGGCTGACTATGTGGCGCCGTCGGCCGGGACGGCCTCGCCCTCCCCGGCCGCGCGGACCGTCGAGCTGCTCTGAGCCGTCAGGCGGCGACGGCGGCGGCGAGCAGGGGCAGGGCCTGGGCCGTCAGGCGCGGGTCGCCGACGGCCAGGACGCGACCGTCCCCCGCGTGCGGCGCCTCGCCCCGCCAGTCGGTGAAACGGCCGCCCGCCGCCTCGACCACAGGCTTCAGCGCCGACCAGTCCCAGACCTTCAGCTCGCTTTCGGCCACCAGGTCGATGCGCCCGGCCGCGACCATGGCGTAGGCGTAGGCGTCGCAGCCCAGTCGGGCCAGGCGCGCGGCGCCGCGCAGACGGTCCCAGGCGGCGCGGTCCGCCCCGACGAAAATCTCGGGATCGGTGGTGGCGATCAGGGCCTGGGCAAGGTCGGGGCAGACGCGGGTCCTGAGCGGGGTCTCGGCGCCGTCCTTCAGCAGGCGCGCGCCCGAGGGACCGCCCAGGAAGACCTCGCCCAGATAGGGCTGGCCGACGGCGCCGATCACCGGCGCGCCCTCCCGGCGCAGGGCGACCAGGGTGGTCCACAGGGGCAGGCCCGCGATGAAGGCGCGGGTGCCGTCGATCGGGTCCAGCACCCAGACCCGCTCGGCGTCGGGGCGGTCCTCGCCGTATTCCTCGCCGATGACGCCGTGCTCGGGATAGCGGGCGGCGATCAGGCGGCGGACGGCCGCCTCGGCCGCGCGGTCGGCCTCGGTGACGGGGTCGAAGGCCCCCGGCCCGCCCTTGTCCTCTTGGGCGAAGTCGCCGCGAAAAAAGGGCAGGGCGGCGCGCGCCGCCTCACGCGAGAGTTCGACAGCGAAGGATTCCAGCTCGGTCATGGCCCCGGCCATACACCGCCGGGCCCCCGGCGCGATAGGCGGGACGAGGATCAGGCGGCTTCGGCCAGGGAGCGGGCCAGGTCCAGCAGGCGTCGGCGCGGATGTTCGCCCAGTCGGCTGTAGGTGCGGATCAGGTCCAGGGTCTCCTCGCCCTTCAACGCCCCCGACAGGCCGGCCTCGACCCCTTCGACCGGCGCGACTACAGGGCCTTCGCCGGCGCCGTCGTAGAAGTAGCTGACCGGCGTCTGCAGAGCCTCGGCCAGCTCCCACAGCCGGGCGGCCGAGATGCGGTTGGCCCCGCACTCGTATTTCTGGATCTGCTGGAAACGGATGCCGACGCGGTCGCCCAGCTGCTGCTGGGTTAGGCCCAGCAGGCGGCGGCGGCGGCGCAGACGGCGGCCCAGGTGAAGGTCGATCTCGGCGGGCATGAAGACGCTCCTGTCTCTCCCTCGGCCTGTGCCGGATCGGCACGGGCAGGTCGGTTCGTCGCAAGCGCCGTGCCGGTTTCGCCTGAGAGGTGAAGTCCGCGAGCGGGGCGCGCGGCGCAACCCGAGGCGGACCCGCGCATTAACGGCCAAGGCAGACAGTTTAAGGAAGGACGACACATGGACGGATTTGGATTCATCGCCTGGATCATCATCGGCATCGTCGCCGGATGGCTGGCCGAGAAGATCATGAAGCGGGATCACGGCCTGCTGACCAATCTGGTCGTCGGCGTCGCCGGCGCCCTGATCGGCGGCTTCCTGGCCAACAATCTTCTGGGCGTGGACGCCGCGGGCAACTGGATCGTGGGCGTCATCGTCGCCACCATCGGCGCCGTGGTGCTGCTGTTCCTGTTGGGCCTGGTCAAGCGACGGGCCTGACGACTGATCGTCGCGCATGAAAAAGGGGCGGCCCGACGGGCCGCCCCTTCCTTATCGGAGCCGATACATCAGTGCGGCGCGTCGGCCGGGGGCGCGGGCTCGGCGTCCGGGGTCGGCTGGGCCGCGTTCGGGGAGGCGATGGGGGCGGCGGCCTCAACGTCGGCCAGGGTGGCGTTGATGACGATGTCGGCGCCGTCCTGACGGATGCCGGCCAGGGGCGCCGGGTGGACTTGGCCATCGGCGGTGCGCACCGTCAGCTCCTGGCCGCCGGCGCCGTTCTGGACGCCGACCAGCTTGCCGATCTCGGAGCCGTCGGCGCTCTTGACGGTCGCGCCGGGGCTCAGGGTCAGACTCTGGGGTTGAGCCGCAGCCGCCTCAGCGGAAGCCGGTTCGGGCGTCTGCGGCGTCGTGGCGTCCTGGGCGAGCGCAGGCGCGGCGATGAGGAAGGCGCCGGCGATGCCGGTCAGCAGGGCGGTCTTGCGGTTCATGGAAACACTCCGGTTGGGCGAGGCTGGCGCTCGCGAAAAAATGAACCACTGTGAGCCTTCATGGTTTCGTTCGCCCTGAAATGACCTTTTCTGAGCCGCAAATGGAAAAATCCCGCTCTATGAAAGACGCATGACCTCTGGCGCAGCACCGCGCGGCCCGGGCCGCATCCTGACCCGCCTGGCGGGACTGGCCTTCGAACTGACGCCCCAGGTCTTCGCCGTCGCCACCGCCGGCCTGGGCGGGCTGATGCTGGCCTCGGCGGCGACCCCGGCCTTCGGCGAACGGCTGCAGGCCCTGGGCCGCTTCTCGCCGCCCCTGCTGATCGACCTGTCGCATTTCGCCGCCAGCATCACCGGCTTCCTGCTGCTGCTGGTGTCGGCTGGGCTGTGGCGGCGACGCAGGGGGGCCTATTACGCCGCACTGGCGGCCCTGATGATGGGGGCCGTCTTCTCCCTGCTGAAGGGGCTGGCCTGGGACGTGGCGGTCGAACTGCTGGCGGCGGCGGCCCTGCTGGCCCCTTGCCGCGCCGCCTTCAACCGCCGCTCTCGCCTGGGCGAGCCGCTGCGCCCCGGCTGGCTGCTGATGCTGGCGGCGGCGGTGGCGGCCATGCTGTGGCTGGGCTTCTTCACCTATCGCGACACGGCCTACGCCGACGAGCTGTGGTGGACCTTCCTGACCGACAAACAGGCCTCGGGCTTCCTCAGGGCCGGGGCGATCCTGGCCATACTGACCCTGGCGGTGGCGATCCGCTCCCTGCTGGCCGCGCCCGGCGCGCGCAGCCACGGCCCCGCCACGCTGACCGAGGTCGAGCGCGCGCGCCAGGCCCTGGCCGAGGCCGAGACGGCGACGCCCGAGGCGCGCCTGGCCCTGCTGGGCGACAAGGCCCTGCTGTTCAGCCCCTCGGGGCGGAGCTTCATCGCCTACCGCGTGCGCGGCCGCCGCTGGATTGCCATGGGCGAGCCGGCCGGACTGGCGGCCGAACGGCTGCCCCTGCTGTGGACCTTCGCCGAGATGGCCGACAGCTACGGCGGGGCGGCGGTCTTCTACTCGGTCGGCGAAGGGATGCTGGCGGAGCTGGCGACCCTGGGCCTGGCGGTTCGCAAGGTCGGGGAGGCGGCGGTCATCGACGCCGCCCGCTTCTCGACCGAGGGCAAGGGCAAGCAGAGCCTGCGCACGGCCGTGAACCGGGCCGAGCGCGAGGGGACGCGCTTCGAGGTCCTGCCGCCCGGCGCCGCCCGACCGCTGGAGGCCGAGCTGCGGTCCGTCTCGGACGCCTGGCTGGATCACCATAACGGGGCCGAGAAGGCCTTCTCCCTGGGGCGGTTCGACATCGCCTATCTGGACGACTCGCCCCTGGCGACGGCGCGCGTCGAGGGGCGCATCGTCGCCTTCGCCAATCTGCTGGTCGACGCGAGCGGGCGCGAGGCGATGATCGACCTGATGCGGCACGATCCGGCGGGGCCGCACGGGGCGATGGACTATCTGTTCACCCGCACGGCCCAGTGGGCGCGCGAACAGGGCTTGGAGCGGCTGGATCTGGGCATGGCGCCCCTGTCGGGCCTGGAGGACCGCCGCATGGCGCCCGTCTTCGCCCGCGTCGGGGCCCTGGTGTTTGAGGAGGGCGGGGCGGTCTACGGCTTCCAGGGGCTGCGCGCCTACAAGGCCAAGTTCGGCCCGGCCTGGCGGCCGAAATTCATCGCCGCCCCGGCCAGCACCCCCTGGCCCTGGCCCTGCTGGACGTGGCCCTACTGACCAGCGGCGGCTGGCCGGGGCTGCTGGGGCTGAGGCGATGAAGACAAACCCTCTCCCATCGGGAGAGGGATGCAAAAAAGGCGGCCCTTGCGAGCCGCCTTCTTCGTTTCAGCGAGGCGCCGCGATCAGTCGGCGCGGACGCGCTTCTTGCGGAAGGAGGGGTTCAGCACCTCCTTGCGCAGGCGGATCGACTTGGGCGTGACCTCGACCAGTTCGTCTTCCTCGATATAGGCGATGGCCTGCTCCAGGCTCATCTTGCGCGGCGGGGTCAGGCGCACGGCCTCGTCCTTGCCCGAGGCGCGGACGTTGGTCAGCTGCTTGCCCTTGATCGGGTTGACGTCCAGGTCGTCGGAGCGGCTGTTCTCGCCGATGATCATGCCCTGATAGGTCTTCTCGCCGGCGCCGACGAACATGACGCCGCGGTCTTCCAGGTTCCACAGGGCGAAGGCCGCCGTGTCGCCGTCCGAGTTCGACACCAGCACGCCCTTCAGACGGCCTTCGATGGCGCCCTTGTGCGGCTCATAGTGGGAGAAGACGCGGTTCAGCACGCCCGAGCCGCGGGTGTCGGTCAGGAACTCGCCCTGATAGCCGATCAGCGAGCGCGACGGGCACTTCAGCTGGATGCGGGTCTTGCCGGCGCCCGAGGGCCCCATGTCGGTCAGCTCGGCCTTGCGGGCCGACAGCTTCTCGATGACCACGCCCGAGAACTCGTCGTCCACGTCGATGACGACGTCTTCGATCGGCTCCATGCGCTCGCCGTTCTCACCGGTCTGGTAGACCACGCGCGGCCGGCTGATCGACAGTTCGAAGCCTTCGCGGCGCATGTTCTCGATCAGCACGCCCAGCTGCAGTTCGCCGCGGCCGGCGACTTCATAGGCGTCGGAGTCCGGCGTCTGGGTGATGCGGATGGCGACGTTGGCCTCGGCTTCCTTCAGCAGGCGGTCGCGGATGACGCGCGACTGCACCTTGTCGCCTTCGCGACCGGCCAGGGGGCTGTCGTTCACGCCCACGGTCATGGAGATGGTCGGCGGATCGATCGGCAGGGCGTCCAGCGCTTCGTTCACTTCCAGCGCGCACAGGGTGTCGGCCACGGTGGCCTTGGACATGCCGGCGATGGCGACGATGTCGCCCGCCTCGACGCCCTCGTCGATCGGCTGGCGCTTCAGGCCGCGGAAGGCCAGCACCTTGGTGATGCGGCCCTGTTCGATGGTCTTGCCGTCGCGCGACAGGGCCTTGATGGCCATGCCGGGAACCGCCTTGCCCGAGTGGATCCGGCCGGTCAGCAGGCGGCCCAGGAAGGGGTCGCTTTCGATCAGGACGTTCAGGATCTTGAACGGCTCGTTGACGCGCGCCTGGGCCTCGGGAGCCGGGACGTGCTCGACGATCAGGTCGTACAGCGGGTGCAGGTTGTCGCTCGGCTGGGCCAGGTCCAGCGTCGCCCAGCCCGAACGGCCCGAGGCGTAGATGACCGGGAAGTCCAGTTGCTCGTCCGTGGCGCCCAGGGCCGCGAACAGGTCGAAGGTCTCGTTCAGCACCCGGTCCGGGTCGGCGTGCGCGCGGTCGACCTTGTTGATGCACAGGATGGGACGCAGGCCCATCTTCAGCGCCTTGGTCAGCACGAACTTGGTCTGCGGCATGACGCCTTCCTCGGCGTCGACCAGCAGGACGCAGCCGTCCACCATGCCCAGGATGCGCTCGACCTCGCCGCCGAAGTCGGCGTGACCCGGCGTGTCGATGATGTTGATGCGCGTCTCGCCCGCCTTGCCGTTCCACTGGATCGACGTGCATTTGGCCAGGATGGTGATCCCGCGCTCGCGCTCCTGATCGCCGGAGTCCATGACGCGCTCGGTCGTGGCCTCATTGGCGCGGAACAGGCCCGACTGGGCCAGCAGGGCGTCAACCATGGTCGTCTTGCCGTGGTCGACGTGGGCGATGATAGCGACGTTACGAAGGTTCATGTCGGGCTCGGGCGGACTGTGTTCGGTCACGGATGGGCCGCGCCGCTGCAAGAAGATTGCAGAGAAGGGAAGGGTTCGGCGCGCCTCTTACAGGGATGCGGGCCAAAACGCCAGTCCGGTGCGTGATCGGCGTTCAGCCGCCTCAAGTCAGCCCAGCGGCAGGAAGGCGATCACCCCCAGGGCCAGCGCTCCGATCAGCAGGGCCGACAGGGCGGCGACGGCGGCCACGCGCGGCCCGGCCCGGACCACCGCACGCGGATCGACCATCAGCCCCAGGGCCGCCATGGCGATCAGGGTCAGGGCCGAGACCGAGGTCTGAAGCGTCGGCAGCACGGATTCCGGCAGCCAGCCCAGCGACCGCGTCGCCATCAGGGCCAGGAAGACCAGGATGAACCAGGGGGCCATCTGCTGCAGCTTCGGCCCTCGCCCGGCCTCGGCCTTGCCCGAGCGCAGGAGGCCCAGGATCAGGCAGACGGGGCCCAGCATCAGCACGCGCACCAGCTTGACCACGGCGCCCGTCTGGACGGCGGCCAGGCCCGCGGGGGCGGCTGCGGCCAGCACCTGGGGCACGGCGTAGACGGTCAGGCCCGCCAACACCCCGACCCGCGTGGCGTCATAGCCCAGCAGCGCCCCCACGGCGGGGACCAGCAGCACCACGGCGATGCCCAGGACGGCGGTGAAGCCGATGGCCGCGGCCACGTCCTCGCCCTCGGCCTCGATGACGGGGGCGATGGCGGCGATGGCCGAGTTGCCGCAGATGGCGTTGCCGCAGGCGACCAGCAGGGCCATGGCGGGCGGCAGGCCGAAGGCCCGGCCCAGGGCGTAGCCGCCGACGATGGCCAGGACGACCACGCCGATGATGGCCAGCAGCAGCCAGGGGCCCAGGGCCACGACCGCCGCCCCCGAGACGGTGGCGCCCAGAAGCGCGACGGCGACCTCCAGCAGGGTCTTGGCGCTGAACTTGATCCCCGGCGCCCATACCGACGACGGCGTCCAGACCAGACGCAGCCCGGCCCCGATCAGGATGGCCAGGACCAGACCTTCGATCCACGGATGCTGGAACAGCCGGGTCTCGACGATCTGCAGGGCGTAGGCGACGGCGCCCACGCCGGCGGACAGGGCGACGCCCGGCAGCAGGCGCGCCAGGCCCGAGAGGCGACGATCAGAAGCGGCGGCGTGGAGGACGGCGGTCATGCGGGCTTTATCCGCTCCGGCCTCTGATCGATCCAACGCGTAGTTGTGGACTTAACGATCGATATAATTGATCAGTGTCCCATGACCCTGGAGCAACTCCGCATCTTCGTCGCCGTGGCCGAGCGTCTGCACATGACCCGCGCGGCCGAGGCGCTGCATCTGACCCAGTCGGCGGTCAGCGCGGCGGTCAACGCCCTGGAGACGCGGCACGGGGCGCGGCTGTTCGACCGGGTCGGGCGGGGCCTGGCCTTGAATGCGGCGGGGACGGCCTTCCTGCCAGAGGCCAGGGCGGTGCTGGCGCGGGCCGAGGCGGCTGAGCGGCTGCTGGACGAGCTGGCAGGGCTGAAGCGCGGCTCGGTGCGACTGTTCGCTAGCCAGACCATCGCCGCCTACTGGCTGCCGCCGCGCATGGCCGCCTTCGCCCAGAGCCATCCCGAGATCGACCTGCGCCTGTCGATCGGCAACAGCCGCCAGGTGGTCGAGGCGGTGCTGGCGGGCGAGGCGGAGCTGGGCCTGATCGAGGGGGCCGAGGACGCGCCCCGGCTGGAGCGGACCCGCATCGGCGCCGACCGGCTGATCGTGGTGGCGGCGCCGAGCCATCCGCTGGCGAGGCGGACCGAAGCGCTCGGCGCGGCTGAGCTGAAGGCGCTGGACTGGGCCCTGCGCGAAGCCGGCTCGGGCACCCGCAGCGAGTTCGAGGCGGCCCTGCCGCGCGGGATGCGAGCGTCAGACCTGAGGACGGCGCTGGTCCTGCCCTCGAACGAGGCGATCCTGACGGCGGTCGCCGCCGGCGGCCTGGTCACCGCCGTCTCGGAGCTGGCCGCCCGGCCCCTGATCGAGGCGGGGCGGCTGGTCCGTCTGCCGCTCGACCTGCCCGAGCGGCCCTTCTACCGGCTGCGCCACCGCGAACGCAGCGCCAGCCGGGCGGCGGAGGCCTTCGCCTCGGCGCTCTAAAGCCGCTTTGCACCCGCCCTCTCGATCTCCGTCATCCTCGGGCTTGACCCGAGGATCGAGCCCAACCGGCGATGCGTCGTTCAACAGGTCGAGCGCGCCGCAACCCCCGACCCTCGGGTCAAGCCCGAGGGTGACGAAGGGGGGCGGCCGTCAGACCTTGGCCGAGCGGCCGCGCACCCAGGCGTAGAGGGCGAAGGTCAGGCCGACGAAGGCGACGAGGCCCGCTATCATGGCCGGCCAGACGGTGTCCGCGGGCAGCAGGGCGAAGGGCGCTTCATTCTTGGTGCTGACGATGACGGCGGCGGTGAAGACGCCGAACAGGCTCTCGCCCACGATCAGGCCGGAGGCCAGCAGCACGCCCATGCGGCGGGCCACGTCGGCGTAGCGGGTCGACTTGACCGCCCGGTCGTAGATCCAGCCGCAGACGGCGCCGACCACCAGCATGGTGGTGACGGCGGCGGGCAGATAGACGCCGATGCCCGCGGCCAGGGGCGGCAGCTTGATCTTGTCGGCCGTCGTGCGGCGCAGGATCACGTCCAGGATGATGACCCCGACGCCGACCACGGCGCCGATGCCGATCAGGTCCCAGCGCAGGTCGCCGCTGATGACCCCCTTGGCCAGGGCCGAGATCAGGGTCGCCTGGGGCGCGGCCAGGGTCTGGGAGCCCTGGACGATGGCGGGCGGGCCGCCCTCGAAACCGAAGGCCTGGTTCATCATGTCCAGCACGAAGGGGATGACCAGGGCGCCGGCGACGACGCCGACCAGCAGGGCCGTCTGTTGGCGCCAGGGCGTGGCTTCGACCAGTTGGCCGGTCTTGAGGTCCTGCAGGTTGTCGTTGGCGATGACCGCCACGGCGAAGACCACGGCGGTGACGATCAGGGCGAAGGCGACGACCGACGGATCGGCGGGCACGCCCGCGATCGCCAGGACGCCCAGCATCAGCAGGGAGGCGATGATGATGGCCAGGATGCCGACGCCCGACACCGGGCTGTTCGACGAGCCGATCAGGCCGGCCATGTAGCCGCAGATGGCGGCGACGGCGAAGCCGATGACCACGACATAGACCAGGCCGCCGATCACCAGCAGCGGGGCCGATCCGGCCAGGGCCGTGCCCTGGGCGAAGAGGGCCAGCAGGACGGCGATGCCGACCAGGGCGGCGACCGACAGCAGGCCGACGATCTTGATCGGAATGTCCTGTTCGGTCAGCTCCAGCGTCTCGCCGTGGGCGCGGCGCGACTGGGCGGCGACGGCCGAGGCCAGGCCCGCCACCAGGGGCCTGGCCAGCTTGGCCAGGGTCCACAGGGCGGCCACGCCGATGACGCCGGCGCCGATGAAGCGGACTTCCTTGGCCCAGACGGTCATGGCCAGGCCCTCGGCCCCGGCCTCGGCCGGGACGGTCGCGGCGATGGAGGGCACGCCGTGGGCGGCGGCCCAGGCGGCGAACTCGGGCGAGGTCAGGATGGGGACGAAGATCAGCCAGGCCAGGACCAGGCCGAACAGCTGGGTCAGGCCGACCGCCAGGCCGATCAGGTGGCCGGCGCCCAGCAGGGCGAACTGCATGGAGAAGCCGACGCCGGTGGCCCCGCCGCCGAGCGCGGCCGGAAGGCGCAGGAAGGCCGTGGTCTCGGCGGCGAAGACGCGGGCGGCGGCCAGGAAGGCGAAGAAGGCCGAGGCGATCGCCCCGCCGATGACCACGAACAGGCCGGAGCGGTTCTCGCGCACGGCCTCCTCGGTCTGCTCGGCGCCGGGCGAGCCGACCTTGAGCACCTCGGCGGCGGCGACGCCCTCGGGGTAGGGCAGGCCGCCCTGGACCACCAGGGTGCGGCGCAGCGGAATGGAGAAGGTCACCCCCAGCACCCCGCCGAGGATGCAGATCATCACCGACTCCCAGAAGGGGAAGTTCATCCACCAGCCGATCATGACCAGGCCGGGCAGGACGAAGATGATCGAGCTCATGGCCCCGCCGACCGAGGCGACGGTCTGGACGGTCATGTTCTCCCAGATGGTCGAGCCCCGGAACGCCCGCAGCAGGGCCATGGAGATGACCGCCGCCGGAATGGCCGAGGCGAAGGTCAGGCCGACCTTCAGCCCCAGATAGGTGTTGGCCGCCGTGAAGACCGCCGCCAGCAGACAGCCCAGGATCAGGGCGCGCAGGGTCAGTTCGATGCGTTTGCCGGTTCCGGCGGGGGTATGGCTCATGCGGGGCTCTTTCGGTTGTCGCGCCGAGGTAAGCCTGAAAGCGGAGCCGTGACAACGGGGCGGGGCTTCCTTCTCCCCTTGCGGGAGAAGGTGGCCGAGCGCAGCGAGGCCGGATGAGGGGTTGCTGAACAGAAGGGCTGGGCTCTGTTCTTCCAGCCTCGCGAGACCCCTCATCCGTCGACCTTCGGTCGCCACCCGTCGTCAGCTCGCAGTGCGAGCTTCCTCCACCCGCAAGGGGAGAAGGAACACAGGCGCCCGCCGCGCGAGACCGCGGCCCCGGCTCGGCCTCGCTGCGCTCGTTGGCCGGGGTGACGAGTCATACGGCCTCACCCCGCCGCGCAGGCGCGGCAGGTCGAGAGAGCTAGGCGGGGCGCCGGGTCTTCGCCCGGAGAAGATGAGTTTTACCGTTTCGACGAAGGCCGACGCCCCGCGCGAAGAGTTGTTCATGAGCTCGGGGCAGGCGCCGTTGTTCGCGGCTACTCCCGGCGCCCATGACGGGCAGGCTGCACCGGCGTGCAGTCCTGGAACGGTCCGCGTAACCCCCGCGACCCCGGCCGGGACCTCTCTGGCGGACGGGTCGAACGCCCCGTCGCTAGGCCCCATCGGCGTCTTGTCTTCTCGTGCTCTACCGCGCGTTCGCGCTGCTTGAGAGCATTTCACGCTTCGTCCTGAGACGTCGCGTGGAGAACCGCTCGTCCGATCCGCCGCCGCCTTCCGCTGGGCTCCCGCCCTTGTCCGGTGCGCGCGAGGGAGGACGAAGCGATCCGACAAGACCCCCGTTCTCTCCGCTCCCGCCGCCGCTTCGGTTCGCCGGCCGAGCGAGCCCTCCCTTGCGACGGGACAGGGGAAGCGTGGCATGGGCGGCGGGTGCGGCGGGCTGATGGGGGCTGGCGGCGGAGCGATCCCTTGCGTTGGCAGGGATTGAGGTGGGTTGATGCGATGGAGCGCGCCTTTTCCTTCTCCCCTTGCGGGAGAAGGTGGCTGCCGAAGGCAGACGGATGAGGGGTCTTGCCTCGCCTTGAAGTCATGGCTTTGGCCGCTGAAGCGTGACCCCTCATCCGACCTCGCTCCGCTCGGCCACCTTCTCCCGCAAGGGGAGAAGGATGATGGGGCCGCGCTTTTCGGTTGGGGGGAGAAGGACTAGATGTCCGTCATGCCTGAACTGCCCGAAGTCGAAACCGTCCGTCGCGGCCTGGAGCCTGTGCTGGAAGGCGCGCGCCTGAGCGCGGCGCGGCAGAACCGGCCGGATCTGCGCTTTCCCTTTCCCGAGCGGTTCGTCGAGCGGCTGAACGGGGCGACGGTGCTGCGGCTCGACCGGCGGGCCAAGTATCTGCTGTTCCCGCTGTCGACCGGCGAGACCTGGGTGACGCACCTGGGCATGACCGGCCGCTTCACCCTGGAGGGTGTCGCTCCGGGCGCGTTCGCGACGGATGCCCCCGTCGCCGACAAGCACGAGCATATGAGCCTGACCGCCGACCGGGGCGGGGCGCTGACGCGGCTGGGCTACGCCGACGCGCGGCGCTTCGGCTTCATGGGTCTGATCCCGACCGAGGCGGTGGAAGGGCACGCCTGGTTTTCCGCCCTGGGGCCGGAGCCGCTCGGCAACGCCTTCTCGGGCGCCCACCTGGCCGAGGCCTTCGCGGGCAAGGCGCAGAACATCAAGGTCAGCCTGCTGGACCAGAGGATCGTGGCGGGGCTGGGCAATATCTATGTGTGCGAGGCGCTGTATCGCGCGCGCATCTCGCCCCTGACGGCGGCGGGCAAGGTCAGCCGGCCCCGGCTGGAGCGGCTGGCGGTCGAGGTCCGCAACGTCCTGGCCGACGCCATCGCGGCGGGCGGCTCGACGCTCAAGGACTTCGCCAACGTCGAGGGCGGCCAGGGCTATTTCCAGCATCGCTTCGACGTCTATGGCCGCGAGGGCGCGCCGTGTCGCACCGAGGGCTGCGGCGGGGTCATCAAGCGCATCGTCCAGGGCGGGCGCTCGACCTTCTTCTGTCCGGTCTGCCAGAAGCGCTAGACCGCGCGGCTTCCGCTACGCCGAGCGGGTTGGTAAAGCCGTGCCAACGAGCTTGAGAGGAGCGCCCGATGGCCGACGCCTATTCCACCCTGCTGATCGAACGCCACGCCGACGGCTATGCGGTCGTGACCCTGAACCGGCCCGAGGCGCTGAACGCCCTGAACACGACGCTGACGGGCGAACTGGGCGACTTCCTGGAGAGCGTGGCCGACGACGACGGCGTGCGCTGCGTGGTTCTGACCGGCTCGGCCAAGGCCTTCGCCGCCGGCGCCGACATCAAGGAGATGGCGGACCAGGCCTACGCCGACATGTATCGCGGCAACTTCTTCGCCCGCGCCCACGACCGGGTGGCGAACTTCCGCAAGCCGATCATCGCGGCGGTGTCGGGCTATGCCCTCGGCGGCGGCTGCGAACTGGCCATGCTGTGCGACTTCATCATCGCCTCGGAGACGGCCAGGTTCGGCCAGCCCGAGATCAACCTGGGCGTGGCGCCCGGCATCGGCGGCTCGCAGCGCCTGACCCGCGCCGTGGGCAAGGCCAAGGCGATGGACATGTGCCTGACCGGCCGGATGATGGACGCGGCCGAGGCCGAGCGGTCGGGCCTGGTGTCGCGCGTGGTGGCGGCCGACGCCCTGCTGGACGAGGCGCGCGCCGCCGCCGCCAAGATCGCCGGCCAGTCGATCCTGGCCGTCATGGCCAACAAGGAGCTGGTCAACGCCGCCTTCGAGACGACCCTGGCGCAAGGGGTGGTGTTCGAGCGCCGCCTGTTCCACTCCCTGTTCGCCTTCGACGACCAGAAGGAGGGCATGGCCGCCTTCGTCGAGAAGCGGAAGCCCGCCTTCACCGGCCGGTGAAATCTCTGTCGGGGCCGGATCACATGGGGCGCAAACCCCGGCCCCGACTCAATTCCAGCCGGATCGCGTTGACCGGCCGGAGGCGATCGGCTATAGCCGCGCGCTCTTGAGATTTTCTCGCCGTGGACGTGGGTCTGCGGCGTTTTCGTTCGAAGGTTTTACCCGATGGCCAACAATGCAGGCGCCCGCAAGGCGATCCGCAAGATCGAAGCGCGGACCGAAGTGAACAAGGCCCGCCGCACCCGCGTGCGCACCTACCTGCGCAAGTTCCAGGAAGCCCTGACGGGCGGCGACGTCGAAGTCGCCAAGGCCGCCTTCATCACCGCCCAGTCGGAACTGATGCGCGCCGTGTCCAAGGGCGTGGTCCACAAGAACACTGGCTCGCGCAAGGTCAGCCGTCTGGCCGCCCAGCTGAAGAAGCTGTCGGCCGCCTGATTAAGGCGCGCTCGGACGGAATCTCACGGTTTCGTCAAACGGCGTCATTCGGCGGCTGCGAAAGGCCCGTAACGGGCGTTTCGTAAGAAGTTGCAAGAATTTCAACGGCGAGGAAGCGCAAGCTCCCTCGCCGTCTTGCTGTCCGGCGCTAAGTCAAGCTTGACGATTCCGGTTCCGAAATGAGGCGAAATCGCCATTTTCTCAAGCGTTGCCGGGGTTTGCCGGAGTCAATCAATTTAAGTGCGAATCTCGACTCGAATCAGCGTTGATCTCCGCCGTTCGGGGGGTAAGTTGAAGGGGTAACGCACTTCCGTCCCTCGAGGATGAAGACGAGGGAAATCAACGATTTCCCTTGGCGCGAGATGTCTGTCTGTGAGTACGACCCCGCTTGCGAAGCCTGGCTTCGCGAGACGAGAGAAGTCGTCCCCGGACCTGGCCGCTCGAAGGGCGTTCGTCGGTGATAACTATTCGAGGCGGGTGTTCGAGATGATCGGGGGCGCGGTAATGGCGGGCATGACGGATCCGAACCGTATCTGGACCGAGGCGGCTGGCCGCCTGAAGACCGAGATCGGCGACGGGCCCTACAGCTCCTACATCGCCCCCTCGGCCGTGCGCGTGGATTCCCAGGGCAATCTGATCCTGGTCACGCCCACGGCCTACGCCCGCGACTGGGTGCGCAAGAACGCCCTGCGGCGCATGAACGAGCTGTGGCTGGGCCTGGACGGCCTGGCCCGCCGCCTGGAGGTGCGCTGCCGCGCCGAGATGGGCTCGGTCCCGCCGGCGGCCGCCTCGCGCGAGGCGCCGCGCCTGGCCTCGATCAGCGCCCCGGCGCCGGCCGCCGCGGCGGCCCCCGCCTTCTCCGCTCCGGCCTTCGCCCCCGCGACCGACGGCGCCCGCGCCGTGCGCGCCGCCGGCCTGCAGGAGCGCCTGACCTTCGACAGCTTCGTCGAGGGGCACGGCAACGCCTTCGCCCTGGCCATCGCCAAACAGGTCGCCAGCTGGGCCGACGGCCATTTCAACCCGGTCTTCTTCTGCGGCCCCTACGGCTACGGCAAGACCCACCTGCTGAACGCCATCGCCTGGGAGGCGCAGCGCCTGCGCCCGGACGCCAAGGTGGTCTATCTGACCGCCGAACGCTTCCTGTCGACCTTCGTGCGCGCCATGCAGGACCGCTCGACCGCCGCCTTCAAGGAGAGCCTGCGCTCGGCCGACATGCTGCTGCTGGACGACGTCCAGTTCGTCGGCGGCAAGACCTCGACCCAGGAAGAGCTGCTCAACACGCTCACGGCCCTGATCGAGGACGGAAAGCGCATCGTCCTGTCGGCTGACCGCGCCCCCATGGCCCTGACCGACGTCGAGCCGCGCCTGCGCAGCCACCTGGCCGCGGGCCTGACCTGCCCGGTCGAGGCGGCGGACCGCAGTCTCAAGGTCGCGGTGGCCCAGTCGCGCCTCAACGCCCTGGCCCAGCTGGGCGTCGTCTCGGGCGAGGCGCGCGCCGAGGTGCTGGAGCATCTGATCGACCGCACCCCCGGCTCGATGCGCGAGCTGGAAGGCGCCGTGAACACCCTTGCCGCCGTCGCCGGAAGCCGCCTGTCGGCCCTGACGGTCGACGAGGTCCAGACCCTGCTGGGCGCCGCCCTGCGCACGGGGCCGGAGCGCCGCATCACCGTCGACGAGATCCAGAAGACGGTGGCCGAACACTTCAACCTCAAGCAGGCCGACCTGCTGAGCGAGCGCCGCACCCGCGCCATCGCCCGCCCGCGCCAGATCGCCATGTATCTGTGCAAGCAGCACACCACCCGCTCCTATCCCGACATCGGCCGCCGCTTCGGCGGGCGCGACCACACCACCGTGCTTCACGGGGTCCGCAAGATCGAGGAGCTGATGCCCAAGGACGACCAGATCGCCCGCGACGTCGAGGCTCTGACGCGCAAGCTGCGCGGCTAAGCCGCGCGGCCATCCTCAGTCCCTTCCCCCTCGTCATCCTCCGGCTTGACCGGAGGGCCCAGCGGCGCCGAAAGGCGATCTCGGCCGCAAGCGCCGCGCGTGCATCTTTCGCCCTACAGGCGCTGCTGGGTTCCCCGGTCTGCGCCGCTCCGCGGCTTGCCGGAGAATGACGGAAGAGGATGGGGCCTGTGGAAATCGGGGGCAGACGGGGGGCAAGCGCTGCTGCCCGTTGCCCCTTGCGCTCAATGCGCTAGTGTTCCTGCCCATATTTACGGCGACGCCGCTTCGGCGGGGTCGCGACCGGGCGAGACCACATGCAGCTGACCATCGAACGTTCCGCGCTTCTTCGGGCCTTGGGGCACGTCCAGAGCGTGGTCGAGCGTCGCAACACCATTCCGATCCTGTCCAACGTGCTGCTGAGCGCCGGGCGCGACCGCCTGTCGTTCGCCGCCACCGACCTGGACATGGAGATGGTCGACGAGGCCGAGGCCCAGGTGAACGTCGAGGGCCAGATCACCGCCCCGGCCCACACCCTGTACGAGATCGTCCGCAAGCTGCCGGACGGCGCCGAGGTCAGCCTGACCTATTCGGGCGATGATCCGCGCCTGGTGGTGGCGGCGGGCCGCTCGCGCTTCAACCTGCCGGTGCTGCCGGCGGGCGACTTCCCGGTCATGTCGACGGACACGACGGGCGCGCGCTTCACCCTGCCCAAGGAAGACCTGGCGCGGCTGATCGACAAGACGCGCTTCGCCGTCTCGACCGAGGAGACGCGCTACTATCTGAACGGCCTCTATCTGCACACCGTGGCCGAGGGCGGCATTCCGCTGCTGCGCGCCGTGGCCACCGACGGCCACCGCCTGGCCCTGGCCGAGACCCCGGCGCCGGAAGGCGCGGCGGGCGGCCCCGGCGTCATCGTGCCGCGCAAGACGGTGGACCAGGTCCGTCGCCTGCTGGACGACGGCAACGGCCCGGTCGAGGTCCAGGTCAGCCCGCAGAAGATCCGCTTCGAGTTCGGCCAGGCCAGCCTGACCTCCAAGGTCATCGACGGCGCCTTCCCCGACTATCTGCGCGTCATCCCGCGCGGCAACGACAAGCAGGCCGACATCGACAACAGCCTGTTCGCCAAGGCCGTCGACCGCGTGGCCACCATCTCGGCCGAGAAGAGCCGCTCGGTGAAGCTGGCCTTCGACAACGACCGGGTGAAGCTGACCGTCCGCAACATGGAGGCCGGCCAGGCCGAGGAAGAGGTCGAGATCGGCTATTCCGACGAGCCGTTCGAGATCGGCTTCAACGCCCGCTACCTGCTGGACGTCGCCGGCCAGATCACCGGCGAGACCGCCTGCTTCAAGTTCGCCGACCCGGCCAGCCCGACCCTGGTGCTCGACCCGGCCGACGTGGGCGTCCAGTACGTGCTGATGCCGTTGCGGGTGTAGGGCGGCTTAGAAACGACCGCTCACCCCGGCGGACGCCGGGGTCCAGTGAGAGCCGCGCCGGGGAGTTGGATGTTTTTCTACACCTACATCCTGGCCGGCCGGCGTAACGGCGTCCTGTATACCGGCTCGACCGACGACCTGCTGAAGCGGGTCGTCGAGCATCGCGAGAAGCTGCGCGGCGGGTTCACGGCTAGATATGGGGTTTCCTGCCTGGTCTGGTACGAACTCCACGGGACGCGTGACGAGGCTTTTCGTCGTGAACGCCAAGGAATGGCGGCGCGAATGGAAGCTCGACCTGATCGAGCGGATGAACCCCGGCTGGGATGATCTGTTGCCCACATTGCTTTGACGAGGGCTGACCCCATACTCCGCTCATCCCGGCGGACGCCGGGATCCAGTCCTTTGGCTTCAAGCGTGAAGGCGTGGCTCTTGCTGGACCCCGGCGTCCGCCGGGGTGAGCGGTTTGTTAGGGGGCTCTGCCCGCCAAATCGGTGTATCGGCTGATCGTCGCATGATCACCTCCCTCGCCCTCACTGATTTCCGTTCCTATGCGAGCGCCAGCCTGCCGGTCTCCGGCGGGGCCGTGGTGCTGCACGGGCCGAACGGGGCGGGGAAGACCAACCTGCTGGAGGCGATCAGCCTGCTGACCCCCGGCAAGGGGCTGCGCGGGGCGACGGCGGCCGAGATGGGGCGGCGCGAGCCGGGCGAGGCGGTCGGGCGGCCCTGGGCCGTGGCGGCGACGCTGCGGGGGGCGGACGGCGATGAGGTGCGCCTGGGCACGGGGGTGCAGGCCATGGGGCCGTCGGCGCGGCGCATCGTGCGCATCGACGGGGAGACGGCGCCGCCCGGGCGGCTGCTGGACTATCTGCGCCCCGTCTGGGCCACGCCCGAGCAGGACCGGCTGTTCTCGGACGCCCGCGCCGAGCGGCTGCGCTTCTTCGACCGCCTGGTCTTCGCCGCCCATCCCGACCACGCCGCCGTCGTCTCCACCTATGAGAAGGCCCTGCGCGAGCGGTTGCGGCTGCTGACCGACGAGACGCGTCCGGCCGATCCTCTGTGGCTGGACGCCCTGGAGGCGCGGCTGGCCGAAAGCGGCGCGCGCGCGGCCGTGGCCCGCGCCGCCGCGCTGAAAGAGCTCCAGGCCGGCATCGACGCCCGCGCCGACCGCCCCTTCCCCCAAGCCGACCTGGGTCTGACCGGTCCGGCCGAAGAGATGGCGGCGACCGGCGCCGACGAGGCCGACATCGTCGAGGCGCTGGGCGAAGGCCTGATGCGCGCCCGCGCCCGCGACGCGGCGGCCGGGCGCAGCCTGTTCGGCCCGCACCGCTCGGACCTGACGGCGCTGCACCGCGAGAAGAACCGTCCGGCGGCGGAGGGCTCGTCGGGCGAGCAGAAGGCCCTGGTGCTGAACCTGATCCTGGCCCAGGTGGCGCGCCTGGCCGATCAGCCGGCGCAGCCGGTCCTGCTGCTGGACGAGGCGCCCGCGCACCTGGACGCCGCCCGCCGCGCCGCCCTGTTCGACGAGATCGAGGCCCTGGGTCTGCAGGCCTTCATGACCGGGACGGAGCGGGGGCTGTTCGCGGCGCTGGAGGGACGGGCGCAGTTCGTGGCCGTGGAGGGCGGGGGGCTGTCTTCCTGAAGCGCGTCGCCTTCTCCCTCCCCGTCCCGGGGAGGGTGGCTGAGGCCGCCAGGCCGAAGCCGGGTGGGGGCGGCAAGGCTATTCGAGCGTCGAGGCCAGGATCGCCTGGCCCTCCCCACCCGGTCTCCGCTGCGCGTCGACCACCCTCCCCGGGACGGGGAGGGAGAGGGGCTTAAAGGCTCGCTTTTCCCGTCGAATTTCCTATATATCGAAGCTGTCGGGACGTGCTGAATTGCGTCTCGAGACAGGCGGTCGAACCGCCGCCTCTTCCCCGTCCGTTTCGCGGACCCTGAGCCGACGTTTTCATGACCGAACAGACTGCTCCCTCGCCCGAGTACGGCGCCGATTCCATCAAGGTTCTCAAAGGCCTGGACGCGGTGCGCAAGCGCCCCGGCATGTATATCGGCGACACGGACGACGGCTCGGGCCTGCACCACATGGTCTATGAGGTGGTGGACAACGCCATCGACGAGGCCCTGGCCGGCCACGCCGACCTGGTGACGGTCACCCTGAACGAGGACGGCTCGGTCACCGTCACCGACAACGGCCGCGGCATCCCGACCGCCATCCATGCCGAAGAGGGCATCTCCGCCGCCGAGGTCATCATGACCCAGCTGCACGCCGGCGGTAAGTTCGACCAGAACTCCTACAAGGTGTCGGGCGGCCTGCACGGCGTGGGCGTGTCCGTGGTCAACGCCCTGTCGGACTGGCTGGAGCTGGTCATCTATCGCGACGGCAAGAAGCACAGCGTCCGCTTCGAGCGCGGCGAGACCGTGCGCTCGCTCGCCGTCATCGGCGACGCGCCGATGCGCGAGGACAAGGGCCGGCTGCTGACCGGCACCGAGGTCACCTTCTATCCGTCGATCGACACCTTCAGCCACATCGACTTCGACCTGAAGACGCTGGAGCACCGCCTGCGCGAGATGGCCTTCCTGAACTCGGGCGTGGTCATCAAGCTGAGCGACAAGCGCGGGCCGGAGCCGGTCGAGATCCTGCTGCACTACGAGGGCGGGGTCGAAGCCTTCGTGCGCCACCTGGACAAGTCCAAGACGCCGATCCTCAAGGACGTCATCGTCATTCGCGGCAAGAAGGACGGGATCGAGCTGGATCTCGCCCTGTGGTGGAACGATTCCTACCACGAGACGATGTTGTGCTTCACCAACAACATCAACCAGAGGGACGGCGGCACCCACCTGTCGGCCTTCCGCGCCAGCCTGACCCGCGTCATGGGCGCCTATATCGAAAGCTCAGGGCTCGCCAAGAAGGAGAAGGTCTCCGTCTCGGGCGAGGACGCCCGCGAGGGCCTGACCTGCGTCCTGTCGGTCAAGGTGCCGGATCCGAAATTCTCCAGCCAGACCAAGGACAAGCTGGTCTCCTCCGAGGTGCGCCCGGCCGTCGAGAGCCTGTGCTCCGAAGGCCTGTCGACCTGGTTCGAGGAGCATCCGGTCGAGGCCAAGCTGGTCGTCTCCAAGATCATCGAGGCCGCCTCGGCCCGCGAGGCCGCCCGCAAGGCGCGCGACCTGACCCGGCGCAAGTCGGCGCTGGAGATCTCCTCCCTGCCCGGCAAGCTGGCCGACTGCCAGGAGCGCGATCCGGCCAAGTCCGAACTGTTCATCGTCGAGGGCGACTCGGCCGGCGGCTCGGCCAAGCAGGCGCGCAACCGCGAGAACCAGGCCGTCCTGCCCCTGCGCGGCAAGATCCTGAACGTCGAGCGCGCCCGCTTCGACCGGATGCTGTCGTCGGAGACCATCGGCACCCTGATCCTGGCGCTGGGCACCGGCATCGGCCGCGACGACTTCGACGCCGACAAGCTGCGCTATCACAAGATCATCCTGATGGCCGACGCCGACGTCGACGGCGCCCACATCCGCACCCTGCTGCTGACCTTCTTCTATCGTCAGATGCCGGAGCTGATCGAACGCGGCCACGTCTATATCGCCCAGCCGCCGCTCTATAAGGTGTCCAAGGGCAAGCAGCACCGCTACGTCAAGGATCAGGCGGAGATGGACGCCTATCTGATCGAGGAAGGCAGCGCCGAGGCGACGCTGGAGCTGGCCTCGGGCGAGGTGCGCGCCGGCATGGACCTGCAGGAACTGGTCCGCGAGGCCAAGGCCTTCAAGGCCCTGGTCGACCGCCTGGCGGCCCGCGCCCCCGCCTTCGCCATCGAACAGGGCGCCCTGGCGGGCCTGTTCAGCGAGGCCGCCGGCGAGCTGGCCGAGCGCGCCGCGCGCGCGGCCGAGCGGCTGAACCTCTACGCGGAGGAAGGCGACGGTCCGTGGAGCGGCGAGCTGGCCGCCCAAGGCGGGGTGGCCTTCAGCCGCGTGCGCCGCGCCGTCAGCGAGACCATCGTGCTGGACGAGGTGTTGGGCCGCTCGCTGGACGCCCGTCGCCTGGCCGAACGCGCCGTCGCCTTCGACGGCCTGTTCTCGAGCCCGGCCGTCTATCGCCGCAAGGACAAGACCACGACCATCCGCGGCCCGCTGGACCTGCTGGCGGCCGTGCTGGACGCGGGCAAGAAGGGCATCGCCATTCAGCGCTACAAGGGTCTGGGCGAGATGAACCCGGAACAGCTGTGGGAGACGACGCTGGACGCCAACGCCCGCACCCTGCTGCAGGTCAAGGTCGAGCACGGCGACGACGCCGACGACCTGTTCGCCAAGCTGATGGGCGATGTGGTCGAGCCCCGCCGCGAGTTCATCCAGGAAAACGCCCTGGACGCCGCGGTCGACGCCTGATCGGCGCTAGAACATTGGTCCGGGTCACTGCAGATGAGACCCGGGCCACAATAGATGAGACTGAAGTCACAGCGGACGGACTGGCTCCCTGGGCGTGTGTCCGAGACGACGCTCCCCCATGAAATCAGCGCCGGTAAGGGGCACCATGAGCGGACTCAAAGACCCCCTCCAGAGACACGACACCTCGCTAATCATGGTGCGACCACAGCCGTCGTAGCCGTGACGAGCTCAATGAGACGTCTCGATCAGACGCCTGCCGTGAAGGCTCGTGCCTTCGCTATGCGCGCGTCGAGCCATGCCCTGTATCCAGCCAAGATGCCATCGACGTCGAGTTCGCCGGACGCGACCAGATCGTCGATCGCCATCCGGGCCCCCGGCAACGTCAACGGTCCGCTTCGATCCTCTAGCAACCGCGCGGCCAGATCGAGATCGGCCGCACGTCGTTCTGCCTCCGTAAAAGCCGAACGGTGTTCCATATGGAGCAGCCGGCGAGCGAAGGTCTTCAAGCGAACGTCGCCGAAGCGATCGATAATAATCCGGCGATCCTTTTTGGATGCGTTGTGGAAGGCCGCCATCAGAGCTTCATCATCGCCTCCCGGAAAGCCGTCCTCGTAGAGCCGAAGTTCGACATGCGATGGCGGTACCCGATCCGTCCATCGTTCCGCCTGGATTTGAGCGATCCTCGCTCCGAAGTTTGAATGGCTCGCCAACCAAGCCGCTCGTGCCTCGGCCTCGCCGGTCTCGCCAAGAGGCCATTCCGAAGGTGCGTCCCACGCCATGGTCAAGGCGGGCGCCGCATTGATCCGAAGGCGACGCAGCGGGCCGGCCGGATCAGCGACCAGCGCTGTGAGCGCTTCATCCGATAAGGCGGCCGCTTCAGCGGGATTTATCGCTAGGTCCCAGCAAAGCCGGCCATTGGGATTGCCGGTTTCGGTGCCCAGGCATGAGACGAGCCGATGCGACGCCTCGAAGCGGCGGAACTCCGTGAGGATAAACACTGCTTCCGATGCGACCATGTCCGCGACCGCAGCTTTGTTGCTCGTGCGGACGAACCGGCTCCAGACCTCTTGTGCTTGAGAGGCCACGCGTCGGCAGAGATCGAGCGTGGTCCGCGTATCGGCCATGGCGTCATGAGCTGGCCCCTGGTCCAGCCCATTGGCTCTGGCAACAGCGTCCAGCTTGAAGGTTCTGCGCCCGTTGGCGTCCAGGGGCAGGGCCAGGCACGGCTCGGCCTCGGCGCAGGCGGCCAATACGATATGCATGGCGTCGGCACGCCCGCAGCCCGGAGTCGAGGTGAGATATGCCGGAAACAGGCACTGAAAGAGGGCGTGCCGGAGCATCTCCTCGTCGAACCGGATCGAATTGTAGCCGATGAAGATCGACGGCCCCCACTGCGACAACCGCCAGCGTATCTCCCGCACCATCTCGTAGTGGGAAGGAAGGCCGGCGTCGGTGAGGCGCTCGATCGACAACCGATTCGACAGCAGGGCCTGAGGGTGCGGGACGACATGCGGCTGCAATCGGCAGCGCAAGTCGAACCGGTCAAGCTCATTTAGATTGGCGTCGACGTGGATTGCCGCGAATTGAACGATCTGGTCGAAACCCTTCCTCAGGCCCGTCGTCTCGGTGTCGTAGAAGACGAAGCCCATCGTGGACGCTCAGGCGAGGAGGCGGAAACGCAGCGCCGAGGCGCTCACCCGAAACCGCCGCGCCAGCGCCTCGACCCGTTCATCGTCCTCCAAATCGAAGCCGCCGACGTCCATCATTGTGTCCAGAAGGAACTGCGGCATCAAAAGCTCGGCCGCAAAGGCGTTGGCTTCGATTTCACGCCAGTCGACGCCCTCAGAGGCCAGTTGGTCGCGCTTGAGAACTCTGAAGCCGCGGTCGACGTGCACCTCGGCCTTCAGAATGTCAGCGTGCAATTCATGGTGAGCGAACTCGTGCGCGAGCGTGAACCTCTGCCGGTTGGGATGGTGCAGAGCATTAACACCGACGATCCCGATGCCCTCGCGGATATAGGCCATGCCGGAAAGATCGTCCGCGAGGGGCGCGTGCTGCACCACTATGCCTCGAGCGCGAATGATCTTTTCGACCGGAACCGGGGCTGCGCGAACACCCGCATCGGTAAGTATGTCCCGTGCATGAGCGCGGGCCCTGGCGGTGTCGGCGCGTTTCATGACCGAGGCCGAGCTGCAGCCATAGCCGCGGCAATTATGCCCGAGATCTGCGCCTTGGCAGCAGCGCTCACGTCATCGGACAGAGCGAGTGCCTCGTTCTCCAGCGAAAGCGACGAGCGCGACGGCATTAGATCCGTGACATGGTCCAGCTTCAAGGCTGCGGCGATGTCGCAGGCATGATGAAGAAGAACGCTCTGCCGACCTCTTTCGATATTGGCGATCGAGGCGCGGGACAGCCCCACACGCGCAGCCAGTTCGGCCTGGGTTGTTCCCAGTTGTTGCCGGCGAACCTTCATCGCTTCGCCGAACTGCTGGTAGCGGGGATCTGGGATCATGGCTGTTGTTTGGGTTGCGTCGTCAGAAGTGTCAATGCGGCAAACATGATGCTATTATCACAAACATCATGAAGTTTGTATTGACGTCATTCAGATTCTCGTGAATTAATGGCCACGCTCGATCTTCCTGTGAGTTCGAGCTCGGATGCGAGCCTCTGGCGAAGTCCGATCCCACCATCGGCCGAACGAGGAAGCCATGCCGAACAACAAGCCTGATCGCCCCGACAATCCTGGGCGTCCTGACAACCCTGGGCGTCCCGACAACCCGGGCGCTCCGGGTCGCCCCGACCACCCGCAGCATCCGGATGTTCCGCCCGGTCCGCCCAGCCACACCCCCGGGCGTCCCGACGGTCCGCCGGTTCCCAGTCATCCGCCCTCGCATCGGCCGGTGGGCTGAGATGGACGGCTCGGCGCAGCGTGGGAGCGAACTCGACTGGTGGCATCGCTTTCCTGCCCTGCTCCAGGCCGAGCTCGACGCCTTCAAGATTTACGGCGCGGAGGCTGTCGTCGTTTCTTCGACGAACGGCTCCCTGATTGTCGAGGTGCAATGGCCGACCCAGGCCGGGCCTCTCGGTTTGAGAGTCGGCTACTGTCCTACTCATCCTTACGGACGCCCGTCCGTGGGGACGTCCGATCTGACGCTGTCTAGGCACCAGGATCCATTCAGTGGCACGCTTTGTTTGCTGACACAGGAGGCTGGCCAATGGCGCCCCGGAGAGAAAGCCGCCGACCTTATCGCGGCTCAGCTTCCCAAGGCCATCGAGGCTGCCCGCGCGCACGACGAGGGCCGGTTGAATGAGGCGGCGGACCTCGAAGAACACGCTGCCGATCCGCTGACGAGCTATTTCGATCACCTGTGCGACGCGAATTCCATCGCCCTGTATGACGCCAATCTGCGCGCGCCATCAGGGCGCTGGGGGCCCGCCACCTTCACCGTCCGCAACCGGCTGGCCGGCGGAGTTGAAATTGTCCTCCGGACGCTGAAGCCGACCCAGGGCCTCTGGCTGGCTGCTCCGTTCAAGCCCTGGGAGGAGCGGACGCCTATCCAAACCGTCGCGGGCCGCTGGGTGCGGATGAAGCCCGAAGCGACTTCGGACCTCGCTCGTCTGGCGGCGCAGGCCGAGGCGATCATCGCGCAGGATGGAGTTGGGCGAAAATCCGCTTCACGGGACTCCCGGAGCGCGCAGACGGGTCCCGAGCTGACGGTCATCCTTTTCGACGACGAGGTTGAATACGGCCGCGAAGGGCTGGGATGCCTGTTTCTCTACCGCTCGCCTCAAAACCAGCTCGCCCTTGTGAGCGGGCGCCGCATCGCGCCCGATCTTCTGGCCCGCGCGCCGGTGTCTGCGGGCCTGCAAGACAAGCGCGTCCTGCTCGTGGGGGCAGGCGCCGTCGGCAGCTTCGTCGGTCTGGAACTGGTGCGTGCGGGGCTTGGGCGACTCGACGTCGTCGATGGCGATACCGTCGAGCCTGGCAACAGCGTCCGCTGGGCTCTCGGGCGGGAATACTGGGGCCGCCCCAAAGCGCACGCCCTGGCTGACTTTGCGGCGCGTCACTATCCCCTCAGCCACGTCGTGGCCCATTTCGCCAAGGTGGGCGTGGCCGTAAACACGGTTGAACATGCCATTGGGCTGGGCATCCATCCGCTCGAATGGTTGCGGGAGAGAGTGCGTGAGGCAGATCTCGTCGTCGACGCCACGGCCTCCGACGAATGCCAGCTGTTCCTGGAAGACTTCTGCCGCAAACAAGGCAAGCCCTACATCCTTGGCCACGCTACTGAAGGAGCTGCGGGCGGCGCGGTGGCCCAATTCACGCCCGATAGGCCCGGCTGCCGCGTTTGCCTTGCCGAGCACTGGTGGGACAAGACCTTGCCCGAGCCTTTCGTCGATCCCTCCGGAGTTTTGGTGCCGGTCGGCTGCAATCAGCCGACCTTCACGGGCGGCGCCTTCGACCTGCAGGAAGTTTCGATGGAAATGGTCCGGACGGCGCTCGGCGTCTTGGTCCCGAGTCTTTACCCGAGGAGCCGGCTAGGGCTCGCGGTCGTGAACCTAGTGGAAGCGGGCGGGGGCCGCGTCACGCCTTGCTGGACGACTCATGACCTGACGCCGCATCCGCGCTGCTGGTGCAATAGGCAATGAAGCTCTGGATTTCTCGCCCGGCGCTCGAGGAGATCATTAGGCTGGCGGAACAGTATGCCCCCCTGGAGACAGGAGGCGTGCTGCTCGGCTGGCGCAAAGGTCCGGATCGCGTCGTTGCGGCCGTCGTCGGCCCCGGGCCCCTCGCGCTGCATGGCCGCCATATGTTCCTGCCCGACCACGCCTGGCAACTGACTCAGATCGACCAAGCCTTCGCCAGTACGGGGGGAGGCTTGGACTATCTTGGGGATTGGCACACCCATCCGGACGGTGCCGCCGAGCTCAGCGCCTTGGACCGTACGACCCTGCAGAAGCTTGGCCGACGGATAATGGACGCCGTCATGGCGATCGCCGCGCCGACGGGGGAGCAGAGCTGGACGCTAGCTGCTTGGCGGCAGCCACGCGGGAAATGGTGGGACCGCCCCGCAGCTGAGGACTGCGACCTCGTCATCTTCGACCCCGCACCAGGATCGCCTGATTGGATGCCCATGATCGGCGTTTCTAACATCGAGTAGATATCCGCATCACCGCGCGACGAACTCAGCCGCATTGCCGCAAGCCCTCCGGCAGGCTGAACGCGCAGCGTTTTGTAGCCTCGCGGAAGAGCCAGATGCGGTCAACAGACCATGCTTTGCTTCATGCCGAAGTGCAGGCCTTCAAGGCCCGGGCGTTAAACGTGGCTCGCGCCTGTGAATGGTGGCTCTGACCAACGTCGTCATTGGCGAAAGGGGTTTTGCTAAAAGTCTTCATGGTCGGCGCCAGCAATTTGGCGTGCTACCTCTAAGAGAACATTTTTTCTTCTTGGCAGTCGCAGATCAGAGATGGGTGCCAAGCCATAATGGTGGGGCGGCTCAAGCCCCGGGCGGGGCGCATGCACATTTCACGAGTGGTGATCCGGAATTTCGCGAACTTTCAAACGCTCGATATCCGGACCGGCGAAGACATGGTGATCGTCGGGGAAAACAAGGTCGGCAAGAGCAACTTCCTCCGCGCGATCCAACTGGTGCTGGATCCGAGCCTGTCCGAGCGTGACCGCAGGCTGGGGCTGGAACATTTCTGGGACGGCCTGGGGGACGATAAGCTCGGCAGCGTCGTCGAGGTCAGCCTCGAGTTCACCGAGCGAGCGGAGAATGCGCGCCTGTTGCGACACCTCGCGGACTGCGTCGTCGATGTTGGACCTCCGTTCGTAGGGCGCGTCACCTACCGATACCGGCCGAAGCCCGATCTCGGAGGCCCGCCGACCTCGATGGCCGACTACGAATATGTGATCTTCGGGGGTGTCGATCCGGAAAATGACATCGGTTCAGATATGCGCCGGATGACGCCGCTGGATGTCCAGGGTGCCCTCCGTGATGCGGAGAAAGAACTCGCCTCCTGGAGACATTCTCCGCTACGCCCCTTGATCGAGGAACTCGCCGAGACGCTCAGCGATGACGATCGGGACGAAATTCAGACGGAGATTGACGACGCCCAGTCGGAGCTCACGAGCCGTCCGGAAATACAGGCGGTCGCGAACCGGATCGCCACGCGTTTGGAGGCGATGGTGGGCACCCAGCATACGGTGCCGCTTTCGCTCGGCCTCACGCCGACTCGGCTTGACGCTCTTCTGCGCGGGCTCCGCCTTCTTATCGACGGAGGGACACGCGGGATCAGCGACGCCAGCGTCGGCAGCGCTAATCTGATCTTCCTAGCGCTGAAGAGCTTGGAGCTCGATCGTCTCGTTGCCGATGGAGAACGCGACCACACCTTCTTCGCGGTCGAGGAGCCCGAAGCGCACCTCCATCCTCATCTGCAGCGCCTGATCTATCGCCATTTCCTTGGGACCCAGCCGCGTGGCGCGGACGGACCGAGGGCGCAATCGACCGTTCTCACCACCCACTCGCCGCATATCGCGAGCGTAGCGCCGCTCCGCTCGATCGTGTTGCTGCGACATGATGAGGAAGTTGGCGCGACGACCGGTGTCGCCGCTGCTACGACGCCGCTCACCATCGAGGATGTGGCTGACCTCCAGCGCTACATCGATGTCACCCGCGGCGAGATCTTCTTCTCTCGGGGCGTTATCCTAGTCGAGGGCGATGCGGAACGTTTTCTCGTCCCGGCCTTCGCGGACGTCCTAGGCATGTCGCTTGATGAACTCGGCGTGACGGTCTGCTCTGTCGGGGGTGTGAACTTCGCGCCTTACGTCAAATTGCTCGGTGCGAACGGTCTCCAGATTCCGTTCGTGGTGCTTACGGACAAGGATCCCATCGACGCGAACAGGTCGTTGGGGGTGCCGAGGCTGAAGAGACTGTTGCGCGTGATTACGCCGGGAGTGGAACTCGGCGAGCAGCCGATTCGCATCGTCTACACGGACGGTGACGGGAAACTTCGCAGCCACACCCCCGATCTCTTCGTGGAGAGGGAAACGCACGCCGAATTCATTGAGGTGAAATGGGAGCGAGACGCCCGTGCTCCAAAGAATGAAGCACGATGGCCGTTCATTGCGTCTGCCATATCCGGTCTGGGCTATACATACGCTGTCGTGACAGAGCGGCACCTCATGCATCAGCCGCTGAAAGCTAACGTCGATCGGCTGCTTCGGCATCAGCATTCTCCGCAGCTTTCACGAGCAGCGTCCGCGATGCTTTGGGACGCCTTGGCCGCCGAGCCACAGACGTTGGCAAACATCCTCGCAAGCCAGGCAGATCCGTCGGAGCCTTCCGTTCTTCGGGCGTTGGCGGATGGCTGGCTTTGCACCGACCTCTCGCAGCCAATATCGCCACGTTCGCTTGTCCGGTTACCGCTGGATCGACAAAGACGGACAAGACGACTTGGAAGGGCAAGCCAATTTCATTGGCTTGCTTGCCAAGTTCCGTGACCTTTCGCCCGTCCCGTTCGATTTCGATATTGAAGATGACGATATCGCGTTCCGCTTTTTCTACCTCTCTCAGGGACTGATAGGAAACCTGAAGAAGCTGCTTCTGAAGAGTGCGCGGCTGCTGAGGCGAGCCCAACCCTCGTGACATTCGTCAGAGAAGTGGGCCTTCGCGCGAAATGGCGGAGGGGAAACCTCATAGCGGTCGGAGAGGAGGATGTTGAGAAGTGGGAAGGAGGATTGACGACATCCGGTCGCATCGGGGCTCCGCTGGGTCTTAGTGGGGCTGCAGTTAGCCGCCGGCTCAAGCAGCTAGGATTTTCGCCCCTCTCACCTTCGAGCTCCAAAGACAAGGTTTCAGCCGTTTGGCTGAAAGCAGAAGTCGAGGAGGTGGACTTTTCATCGCAGTGGCTCTCCGCCAGCGGGCGGCTCTGTCAGCCGGCGAAAGGGGGGCGGATGCGTTTAATCAATACGAGAACCGGCCCCACAATCGGTCCCGATGACGTCTCCCTGGTACAACTTCAGCGATCGATGCACATCAATCGCACCACTCTAAGCCTGCTGGCGAGAGCGGGGTTTTTGGTGCCTGGTGGATTGACGGGCGCAGGTCATTTGCGAGGAGTATCGCGGGCGTCTGCCGAACTTTTCGACAAACAATATATATCCAGCACGGCTATCTCGCGGCGTTACGGCCTCAGCGCGATTTCCATAACCCGGCGTATTCTCGCAACCGGCGCCACGCCCATTCTGGAAGGTCACAGCTCAGCGCGATATCAGTTCTGCTGGCGAAGAATCGACATTGAGAAGATCGATTTCGAATGCAGCTTGAGAAATCGACACGGCCGCCGTCACAACGCTCCAAAGCCGGATTACATGGACCTGACCCTGTCCGAGAATGAACCTGAAGGCTCGGCTGTGGTGACTCGTGTCGCGCTCAACTTCCTCGGCACGAACGCAGCCAGCCTACGGGCTGCTATCGAAAGAGGATTGCTGTCAGCGGCCCAGGTGAGTGCGAAGGGCAGCATCATCGCAGTGTACGCTGGCGAGGTCCGACGATTTGCAGACGAATACGGCTACACTCCAAAACTCAGTTCGGAGTTGGGAATCTCTGAGAATGCTCTGCTCAAGACGCTGAAGCTAAGGGGCGCGATCCCGATTATCCCCGGCAAAGCGCCGAGCCAGGCATTGTGGCGGCGAGCCGAGTTGGATTTAACCGACATCCTGGGCTTTGGCGGGGATCAGCAGGAGCCCGAGCCTAAATCTGCCAGCTTGCCATTCTGAACATGGCCCGACAGCTGAGCCGAGTCTCATCAGATGTGACGTCAGATGTAACCAGTCGCATCCTAGGTGGCGCCGAAGTCTAAGCTGCGTGACTCCTGGCCATGAAAAACTGAGTCGGAACAACGTCCGCAGTCTCAGGTCTGCTGACTCGGACCACATCAACAGCACTGTGTGCGCGATCAGAACGGCCAGGGCGGTGCGCTGAACGGCGACCGCCGGCCAGATCAGCATGGGCAGGATGCAGCTGAAGCGCACGCCGTGGTAGGCCAGAAGGCCGACCACCGTCGGCACGACCGCTTCGTGCAGCGTCACCGCATAGAAGATGTTGACCCCGAAACTGGTGATCACCGGGATCAGCAGGGCGCCGGCCAGCGCGGGCCTGTGCCGGGGGTAATAGGCTTCGAGCGAAACGCCTTCTTCGTGGCAGGCGCGGAGCACCTGACTGATGAAGATATAGGGCAGGGCCGTCGCCAGACAGGCGAGAATTTCACTCGGCCCCAGCTTCATGTCGGCCTGGGCGTTGAAGAGGGACAGCCACTGCTGGCAGGCCGACAAGAGGACCACGACGCCGAGCATCGGCGTGGTCCATCCGATGGTGATGCGGCCGCGCGCGATACATCTCGGCGAAGGCCGTCGTGACGTTGGCCACCGCCAGCCTCAGCAGCAGCGCGTAGAATGCGAAGAGCGCGTCGAATTCCGCCATGCCGTCCCCCGAGGGCGGCATTTCCAACCCTGTTTTTCGAAGGCGCGAAAGGCCTTCGCCCGGTCAGGTCCCGGGGCGGGCGCCTCAGCCGTTCTGTTCGACGCGGTTGCGGCCCGCCTGCTTGGCCCGATACAGGGCCTCGTCGGCGGTCTTGATCAGATAGTTCTCGTCGGGGTGTCCGCCGTGCTCGGCCGCGCCGATGGAGGCGGTGACGCGCAGGCGTTCGGCCCCGCCGATCTTGATGTCGCGCGCTTCCAGCGCCTGGCGCGTGCGCTCGGCCACGGCCACCGCCTGCTGCAGGGTGGTCTCGACCAGGACGATCAGGAACTCCTCGCCGCCGTAGCGGAAGACGAAGTCGCTGGGGCGCACGTTCTCGGTGACGGCTTCGGCCACCTGGCGCAGCACCTCGTCCCCGGCCGGATGGCCGTGCTCGTCATTGATGCGCTTGAAGTGGTCGACGTCCAGCAGCAGCACCGACAGGGGCGTCTGATTGGCGTTGGCGAAGCCGATCTCGCGGCTGAGGATGGAGGAGAGGAAGCGTCGGTTCAGCGTGCGCGTCAGCGGATCGCGGCCGCCCTCCAGACCCGCCAGGCCCTGGAACATCTCATTGAGCAGGAAGGCGATCTCCTCGACCCCGGCCTGCAGGGCCGTGAGGGACTCGGCGCGGTCGCCTGCGTCGATGCGCGGAAGAAGGTCCTCGTCGATGCGGTCGATCGCCTGATTCAGCCGCTCCAGATGGGGCGAGGCCTCGAACAGGAAGTCGGCGCGGTGGCGGATCCACAGGCCGAAGGGCGAGCGGCCCAGGGCGGAGGTCGCCTCGTTCGGACCGGCGCCCAGGATGCGGAACAGGGTCTTCTGGCTCCATTCCATCAGGCTGGCGCGCTGGCTCTCGCGCTCGAAATGGATGTCCTGGTCCAGGGAGAAGAGGCGGTAGGCCTCGTCCATCCGCGCCCGGTTCATCGTGCCCTTCACATAGGACTGGCTCATCAGCAGGAGGGCCGCGTCGATGCGTTCGCCGACCAGGCGCAGCTGGTCGAAGCGGGCCTCGTCGTCGGCCAGAAGGTCGGCGATCCGCCCCTTCAGCACGGCGGCGCCGGCCATGACCAGGTGCATGGGAATCTTGATGCGGGCGTGGACCTCGCCGATCTTGGTCTGGCGGGCGATGAAGCTCTTGCCCTCGACGTCCAGGCCGGGCGCGAACAGGTCGATCAGCCAGGTCCGAAGCGACGGGCTGAGACGCTCCTGCACGATCGAATGATGCAGAAAGCCCTGGGCCTCGCGGTCCTCGAGCAGGACGTCGTAGAAGGCCTTCACCAGGGCGTCGGCGTGATCACGGACCAGGCCGCGCAGGCGCTCCATGCCTTGTGGGTCGAGCTGGATCTCGGGAGCGCGGGACGGCGTGGCGACGGCCGAGGTCAGGTGGGGCAAGGCGGGGACTCTGGACTGTTCACAAGACTCGCCCGGCCGCTCGCGCGCCGCCGCCCCGCCTGGGCGGGGGCAGGGGCGAGGGCCGCCGGGGTCCGAGGCGCGCGCCTCGGATCCCGGCCGATAGACGGCCCGACCTTTGCGGGCAAGGGGGAGCCCGTCGTCGCCGCTCACAGCGGCGCGGAAATCAGCGCGGCTGCGGTCGTCCGGCCTCAATGAAGGCGCGGATGGACGGATGGGTCGTCGTGCCGCGGTCGCCGTCGCAGAGCATGGACTTCACATAGGCATCCAGCGAGTTCTTGGCGATCGCGTCGAAATCGTAGCCGTCGTCGATGCGCTCCTGTTCGGCGCCGTCCGGCCCATAGAGGATCTCCACCCCCGGCTTGGACTGGTTGGCGGCGCAGCGAATGGTGATCTCGCCCGCCGAGTAGGACAGGTCGGCGGACGGGCCTGCCGACGGAACGCGGGCCAGGACGGCGGTCCTGGCGTCGCCCGCCTCGGTGATGGAATCCACGTCCAGCATGAAGACGGTGGCCGAACTACGCGAGACGACGTGCCAATTCTCGGCCAGGACCGGCGATGCGGCCAGGCTCAGAACGGCGGCAATGGTGATGACGGTTTGCTTCATCGCATCCTCCCCAGAGTGGCCGGATTTCACTCCTTTTGCGGCAAAAATTCAATGACTGAACCATAAGGGGGCGCGGACGAGGTTTCGCCGCGATCAGCGGGCAGGCTGGCGCCATGCCTTCTTCGTCTCGCCTCGCTGCGCTGCCCGTTGTCTTCGCCGTCGTCGCGGCCGGGGTCCTGGCCGGGGTCCTGGTCGGGGTTCTGGCCGGCGGGACCGAAGCCCTGGCCGCGGGCCAGGCCCCCGCCGCCGCGGCCTACGCCCCTGCGCCGTTCCAGTCGTCGCGCATCCTAGTCGAGGCCCGGGGCCGGGCGCGCGGCGAGGGTCCCGACGTGGTGCTGATCCCCGGCCTGGCGTCGACCTCGGCGGTCTGGGCGCGCGCGGCGGCGGGGCTGGAGGACCGCTATCGGGTGCATCTGGTGACGGTGCGCGGTTTCGGCGACACGGCGGCGGGGGCCAACGCCGAAGGCCTGGTCGGGGCGCCGACCGCCGCCGAGATCCGCCGCTACATCGAGGAGCAGGGTCTGCAGCGGCCCGCGCTGATCGGCCACTCCATGGGCGGGCAGGTGGCCCTGCGGGTCGCCGCCGACGCGGGCGACCGGGTCGGGCGGGTCATGGTGGTGGACGCCTCGCCCTTCTTCCCCTCCCTGATCAGCCCCGGCTCGACCGCCGCCGACGTCGAGCCCCTGGCGCGCCTCGCCTATCAGGCCTTGATGCTGCTGGGCGACCAGGCGCTCAGGACCCAGGCCACGTCCATGGGGCTGGAGCTGGGCGGCGCCGCCGACAGCCTGTTCGACGGCCTGGGTTGGCAGGGCGGCGACCGACGCGTCCTGGCCCAGGGGCTGTATGAGGTCATGACCACCGACCTGCGGGCGCGCCTGCCGCTGATCGCGGCGCCCGTCACCGTCGTCTATGGCTGGAGCCCCGACGACCGCAACCCGCGCAGCCAGGTCGACGAGCTGTTCCGCGCCGGCTACCGCTCCCTGCCCCGTCCCGCGACCTTCGAGCGGATCGAGGGGGCCGAGCACATGGTCATGATCGACCAGCCGCGTTCGTTCCAGCAGGCGGTCGAGCGTTTTCTGCGGTGAGGGGCCTTCCCTGGCTGGACGTCGGTATCTGAATTTGCCATCTGCCTTCCCATCTTGTGGGGGCGACGATGCTTGGTTTCGGAAAGACGGCGGGAGCCCTGGCGGCGGTTCTCTTGGCGGGGGCGAGTTTGGCCGCCTGCACGACGGCGGTCGATCCCATCGCCCGGAACGCGCCGCTGAAGCTGGCCTTCGCCGAGCCGGTGGAGAGTCTGCGCCAGCGCAGCGACAGCGGCGACCGGGAGGCTCAGTACGCCCTGTCCTTCCTCATGCAGGGCGGGTTGCGCGGGGTCGAACGCGACGCCCTGGGCGCTGAGGCCTTGCGGGCGCGCGCCGGCGAAACCCGCACGCAGATGACGCCGATCTATGTGCCGGGCGCGAAGGGCAGCCCCGGCACGACCACCATGGTTCCGATCAGTTCCTATGGCGTCAGCGACGCGGAGGCCCGTCGCATGGACGCGTGCGGCGCCATGCTCCTGCTCGGCGAGCCGGCGCTGGGGGGCGCCGTCTGCGGCTCGCCCGCGGCCTATATCGATCTGCTGCCCGCCGGGGCCGCCGTTCGCGAAGAGATGATGCGCGGATTTCTCGCGGCCGGCGTCCGCGTCGATCCAGCCACGGTGAGCGACTGCGGCGCCACCGAAGCCCTCTGGGCCGACGCCGCCTTCCGCATGGGGGCCGGCGACCGCGACGGGGCGGCGGCGGCCAGCGAACGGGTCATCGCCCTGTGCGGCGACGGACAACGCTCCTGGCATGCGCGCGTCATGCGGGCGCAGCTGCATCTCGACGCGGCCGAACCTGACCAGGCCCTGGCGGTGATGGCTCCGGTCGAGCGCCCGGCCCCCGCCCCGATCGGCGCCTTCGCCAGCGAGGTCGTCATCGCCGCCCACGCGATGCGCGAGGACTGGTACGCCTATCGCCGGGAACGGGATCTGCTGGTGGGCGCCTCGCTGGACGCGCTGCGGGCCGAACCGGAGACCCGATTGATCGAGACCTTCCCCGTCCAGGGCGGAACGGCGACCCTGTTTGAGCGCCAGGGCCAGCTGCTTCCGGGGCTGGAGGCCGAGATGGTCGCGCTTGTGGCGCCGGATGACGACCGGGCGGCGTTGCGCGGAATCTGGCTGACGCGGCGCGACGGCTTCGTGAACGGGAAGACGGCGTGGTTCCTCGATGAATACCGCTGCGACGGCCGCTCGACCCTGACCTATTTCACGGACCGGCCGTCCGAGGCCATGGTGCGCGATCACGTCGCGCGCCGCCTGAGCGGCGCGCTGGAGGCGCTGTCCACCGTGGTTCAAGGGCCGGGCCCGGCGACGGCGTGCCGCTGGCCGGTGCAGGTCGCGCCGGGGCTGGGCGACGACCCGGCCGTCCTGGCGCGCCAGACGGCTCAGCCCGACGCCGCTTCCAGCGCCGCCAGCACGCCCGCGCCGTAGCGCTCCAGCTTGCCCGCGCCGACACCGGGGATGACCGCCAGCTGGTCCAGGCCGCGCGGCTCCTGCAGGGCGATCTCGACCAGGGTCTTGTCCTGGAAGATGACGTAGGGCGGCACGCGCTGCTCGACCGCGCGGTCGCGGCGCCAGGCGCGCAGGGCCTCGAAACGGGCGCGCACGTCGGCGTCCAGACCCTCGACCGCCAGGTTGCGCCCGGCGTTGCGGCGCGGCTTGTCCAGGGCGACGGCGCGCGTCGGCGGCTCCTTGACCCGCACCTCGCGCTCGCCGCGATAGACGGCGCGCACGGCCTGGGGGTCGCCCAGGCGGATCAGGGGCTTGCCCTCGTTGGGATCCTCGACCAGCAGGCCCTCGAACATCAGGTGGTCGATCACGTCGCGCCAGCCGATCAAAGACAGGTCGGCGCCGACGCCCCAGGTGGACAGGCCCGCCTCCCACGGCTGGACGTCCTTGGTCCGGCCCATGAGGTGGTCGATCACGCGGGTCCGGCCGAAGCGCTCGCCCAGGCGCTGCACCGCCGCCAGGGCCTTCTGCGCCGGGACCAGGGCGTCGAAGGTGGCGGGCGGGTCGCCGCAGACGTCGCAGACGCCGCAGGGCTGTGCGTCCTGTTCGCCGAAATAGCGGCGCACGGCCTGAGGCCGGCAGGTCGCGCCGTCCAGCATGGCGAACAGCTGACGCACCTTGCGGGTCTGGACCTGCTTGACCTCCTCGGCCATCGGCCGGCCGTCGAGCCGGCGCAGGGACCAGGCGATGTCCGAGGGGCCGTACAGGGTGACGCCCTCGGCCGGTTCGCCGTCGCGCCCGGCGCGGCCGATTTCCTGCCAATAGGCTTCCAGCGAACCGGGCGGGTCGGCGTGGATGACGAAGCGCACGTCCGGCTTGTCCACCCCCATGCCGAAGGCGATGGTGGCGACCATGACGGCGCCGTCCTCGGCCAGAAAGCGCTCCAGCCGCCGGTCGCGCTCGCGGGCGTCGAAGCCGGCGTGATAGGCGATGGCGTTGGTCCCGGCGTCGCGCAGCGCGTCGGCCACCCGCTCGCAGCCGTCGCGGCTGCCGCAATAGACCACGCCCGACCGGCCGCGCCGCTCGCGCACCAGTTCGACCACGCGCGCGTCGGTGCGGGCGCGCGAGCCGTTGACCTTGCGCTCTGCGGTCAGCTGCAGGTTCGGGCGGGCGAAGCTGTCGACGAAGACGCGGGCCTCGCCCAGCTTCAGCGAGGCGAGGATGTCGTCGCGCGTGCGGGCGTCGGCGGTGGCGGTGACGGCGATGCGCGGCACGCGGGGGAAGATCTCGGCCAGGCGGCCCAGGGTGCGGTAGTCGGGGCGGAAGTCGTGGCCCCACTGGCTGACGCAGTGCGCCTCGTCGATGGCGATCAGGCTGATCGGCAGTTCGGCCAGACGCTCCAGCATGGCGCCCGAGGCCAGGCCTTCGGGCGAGACGTAGAGCAGGTCCAGCTCGCCCGAGCGCGCCGCGCGCCAGACGGCCGAACGCTCGTCCATGGTCAGGCCGGAATCCAGCCGGGCGGCGGCCACGCCCTGCTGCTTCAGCGCCTCGACCTGGTCCGTCATCAGGGCGATCAGCGGCGAGACGACCAGGCCCACGCCGGGGCGCAATATGGCCGGCACCTGATAGCAGACGCTCTTACCGCCGCCGGTCGGCAGCACGGCCAGGACGTCGCGGCCGGCCAGGACTTCCTGGATCACCGAGGCCTGCAGCCCGCGAAAATCGGCATGGCCCCACACCCGCTCCAGCAGGGTCCGCGCCTCGTCCAGGGTGGGCGAGAAGTCTGCGGGCGGAGGGACGTCGAACATGGCGGCCGTTGTGCCGCATTCGGCCGGGGGTGTCACGATGTGATCCCTTCTCCAACCGCGTCCTTCTGCCCTTGTGGGAGAAGGTGGGCGCCGAAGGCGCTCGGATGAGGGGTTTCAGGACGCAGGATGCAGCGGCTGTCTTTAAGGGGCGAGAGACCACTCATCCGTCTGGCTGCGCCAGCCACCTTCTCCCACAAGGGGAGAAGGGTTTGGGCGCGCTAACGCCTTCGGCTGCTTGAGCGCCTTCTCCCGCAAGGGGAGAAGGGATAATGGGCAGCTCATGACCACGCTTCTCTACGGCCGCCCGCCCGCGGTGTTCGATCCGCCTGCGACGGCGACCCAGACCTCGCCCCTGATCCCCGGCTCGACGGCGCTGGAGACGGTCGCGCCCGGTTCGGTCGACGGCGTCATGCTCTACGCCCCGCCGGGCGCGGTGGAGCGGCGCTATACATTGGCCCTGGCGCTCCAGGCGCTGAAGCCCGGCGGGCGGCTGGACGTCATGGCGCCCAAGGACAAGGGCGGCTCGCGGCTGGGCAAGGAGCTGAAGGCCTTTGGCCTTGAGGTCATCGAGACGGCCAAGGCCCATCATCGCCGCTGCATCGTCATCCGCCCCGAGGCGGTCGAGGGGCTGGACGCCGCTGTCGAGGCGGGCGCGCCGCGCGTGGTTCCGGGGCTGGAGGCCTGGTCGCAGCCGGGCGTCTTCGCCTGGGACCGGATCGATCCGGGCACGGCGCTGCTGGCTCAGGTGCTGCCGCCGCTGAAGGGGGCGGGCGCCGATCTGGGCTGCGGCTTCGGGGCGCTGTCGACGGTGGTGCTGCGGTCGCCCGCCGTGACGGCTCTGCGGCTGATCGACATCGACCGGCGGGCGGTGGAGGCGGCGAAGCGCAACGTCGAGGATGCGCGCGCGAGCTTCGACTGGGCCGACGTGCGGACGCTGGACGGGGCGGGCGATCTGGATTTCATCGTCTCCAACCCGCCCTTCCACGACGGCGGCGCCGAGGACCGGCGCCTGGGCCAGAACTTCATCCGCAAGGCGGCCGAGATGCTGAGGAAGGGCGGGACCGCCTGGATCGTCGCCAACCGCCACCTGCCCTATGAGGCCGAACTGGACGCCGCCTTCAAGCGGGTGCGGATGGTCGTCGACCAGGGCGGCTACAAGATTTTCGAGGCGGTGAAATAGTGGCGGGCAAGATTCCGACGTCCCGCGTGGACAAGCTGCTGGGCTCCATGGGCTACGGCTCGCGGGCCGAGATGGCGCGCCTGGGCAAGGCGGGCGGGATCGTGCTGGACGGCGCCGACCTGACCGACGTGTCGAAGCGCATCCCCGTGACGCCCGACCTGCCGAGCCGCATGGAGATCGACGGCGAGCCGCTGGATCCCGTGCCTGGCCTCGTCATCCTGTTGAACAAACCGCTGGGCATGACCTGCTCGCACAAGGAGGACGGGGCGCTGGTCTATGACGTCCTGCCCGACCGCTGGCGGCGGCGCGACCCGGCGATCTCGACCATCGGGCGGCTGGACAAGCAGACCAGCGGCCTGCTGCTGCTGACCGACGATGGCGACCTGCTTCACCGGGTGATCAGCCCCAAGCGTCAGGTGGCCAAGGTCTATCGCGCGACGCTGGCGCGGCCGCTGAACGGGACGGAGGGGGCGCTGTTCGCCTCGGGCGAACTGGTGCTGGAGGGCGAGGACAAGCCCCTGGCGCCCGCCGTGCTGGAGGTGGTGTCGCCGACCGAGGCCCTGCTGACGGTGACCGAAGGGCGCTATCATCAGGTGCGCCGCATGTTCGCGGCGGTCGGCAACCACGTCGAGGCCCTGCACCGCGAGCGGTTGGGCGGGCTGGCGTTGCCGGACGACCTGGCGCCGGGCGCGTGGCGGCTGCTGAGCGAGGACGAGATCGCGTCGATCTTCGCCTGAACCTTCATTTCGTCATCCTCCGGCGGAGCGTAGCGACGACCGGGGGACCCAGCGGCGCCGAAGGCGATCTTTGCGGCAAGCGCCACGCCCGCGTCTTTCGCGCGCACGCGCGCCGCTGGGTCCCCCGGTCTGCGCCGCTGCGCGGCTTGCCGGAGGATGACGAAAGAAAAGGAGGGAAGGGCGGCGCTTGACCTACCGCCAGCAGTCGCGCACCTGCCTTTCATGACCCTGACCAAGATCTGCGGCCTGACGACGCCGGATACGCTGGATGCGGCGCTCGACGGTGGGGCGGCCTTCGTCGGAGCGGTGGTGTTTCCGAAGAGCCCGCGTCACATCCCGCCGCTGCACGCCGCCACCCTGTTCGACCGGGCGCGAGGGCGCGCCAAGATCGTCGCCGTCCTGGTCGATCCTGACGACGTCCTGTTGACCGAGGTCGCCCTGATCCTGCGGCCCGACTTGATCCAACTGCACGGTCATGAGACGCCGCAGCGCGCGGCGCAGGCGCGGCGGCTGACAGGAGCGGGGATCATCAAGGCCCTGCCGATCCGGGACGAAGCGGACTTCGCCAGCGTCGCCGATTGGACCGGCGTCGCCGATCATCTGCTGTTCGACGCCAAGCCGCCGAAAGGCTCCGATCTGCCCGGCGGAGTGGGGGCCTCGTTCGACTGGCGGCTGATGCAGAACCGGGCGCTTCCGGCAAACTGGTTCCTCGCGGGCGGGCTGTCGCCGGAAAATCTCACCGAAGCGGTGCGGATTTCAGGGGCACCGATGGTCGATGTCTCCTCTGGCGTCGAAAGCGCGCCGGGTGTTAAGGACCCTGACCTGATCCACGCCTTCCTCGAGGCCGTATCCCGGTCCTGATTTCGTCGCCTTCCTCCCTGAAGACTGTCGTTGTGCCCGATAACGTGAACGCTTCCCTGTCGAACTCCTATGCCTGGCCCGACGCCGAGGGGCGCTTCGGCCCCTACGGCGGCCGCTTCGTGCCCGAGACCCTGATGCCGCTGATCCACGAACTGGAGGCGGCCTATAAGGCGGCGAAGGCGGACCCGAGCTTCCAGGCCGAACTGGACGGCTATCTGGAGCATTACGTCGGCCGCGCCAGCCCGCTCTATTTCGCCGAGCGGCTGACCGAGCATTTCGGCGGCGCCAAGATCTGGCTGAAGCGCGAGGATCTGAACCACACCGGCGCGCACAAGATCAACAACTGCATGGGCCAGATCCTGCTGGCCCGCCGCATGGGCAAGACGCGCATCATCGCCGAGACCGGCGCCGGTCAGCACGGGGTCGCCTCGGCCACGGTGTGCGCCCGCTTCGGCCTGCCCTGCACCGTCTACATGGGCGCCGTCGACGTGGCCCGGCAGCAGCCGAACGTCTTCCGCATGAAGCTGCTGGGCGCCGAGGTCTCGGCGGTGACGGCGGGGGCGGCGACGCTGAAGGACGCCATGAACGAGGCGATGCGCGACTGGGTCACCAATGTCGCCGACACCTATTACATCATCGGCACGGCGGCGGGCCCGGCCCCCTATCCGGCCATGGTGCGCGACTTCCAGTCGGTGATCGGCAGGGAGATTAAGGCCCAGAGCCAGGCGCGGATCGGCCGCCTGCCCGACGCCGTCATGGCCTGCATCGGCGGCGGATCGAACGCCATCGGCGCCATGCACCCCTTCGTCGCCGACGAGGGCGTGCGCCTGATCGGGGTCGAGGCGGCGGGCCACGGCCTGGACACCCCCGACCACGCCGCCAGCCTGAAGGGCGGGCGCTCGGGCGTGCTGCACGGCAACCGCACCTATCTGCTGCAGGACGCCGACGGTCAGATCCTGGAGGGGCACTCCATCTCGGCGGGCCTCGACTATCCGGGCATCGGGCCGGAGCACGCCTGGCTGCACGACCTGGGCCGGGCCGAATATCTGTCGGCGACCGACGACGAAGCGCTGGAGGCCTTCCAGGCGCTGTGCAAGCTGGAAGGCATCATCCCGGCGCTGGAGTCCTCGCACGCCCTGGCGCGCGCGGGCGAGGTCGCCAGGCAGATCGGCAAGGACGGCGATCTGGTGGTGGTCCTGTCGGGGCGCGGCGACAAGGATATAAACACCGTGGCTCAACACCTGGGCGTGGAGTTGTGATGATGAAGACCCTGTTGATCGCCGCCATCGCGGCGGCCGTCTCGCCGACCCTGACCCTGGCCCAGAACACCGCTGCGCCCGCCCAGCAGGCGCCAGTGCAGACGGCGCCGACCGTCCCGCCCGGCCCGGCGGCGACAGGAATGCCGGTCCTGCCTCCGGCGACCGAGGCGGCCGACTGCGGCGGCCTGCTGCGCAGCCCCGCCTTCTGCGTGACGGCGCAACTGGACCAGATCGGCGCCCTGGCCGACGCCTATAGCGAACACCTGGCCTCGCTGAACTGGCTGGCGGCGGACGGCGACGACAACCGCGTCATCTTCGTGCGCCGCCGCGAGGGCGGCGGCTGCGACGGCCTGCAGATGGTCGCCTTCTACGACGAGACCAAGCCCGCCGAGGCGACGGCCCCGGGCTATCTGGGTTTCGCCGCCATTCCGGGCGACGTCTGCACGGCGGCCCCTGCCGCGGGAACCCAGCCGCAATGACGACCGCGCGTATCGACGCCCGCTTCGCCAAGCTGAAGGCCGAGGGTCGGGCGGGCTTCGTGCCCTATGTCATGACCGGCGATCCCAGCCGCGCTGAGGCGCTGGAGATCCTCAAGGGTCTGCCTGCCGCCGGCGCCGACCTGATCGAACTGGGCCTGGCCTTCTCGGACCCGATGGCCGAGGGGCCGCCGATCCAGCGCGCCGCCCTGCGCGGACTGAAGGCGGGGATGACCCTGCGCGGCACGCTCGATCTGGTGGCTGACTTCCGCAAGGGCGATCAGGACACGCCGCTGATCCTGATGGGCTATCTGAACCCGGTGGAATCCTACGGCTATGAGGTCTTCGCCCGCGATGCGGCCGAGGCCGGGGTGGACGGCATCATCGTCGTCGACTGCCCGCCGGAAGAGGCGGCGCCGCTGGCCGCCGCCCTGGACGCGGCCGAGGTCTCCCTGATCCGCCTGGCCACGCCGACCTCGGACGACGACCGGCTGAAGGTCATCGCCGAGGGCACCTCGGGCTTCGTCTATTACGTCTCGGTCGCCGGGGTGACCGGGGTGAAGGAGGCGGTCGCCGCCGAGGTGGCGCCCGCCGTCGAACGCGTGCGCCGCGCCGCGAACCTGCCCGTCGCCGTCGGCTTCGGCGTCCGGACGCCCGAGCGCGCCGCCGAGATCGCCCGCGTCGCCGACGCCGTGGTGGCCGGCTCGGTTTTCGTCGACGAGGTGGCGGCGGCGCTCGAGGCGAACGAACCGGCCGCGCCCCGCGTTCTGGCCAAGGTCAAGGCCCTGGCCGATGCGGTTCATGGCGCCCGCACTAGTGCTTCCGTGACGGAAACCGTTTAAAGGCCCGCCCATGGTCGATAAGAATCCCGAGAACAAGGCTCGCGGCGGCTGGCTGTCGCGTTTCGCGCCCGGCGTGCGCAAGATCGTCAGCCCGCGCGACACCCCGGACAATCTGTGGGTCAAGGATCCCGACACGGGCGAGATGCTGTTCCGCTCGGACCTGGAGGCGGCCCTGTGGGTCACGCCGTCGGGTCGTCACATGCGGATCAACGCCCCGACGCGTCTGAAGGCCACCTTCGACGACGGCCTGTATGAAGCCATCGACACGCCGGACGTGCCGGAAGATCCGCTGAAATTCTCGGACGGCAAGCCCTATCGCGACCGTCTGTCGGCGGCGCGCAAGGCGGCCGGCCGCAAGGACACCATGGCCATCGGCTATGGCCGCATCGGCGGCGCGCCCGCCGTGGTCATCGTCCAGGACTTCACCTTCATGGGCGGGTCGCTGGGCATGGCGGCGGGCGAGGCCTTCATCGCCGCCGCGCGCGAGGCGGTGAAGCGCAACGTGCCCTTCGTCTGCTACACCGCCGCCGGCGGGGCGCGGATGCAGGAAGGCGCCCTCAGCCTGATGCAGATGGCGCGCACCACCCTGGCCGTCCAGGAAGTGAAGGCGGCCAAGCTGCCCTACGTCGTGGTGCTGACCGACCCGACCACGGGCGGGGTCACGGCCTCCTACGCCATGCTGGGCGATGTCCACCTGGCCGAGCCGGGCGCCCTGATCGGCTTCGCCGGTCCGCGCGTGATCGAGACCACCATCCGCGAGAAACTGCCGCCGGGCTTCCAGCGCGCCGAATACCTCAAGGACAAGGGCATGGTCGACAAGGTGGTGTCGCGCGGCGACCTGCCGAGGACGCTGGGCCTGATCCTGTCCATGCTGATGAGCGGCGCGGCCCAGAAGCAGAAGGCGGCGTAAGCCGGCCCTGATGGACCCGATCTCGGAACGCCTGCGCGCCCGGCATCCCCAGCGCATCGACCTGTCGCTGGACCGGATGCGGGCGCTGTGCGCCGCGCTCGGCAATCCGCAGGACAGGCTGCCGCCGGTGGTCCATGTCGCGGGCACCAACGGCAAGGGCTCGACCGTCGCCCTGATCCGGGCCATCGCGGAAGCGGCGGGCCTGCGCGTCCACGCCTACACCTCGCCGCATCTGGTGCGGTTCAACGAGCGTATCCGCCTGGCCGGCAAGCTGATCGAGGACGAGGCGCTGAACGCCATCCTCGACCGGGTCGAGGCGGCCATGGCCGAGACGGGCGGCCAGGCCACGGTGTTCGAGAGCACCACGGCGGCGGGTTTCCTGGCCATGAGCGAGACGCCCGCCGACCTGGCTGTCGTCGAGGTCGGCCTCGGCGGATCGCTGGACGCCACCAACGTCATCGCCCGGCCCCTGCTCAGCGTCATCACCCCGGTCGACCTGGACCACGCCGAATTCCTCGGGACCAAGATCGAAGCGGTCGCCGCCGAGAAGGCGGGCATCCTTAAGGCCGGGGCGCGCGGCGTCGTGGCGCGTCAGTCCGAGGCGGCCATGGCGGTGATCGCGCGCCGCGCCGCCGAGGTCGGCTCGCCCCTGACCGTCATGGGCGTCGACTTCGACGCCTGGGCCGAGCGCGACGGCCTGGCCTATCAGGATCAGGAGCGCTTCCTCGACCTGCCCGCGCCCGCCCTGTCCGGCGCGCACCAATTCGACAACGCAGGCGTGGCCGTCGCCGCGGCGCTGGAGCTGGACCTGCCCGCGAGCGCCATCGCCGAGGGGCTGAAGGCCGTCCGCTGGCCCGCGCGGATGCAGCGGCTCACCAACGGTCCCTACGCCGACAAGGCCCAGAAGGCGGACGCCGAACTGTGGCTGGACGGCGGGCACAACCCGCACGCCGCGCGCGCCCTGGCCCGCGCCCTGGCCGACCGCCAGACGCGCGCGCCGCGCCCCGTCGCCCTGATCGTCGGCATGCTGGCCAACAAGGACGCGGGCGGCTTCTTCGAGGCGCTGAAAGGGATCGATGCCCAGGTCTTCACCGTCGGCTTCGACGGCGCCGCCGCCGAACCGGAGGCCTTGGCGGCCGTGGCGCAAGGGCGCGGCTTCGGCGCCCTGGCGGCGGGATCGGTGGACGCCGCGCTCGACCGCGCCCTGGCCCTGGGCGCCGGCCGGGTGGTTATCTGCGGCTCGCTGTATCTGGCGGGCGAGGTGCTGGGCGCCAGCCGGGAGACCTGGCCGCAATAATTGCTCCCTTCCCCCTCGATGGGGGAAGGGCTGGGGATGGGGGTGTATTCGCGACGCGGGGAGGCGGGCGCACGAGACGCTGCGTCTCCCGCGCCTTCACCTGCAACGATCTGCCTCCACCCCGCCCAACCCTCCCCCATCGAGGGGGAGGGCTTTGGGAGAGCGGGCATGGAAAAGGCGGCGCCCCGTCAGCGGCGCCGCCCCCACCCGGCCTCGCCCCCCGATCAAGTCGGAGGGCTCAGCCACCCTCCCCGGGACGGGGAGGGAAAAGTCGTGCGTGTGTCAGTCCGCCTTCACGCCGGCTTCGGCCAGCCATTCGACGATCTTGCCCTTGGGCATGGCGCCGACCTTCATCGAGGTCATCTGGCCGTCCTTGAACAGCATCAGGGTCGGGATGCCCTTCACGCCCATCTTGGACGGGACCATGGGGCTGTCGTCGATGTTGACCTTGGCGATGGTCACCTTGCCGGCCAGCTCGTCCGAAATCTGCTCCAGCGCCGGGCCGATCTGCTTGCAGGGGCCGCACCACTCGGCCCAGAAGTCCACCAGGACGGGGGTCGAGGCTTTCAGGACGTCGGCGTCGAAGCTGTCGTCGGTGACTTTCACGGTCGCCATGAATGGCTCTCCTTAAGGGCGCTAACGCTCGGCCCGCGGGGCCTCGCTGCTTGAGCGCCTTGTTGGTGCGCTATCGCTCGCCGCGCGGCGGCTTGCTGCATGAGCGCGGAATGGATTGCGCGCCGGGACCCCGGCGTTCAGTCGCAGATGTGGGTGCGAATCCCCGACAAATCAACGCGCATTTTCGAGAGCGGCGTCCATCAGCCCCTGCGGAACCGCCATCAGCTTGGGCCCGTCGGTCCAGACCAGGGCCGCCTCGACCGCGCGGTCGGGATAGAGGCGGCGCAGAACGGCGGCGTAGATGGCCATCTGCAGCACATAGGCGGGATCGGCGTCCTCGACCCGGTCCGGGGCCGGGCGGTTGGACTTGAAGTCCACCACTAGTACGCGTTGTGGCGTGACCACCAGCCGATCGATGCGGCCCGAGATCGACACGCCAGAAGGCAGGTCGGGCGCGGTCCCGGTCAGGGCGACCTCGGCGCGGCTGCCGGGGCCGAAGACGGGGGCGAAGCGGGCGTCGTCCAGCACGCCGAAGGCGGCGGCGATCATCTCGACGCGCTGGTCCTCGCTCAGGTCGCGTTCGCGCGCCAGCATCCGGTGCGCGGCGTCGGGGCGGTCGAGAGACGGCAGGTCGGGCAGGCGCTCCAGCAGGCGGTGGATCAGGTCGCCGCGCCGGAACCGGCCGAGGCCCGCGCCGGGGCCTTCGCCGCGCGCCAGCGGGGACGGGGCGGGGATGCGCTTCTGCTCCTGCATCTGCGACGGTGAGGCGAAGCGGGCGGCGGCGTCGCGCGGCGGGTTGGTCCGCGTCCAGGCGGGGGCCTCCGCGCGCATCTCGGCGGCGGCGACGGCGGCGGGCAGGCTGCCTGGATCGGCGCCGTAGCGGCGGACGCCGCCGTCCAGCTCGCGCACCTGATCGCCCAGCCGGTCGAAGGTCTCTTCGATCACCGACCACCAGTCCCCGGCCTCGGGCGCGCGTTTCGAGCCGCGTCCCATGACGATCACCCGGTCGCGCGCGCGGGTCAGGGCGACGTAGAGCAGGCGCAGGGATTCATCGCCGACCCGCGCCTCGCGCGCCGCGCGGGCGTCGGCTGAGGCGGGGCAGTCCTCCTTGGACGAGCCGGGGCACATCAGCCAGGCCTCGGCGCCGTCCTCCAGCGGCACGGGCATCAGGGACGGCCCCTGCGCCTTCGCCTTCATCGTGGTGTCGGGCAGGATGACGACCGGCGCCTCCAGCCCCTTGGCGCCGTGGACGGTCATGACGCGGACCTCTCCGCGCGGACCCTCCAGTTCGCGCTTCACCTCGACATCGGCGGCTTCGAGCAGGGCGAGACAGGTCTCCAGGTCGGTCCCGCCGCGCCCCTCGGCGGCCAGCACCTGATTGAGGGTCTCGTCGATGGCTTCCTCGGCCTCGCGGCCCAGACGGGTCAGGATGCGGGCGCGGCCGGACTGGCCTGTCGCGTCCACCCGGTTCAGCAGTCTGGAGAAGAAGCCGAAGGGATCGAGGTCGCGGGCGCCGCGCGCCGCGCGCAGCAGGTCCAGCGCCCGGCCCCACTCGGGCCGCTCGTCCGCCCGGCGCTTTAGTTCGCGCCACAGGCCCTTGCGGTCTTTGAGCCCAGCCAGGTCGAACAGGCTGTCCTCGTCCACGTCGCAGAAGGGGCCGCGCAGCACCTCGGCCAGGGTCAGGTCGTCGCCGGGGAAGAGGGCGAAACGGGCCAGCGCCTTCAGGTCGTCGAAGACGATGTGCTGCGACAGCTTCAGCCGGTCGGCGCCCGCCACCGGCGCGCCCGCCGCCTTCAGGGCGCGGATGATCTCTTCAAACGTCGCGTCGCGGCGGCGGACCAGGATCAGGAAGTCGCCGTAGCTGCAGGGGCGCGCGGCGCCGCCCTTGTCGAAGACGACGGCGCCGGTCACGACCTGGCGGATGATCTCGTTCGCCAGGGTCTGGGCCATGCGCTTGCGAGCGCTGGCGGTTCCTTCCTGATCGACGGGATCGGTCCAGGCGTCGCGCTCCGGCGGGGCCTCGTCCACGAACAGGGGCCACAGCTCGACGGCGCCGGGTTGGCCGGTGCGGGAGGCGATATGGGGCGGGAAGCCCGCGACGTCTTCGCCGACCAGCGCACAGGTCCGTTCAGGAGTGTCGAACACCGCATCGACGAAATTGAGGACGGCTTCGGTTGAACGATACGACTTGGCCAGTTCGACGCCTTCGAAGGCCCCGCCCGCTCCGGTGATCAGGCTGCTGTAGACCTGGGATTCCTGCCGCAGCCGCTCGGGCCGGGCGCCCTGGAAGGAGTAGATCGACTGCTTCTCGTCGCCGACGGCGAAGACGGTGCGGTCGGTGCCCTCGACGGTGAAGAACTCGCCGGTCAGGGCGCGCATGATGGCCCACTGTTCGGGGGCGGTGTCCTGGGCCTCGTCGATCAGGACGTGGTCGACGCCGCCGTCCAGCTTGTACAGCACCCAGGCGGCGGTCGAGCGGACCGTTAGCAACTCGACCGTCCGCGCCACCAGATCCGAGAAGTCGAGCGCGCCGTGCGCCGTCTTGGCCGCCTCGTAGAGGGCGGCGTGGGCGTTGGCGAGGGTCAGCAGCTTGATAGTGTCGTCGGCGACCTTGGCTGCGCGTTGGCGGTCGAGCGCCGCCAGGTATTTCAACTGCACATTCGCCAGATAGGTCGTGGACGAAGCCGGCGCGGCCTTGGCCCCGAACTTCTCGCGGGCGACGCCCTTGGAGTCGAAGAAGATGTCCTTCATCGCCGCCAGGGTCGTGTCGGGCGGCATGGCGTCGCGCATGCGCTGAGCCATCTTCTGGTCGTTCTTGCCGCTGGTCGCCAGGCCGTCGGCGCAAGCGGCCCAGTCGGCAGGATTGAGCCAGCGCAGGAAGTCGGCCTCGATGTCCTCGGGCGTCTTTTGCGGATCGGCCCCGGTCAGGACATGGGGGCCAGGCGCGCGGCCGTCGGCGACGCGGGCGACATAGTCGGTCAGCTCGGCGCGCCGGCTCTCGATCAAGGCCAGCAGATCCTGGAAGCGGCCCCAGTCCAGCTCGACCGCGAAGTGGCTGTAGGCCTGGCCGACCGGCCCCTCGGCGTCATTGAGGGCGGCGCGGGCCAGGTCTTCGCGCGCGGCGTGGGACAGGGCGATCGCCGCCTCGTTCTCCAGCACGGTGAAGCGCGGCGACACCCCTGCCTCGATGGGGAAGCGGCGCAGCAGCTTTTCGCAGAAGGCGTGGATGGTCTGGATCTTCAGCCCGCCGGGCGTCTCGAGGGCGCGGGCGAACAGGCGCCGCGCCTCGGACAGGCGGGCGGGGTTGAGGGCGGCGGCGTCGCTGTCGTCCAGTCTCGCCAGTTCGGCCGACAGTTCGCCGTCGTCCATGACGGCCCATTTGCCGAGCGTCTCGAACAGGCGGGCCTGCATCTCGGCGGCGGCGGCCTTGGTGTAGGTCACGCACAGGATGGCCGAGGGCGCGGCGCCGCCCAGCAGCAGGCGCGCCACCCGGCTGACCAGGGTGGTGGTCTTGCCCGATCCGGCGTTGGCGGTGACGAAGACCGAGCGGGCCGGGTCGGCGGCGCGGGTCTGGGGATTGAGGGCGTCTTCGGGCCGGACGTGGAGGTTCATTCCGCCTCTCCTTCCTCGGCGCCGCCGATGACGTGCCATTCCCAGACGCGGGCCAGCAGGTTGTAGGGGCTGTAGCTGCCCATCAGATGCGGCGCCGCCCAGGAGAGGTAGGGCGTCTCCGGCCGGTCGAACTCGGCGACGCGGGCCATCAGGCCTTGCAGCGCGGCGTCGGACAGGATCTGCGCCTCCGGCCCGGCGGCGCGCACGGCGACTTCGCCCGCCTTCTTGCGGCCGACGACGCGGACGTAGGTCAGCTCCTCCGGCGGCACGGGGCCGTTGGTCTTTTCGAAGCCGCCGGCGGCCAGGATGGCGCCGGTCAGGGTCAGCTGGGGGGCGAAGCCCGCCTTGATCTGCTTGGCGGTGGGGACCTGGCCGGTCTTGAAGTCCATGACGGCGGCCGACAGGGCGCCGACCTCGATGCGGTCGGCGTAGGCCTTGAGCGTGAAGGGGCCGCCCGGCGCGTCAAAGGTCAGGGCGCCCTGCTGCTCGATCAACAGGGCCACGCCGCGCGCGCGGCGCTCGGTCTCGAACCCGGCCAGCCAGCGGGCGGCGTTTTTCGCCAGCGGCGCCTCGCGGGCCATGGCGGCGTCCTCGAAGCCGTGGGCGCCCAGCTCCTCAAGCAGCAGGCGCTCGATCACCGCGTCGAGATCGTCGGGCAGCCAGTCAGGCCAGTCCTCCGTCAGGCGCTCGATGGCCTTGTGCACGGCGTTGCCGCGCGCCAGGGCCTCGGCCGAGGCGCCGGGGCGCTCCATCGGTTCGAGGTTGAGGATGCGACGGGCGTAGAGGGCGTAGGGGTCGCGGACCCAGCGCTCGACGCCGGTGACATAGAGGCTGCGCGGGCGGCGCTCGACCGGGGGCGTGGGCGCGGGGCGCGGGGCCAGACGGGCCGGGCCGGGCAGCGGGGCGTCGAGGGCGCGGGTCCAGTTGGCGACGCCCGCGGGGGCGCTGAGCTTGACGGGGGTGTCCGAGGCGTTGGCGCCGCGCGTCAGCATCTCCAGCCGCCACAGCCAGCGCGATCGCACGGCGGGCTGGCCGCCGCGCCGTTCGCAGTGGACCAGGATCGCCTCGTCGGCGCAGGCGGCCTGGACGAAGTCCTGCGCCGTCTGGCCCAGACGCCGCTCGGGCGCGGGCAGGGGCAGGGCGGCGCGCATCGGCCGCGACAGGAAGGGATCGACCGGGGCGGCGTTGGGCCAGACGCCCTCCTCCAGCCCGGCCAGGATCATGCGGTCGGCCCGCGCCAGCCGCGCCTCGATGGCGCCCAGGATGCGAAGCGACGGATGGGTGGCGCCGCCGGTGCGCACCGTGGTCTCGACCAACAAGGCGGCGATCAGGTCGGCGAACTCGGCGGGCGAGGTCTGGCCCAGCGGACCGCCGCCCTCGATCAGGGCCGACAGCAGAGAGGCCGCCGCCTCGCCGTCCGGCCCGGCCCAGGCGTTCTGACCCGCCAGGGTTTCGATCAGGGCGGCCAGGGTGCGGGCCGCCTCGTCCGGCGGACAGGGGCGGGCGGTCGCCAGAGCCTCCAGCCGGTCGGCGAGGGCCTGCGCGCCCTTCAACCGGGCCAGCTTCCAGTCGGCCAACGGCAGGCCGCCGCGCCGGGGCTGGGCCGCCTTCAGCAGGCGTTCGTGAAGTTGGGACCAGCGGCGAGGGCGCGGGCCGCGCAGGGCGTGCTCCTCCAGCGCCTCGGCGGCGTCGGTGAGCGTCGTCTCGCCCAGATCGAGGCGGACCAGCGGGTGTTTCAGCAGGGCCAGCAGGGTCTGCGGCTTCAGCGGCTCGGCCAGGAAGCGGGCGCCGAGGTCGACCAGCACGCCCGCCGTCATCCGCGACAGCGGCTGGCCGGTGGAGGAGTCCGGGACGATGCCCCAGCGCGCCAGCCGCGCCTCGACCCGGCGCGACAGCTGCAGGTCCGGCGTCACCAGGGCGCAGGTGATCGGGCGGCCGTCGGGGCCGCGCTGTTCCAGGCTCTCGCGCATCATCAGGGCGACGGCGGTCGCCGCCTCCTCCTCGGCGCGGGCGGACAGGACGGTCAGGCCCGACAGGCCCTCGGCGATGGGGTCGGCGGCGCGGCCGGCTTCGGCCGAGCGGGCGCGCAGGCGCTTGATCTCGGCCCGCCAGTCGTCGGTGGCGTCTGCGGGGCGCAGGGCTTCGTTGACCAGGCGTTGGCGGGCTAGGCCGCGCGCTTCGACGGAAGGCTCGAGCGCCGGTTGGAACCACGGCTGGACGGCCTCGCGCGCGATCTCGGCGCGGGTCAGCAGGGCCTTCAGCGCGGCCTGCGGATGCTGGTCGTCGATGCGGTCCCAGGCGTCGGCGGCCAGATCGAGGTCGAGGCCGGGCAGGACGACCACGCCCTGCGGCGCTTTCGCCACGGCCTTCAGCACATCGGCGGCGGCGGGCACGGTGCCGGTGGACCCGGCGGCGATGACGGGGGCTTGCGGCGGGCGGGCGTCCCACGCCTCAGCCAGACGGCGCAGCAGGGTCGCGCGGCGCCAGGCCGGATCGACCAGGCCCAGCGCCTCCAGCCGCTTGGGCCAGGCCTCGACAGCGAGGCCGAGGAAGCGCGCGCTCTCGCGCCAGTGCTCGGCCAGGTCCTGTTCGGCCAGGGTGGCGACGCGCGACAGGTCGGAGACTTCCTCCAGCTGGCAGGAATCGAGGAAGGCGCCGAGCGCATCGGCCATTTCGAGCGCGCGCAGGGGCTTCATCCCCGGCTGAAAGTCTTCGGCGATCATCCGCGCCATCTCGAAGCGGCGCGTCAGGGGGGCGATCGCGGGCGGCAGGTCGAGGCCCAGTTCGCCGGGGGCGAAGGGGGACTCGTCCTCTTCCAGATCGCCGAGCGGCCGCACCTGAGGCAGCAGGACGGGGCGCTCGCCCGCCAGCTTGCCGAGCGCGAAGGAGAAGGCGCGGGCGGCGCGGCGGTTGGGCAGCAGGATGGTGGCGTCGGTCAGGGCCTCGGGCGGGGCGTCGCCCAGCCAGTCCAGCACCCCGGCGGCGAGGTCTTCGAGGAAGGGCCGCCAGGCGGGCACGGCGCGCCAGCGCGGCCCGCTTCCGGCGAATGGATCGAAGCGCCCCCCCGTCATGGTCAGGTCTCCGCCTTCAGCCGGGCCTCGGCTTCATCGCGCGCCTGCGGGTCGCCGACGTGCATCCAGTCGCCGTCCAGCACGCAGCCGAACAGTCGTCCCTCGGCGGCGGAGGCGCGCCACAGGGGGCTGAGGGAGAAGGGGCCGTCGGGGCCATGGTCGGCGTAATCGGGGCGGGTGATGTGGACGCCCATATAGGCGTAGGGCGCGCTGGCCGCCTCGCCCCGGAAGGTCAGGGCGCCGTCATTGGCCAAGAAGAAGTCGCCGCCGCCCTCGAAGCCGATGGAGCCTTCACGTCGGGCCAGCAGCAGGGCGGCGTCCATGCGCGCGGGGTCCCACAGGCGGATGAGGTCGCCCAGCGCGTCGCCCCGGTCGATCCATACGCTGTCGATATTGGCCACGAAGACCGGATCGTCGCCGAGCAGGGGCCGGGCCTTCTTAAGCCCGCCGCCGGTCTCCAGCAGTTCGGCGCGCTCGTCGGAGATGGTGATGGAAGGGCGCGTGCGGGCGGCCAGATGGCTTTCCAGCCGGTCAGCGAACCAGTGGACGTTGACCACGGCGTCGGTCACGCCCGCCTCGGCCAGCCGGTCGAGAACATGGTCGATCAGCGCCTTGCCGCCGACCTCGACCAGCGCCTTGGGCCCGTCGTTGGTCAGGGGGCGCATCCGCGTGCCGAGCCCGGCGGCGAGAACCATGGCGGTGGTGGGGGCGGTCATCGACGTAGATCCTCTGGCACGTGGCGGTCCATCCAGGCGGCGACGGCTTCGAGGCCCGGCGCCTTCAGATTGGCGTTCAGGTGCGCCCACATGCGCGGCATGAAGGCGGCGTAGCGGGGCTTACCGTCGCGGGCGATCAGGCGGGCGAAGATCCCCAGGATGCGCGCCTCGTTCAGGGCGGCCAGACCGGCGTAGGCGGCCATGAAGGCCTCGCGGTCGGTCTCGGGGCGGAGGGCGAAGTAGTGGTCGAGAGCGAGCGCTTCCAGTTCGGGCGCCACGTCGCGGCGGGCGTCCTGCAGCAGGGAGTGCAGATCCCACGACGGAGGGGCTTTCACCGCGTCCTGGAAGTCGATCATCCCGACCGAGGCGGCGCCGGTCCGGCCGTCCAGCCGGATCAGGTTCTCGGCGTGATAGTCGCGGTGGGCCATGACGCTGGCGCCCGCCTCGCCCGCCGCCGTGATCGGGGCCCAGGCCGCGCGCCATTCGGCGATGGCGTCGTCATCGAAGCTGAGGGCGGGGATCAGCTTGGGCAGCCAATCGACGAACAGGTCGACGCCGCCCTGCAGGGCGGTCTGGTCGTAGGTCAGCAGGGGCCAGTCGCCCGCCGGGCCGCTCAGGACCTCGGGCGTCGGGGCGGCGTGCAGGATAGCCAAAGCCTCGACGGCGGCGCGATAGAGGGGGGCGGGATCGGCGCCGGCCTCGATGACGCGGGCGAACAGGGTGTCGCCGAAATCCTCGATCACGGCCAGGCCGTTGGGGGCGTCGACGGCGACGATCTCTGGCGCCGACAGGCCTAGCGATTTCAGGTGGGCGGCGACGGCGGCGAAGGCCTCGATGCGGCCGGCCGACAGGCGGGCGACGGCGTTCCAGCCGTGGGCGTGGCGCTGTTCCGGCGTCCACGAGGGATCGCAGGGCCGGCTCTCGGCGGCGGGGGCCTGATCCATCAGCATCAGGGTGGCGCCCGAGGCCGTGGTCAGCCGCTCGTAACGGCGCGTCGAGGCGTCGCCGGGCAGGGGCGCGCGGACGGCTTCGGCCAGACCGGCCGAGCGCAGGAAATCGAGACGGAGGGCTTCGCGGTCAGACATGGAGTTCCTTCAGTTTCGCTTCCCACGCGCCTGCGCCAGATACGGTCGCAAGGCGGCCCTCGCCGTCTTCGGCGATGGTGATCGTCAGCCGGTCGGGCCCGAGCATATGGCTGGGATTCTCGCCCAGGCGTTCGGGCCATTCGATCAGGGCGCAGCCCTCGTCCAGCGCCTCGTCGAGGCCGACCTCGAAGGCTTCCTCGGGGCGGGTCAGGCGATAGAGGTCGAAATGGGCGATGGGCGGGTCGCTCTCGTAGAACTGGACCAGGGTGAAGGTCGGCGACGGCACGTCCTCGTCCGGGCGCGTCAGGGCGCGGATCAGGCCGCGCGCCAGCGTCGACTTGCCCATGCCCAAGGGGCCGTAGAGCAGGACGGCTTCGCCCGGCGCCAGCAGGGGAGCGATCGCTTCGCCGAGGCGGGTGGTGGCCTCGGCGTCGGGGAGGGAAAAGGTCGTCATGCGAAGGTCGCGTCGGGATCGGCGGCCAGGGTCCGCTCGATGAAGATCTTGAGTTTCAGGGTGGCGGCCTGGGCGTCGACGTCCAGAGCCAGCGGCGGGATGGGGCGGCCGACGGTCAGGTCGAAGGCGCGGCCCTTCTTGTTCAGCAGTTCGTGGAAGAGGGTGATGTCGCGCAGCTCCTGGGACACCTTGTCGAACAGGTGGAACAGGCGGCTGGTCGGACCGGCGACATGGATCGGAATGACCGGCGCTTCGTATTTGCGGGCCAGGGAGGCGGCGGTGGCGGCCCATTCGGGATCGGTCAGCCGGCCGTCGGCGCCGACGCGGGCGAGGCGTCCGGCCGGGAACATGACGACGCAGCGTTCGGCCTCGAACGCCTCCTTGGCGGCCTGAAGGGTGGCGCGGGTCTTCTCGCGCGTGCGTTTGGCCGTGACCCATTCGACGGGAATGACGGTCTCCGACAGGCGGGGCGAGACCCGGAGGGCGTCGGCGTTGGCGAAGTAGATCAGGTCGTCGCGCACCGTGCGCAGGGCGTCGTGGACCGCCAGGCCGTCGGCGATGCCGGTCGGGTGGTTGCAGATGACCAGGCAGCGGCCCGAGACGGGCAGCCGCTCCAGCGCCTGGGTCCGCACCGCCAGCTCCAGCAGGTCGGAGACATGGTCCAGCGCCTGGCGTCCGGCCATGGGGCCGATGGCGTCGGCCATGCGCCGCGCCTTGGCGTAGTCGAGCAGGCCGTAGAGAGCGGGCCGGGCCAGGGGCCAGGCGACCGATCCCGTCAGCCGGGGCGCGCGCTCGGCGATCAGCGTGTCCACGATGTGGGGAGACGAAGTCATCGCCTGCTTGTCGCCGAGGCGGCGGGATCGGGCAAGCGGCTTGGCGAGGCGGCGGCGGCGGAACTGCACGGCGACGTCCAACGGAGACTTTGCGGGCGGCGCGCGGCGATGTTAGGCCTTCGGCCTGATCGAAATCCCACGAGGAGCGCCTGAATGCGCCGCCTGCCCCATCTCCTGTCCGGCCTCAGCGCCGTCGCCCTGCTGACCGCCACGGCCTTGCCGGCCCTGGCCGAGGCGCCCGCCGCTCCGGCGGCGGCGACGCAGGCCGCGCGCCCGGATGCGCGTCAGACGGCGCGTCCGGCCTTCACCTATCAGGACATGATCTCGGCCAACCGGCTGGGCGATCCCCAGGCGTCGCCGGACGGGGAGTGGGTGGTCTATGCCCTGACCCAGACCGACGTGGCGGCCAACCGTCGCTCCAGCGCCCTCTACCTCCTGAGCCTGAAGGGCGAGGGCGAGGCGCAGAAGCTGGCCATCTCCGAAGGCGGCGCCAACACCGCCCGCTGGGGCGCCGACGGCAAGCTGTATTTCCTGTCGAGCCGTTCGGGGTCGAGCCAGGTCTGGGTCTCGGCCGACAAGGGCGCGACGGCGACGCAGGTCACGGCCCTGCCGACCGACGTCAACGCCTATCGCGTCAACGCCGCGGGCGACGCGGTGGCCGTGTCGCTGGCCGTCTATCCGGACGCCGCCGACCTGAACGCCTCGGTGGCGCGCGGCAAGGTCGAGGGCGAGAAGAAGTCGACCGGCCAGGTCTATGACCGCATGTTCGTGCGCCATTGGGATGCGTGGAACGACCACACCCAGAACCACCTCTTCGTCCAGGCGATCGGCGCCGACGGCAAGGCGGGCGGCGATCCCGTCTGGGTGACGAAGGGCTTTGACGGCGACACCCCCTCCAAGCCGTTCGGCGATGAGAGCGAGTTCACCTTCGCCCCTGATGGCCGGTCGCTGGTCTTCTCGGCCCGCCAGGCCGGGAACAGCGAGCCGTGGAGCACGAACTTCGACCTCTATCAGGTGGCGGTCGACGCGCCGGGCCAACTGACCAATCTGACCGAGGCCAACCCGGCCTGGGACACCGGCCCGGTCTTCTCGCCCGACGGCCAGACCCTGGCCTACCGCGCCATGGCCCGTCCGGGCTTCGAGGCGGACAAGTATTCGATCTTCCTGCGCGACACAGCCACCGGCCAGACGCGCCAGATCGCGGCCAACTGGGATCGCTCGGCCGACAGCCTGCAGTGGTCCAAGGACGGCAAGACCCTGTACGTCACCGCCGGCGACGTCGGCCAGACCAGGCTGTTCGCCATCGATGCGCGCAACGGCGTGGTCATGCCGCTGACCGGCGAAGGCCACGTCGGCGCCTTCGCCCAGACGCCCGCGGGCTTCGTCTATGCCCTGGACACCCTGACCTCGCCCGCCGACCTCTACTTCAAGACCTGGCGCGGCCGCGAGATGCCGCGTCGCCTGACCAATGTGAACCCGCAGCTGGCGAACAAGGCCTTCGGCCAGTTCGAGCAGTTCAGCTTCTCCGGCTGGAACGACGAGACGGTGCACGGCTACGTCATCAAGCCGGCGAACTATGTCGAGGGTCAGAAGTATCCGGTCGCCTTCCTGATCCACGGCGGGCCGCAGGGCTCGTTCGGCAACTCCTGGTCCTATCGCTGGAACCCCGAGACCTATGCGGGCGCGGGCTATGCGGTGGTGATGATCGATTTCCACGGCTCGACCGGCTACGGCCAGGACTTCACCGATTCCATCAGCCAGCACTGGGGCGACCGCCCGCTGGAAGACCTGCAGAAGGGCTGGGCCTTCGCCCAGTCGAAGTATGACTTCCTGGACGGCGACAACGCCTGCGCCCTGGGCGCCTCCTACGGCGGCTACATGATCAACTGGATCGCCGGCAACTGGACGGGCGAGTTCAAATGCCTGGTCAACCACGACGGCGTCTTCGACACCTTCGGCATGGGCTATTCGACCGAGGAGCTGTGGTTCACCGAGTGGGAATACGGCGGCACGCCGTGGGAAAACCCGGAGGGCTATCAGAAGTTCAACCCGGCCAACCACGTGCAGAACTGGCGCGATCCCATGCTGGTGATCCAGGGCGACCTCGACTTCCGCATCCCCACCGCGCAGAGCCTGTCGACCTTCACCGCCCTGCAGCGGCGCGGCATCGACAGCCGCCTGGTCTTCTTCCCCAATGAGAACCACTGGGTGCTGAAGCCGGCCAACAGCCTGCAATGGCACAATGAGGTGTTCGGCTGGCTGGACAAGCATCTGGCCAGGTAAAAGGCCGGAACCCTCCCCCTCGATGGGGGAGGGTTGGGTGGGGGTGAGGGCTGGCGGCTTCGGCTTTGGCCTGCGGAGACGCCGTCGCGTCTCCTGCGTTTCAGCCTGACGATCTCTCGCGCGCACCCCCATCCCCGGCCCTTCCCCCATCGAGGGGGAAGGGAGCTTGAACTGAGGGCAAGGGGCGAAGGGGCGAGCATGACGCGACGAGGGCTTCTGGCGCCGCTGCTGGCGACCGCGGCGGCGGCCGCCTGCGCCCCGCTGGCGGGGCCGGGGGTGACGCCCGCGCCGCTGGGGCCGCCCGGCTGGCGCACGGCGCGCGCGGCCTATGGAGCGGATCCGCGTCAGTCGCTCAGCCTCCATCGCCCGGCGCGGGCGCACCGCCTCCCGATCCTGGTCCTGCTGCCTCATGGCGCGCCCGATGCGGCGGAAGAGCGGGCGGCGCGCGACCTGGCCGAGGGCGGTTTCGTCGTGATCCTGGCCGACCGGCGGGCGGCGCCGGGCAGCCCCTATCCCGCCTTCATCGCCGATACGGCGGCGGCCGTCGCCTGGGCGGGGCGGCGGGCCGAGGATCTCGGCGGCGACGCGCGGCGCATCGGCGTGCTGGGCCAGGGCGAGGGCGGGCGCGCGGCCCTGATGCTGGCGCTGGACCGGCGCTATCTGGCGGCGGCCGGAGCGCCCGGCGCCGTGCGCGCGGCGGCGGCCCTGGGCGCGCCCGAACGGCCGGACGCGACCTTCACCGATCCCTCGGCCTATGGCGGGGCCAAGGACGCGGCGGCGACCTGGCGCGGGGCGGCGGGGGACATGGCCGGAGCGGTCGCCTTCCTGCGCGGGGCGCTGGGGTAGGGCCTCAGTCCCCGGCCTCGGCCCGGGTCTTCAGATTGGCCAGCTGGGCCGACAGCACGCCGTCGACCGGGGCGGCCCAGGCCTCGAGCCCGCCGCTCGCATAGCCGCCGACCACATAGGTCCAGGTCAGGGTCGCGCCCTCGCCCTCGGGCTTCAGGGTGAAGGACAGGCCGCCCGCCGCCCCCTGGCCCTGCAGCGGGCCGAGGCCGCCCTGCAACACCAGTTTCGTGCCCGGCTCGACCAGGGCCGTCTCCAGGTGGCGCGAGACGCGGCCGTCCGCCGCCCGCTCGCACCAGCAGCCGCCGGGCGACAGGTCCAGCGACAGGGTCGAGCCCTTGAACCAGCGGTGGTCGCGGCTCCACCAGGCGTCGGGCGCGGTCAGCACGGCCCAGACGCGGGCGGGCGGGGCGGCGATGGCGACCGTCCCGCCGACCTCGAAGCCGTGCGGCGCGGCCGACTTCACCTCGGCCGAGGCGGGCGCGATCCCGGCCAGCAGGGCGGCCGCGACGGCGAGCGGAAACAGATGTCGAACCATGGGAATCCTCCAGCCGGACGAGGAAGCGCGCGGCGGGGCGTCCGGTCAACTGTCGTATCGGCGTGTTTCCCCCGTCTCGCCAAGGTGACGGTTTTCCGCTAGAGGAAGCCATGACAGACAAGATGACCCCCCAGGCGGCGCTGGACCGCCTCGAAACCCTCTACAACCAATCCGTCGCCAACCTGCGCCAGGCCGTGAAGGTCTTCCTGGCGACCGGCGAGCGCGCCGAACCCGAGGCCCGGGCGGCGGGCCTGTTCGCCTATCCCCGCCTGACGGTGACCTGGCACGGCGAGCGTCCGCAGAACCTCGAGACCCGCGCCTACGGCCGCCTGTCCTGGCCCGGCGTCTATTCCACGACCATCACCCGGCCCGACCTGTTCCGCACCTATCTGCTGGACCAGCTGACCCTGCTGGCCGCCGAATACGGCGCCGAGTTCGCGGTCGAGCCGTCGGACCAGGAAATCCCCTTCCCCTATGTGCTGGACGGCTCGGACGTGGTGCTGGACCGCACCATGACGGCGGCCATCGCCCGCTGGTTCCCGACCACAGAACTGGCCCACATCGGCGACGAGGTCTCCGACGGCCTGTGGGAGCCGGGCGAGGAACATCCCCTGGCCCAGTTCGACGCCCTGCGCACCGACTTCTCCCTGGCGCGGCTGCGGCACTACACCGGCACCCCGGTCGAGGACGTGCAGAGCTTCATCCTCTTCACCAACTACAACCGCTACGTCGACGAGTTCGTGCGCTGGGCCACGGCCCAGATCGCCGATCCCGACAGCCCCTATGAGAGCCTGTCCTGCGCCGGGGGCGTGGCGGTGACGCGCGCCACCGACGACCCCGAGGCGGCCATCATGGACGCCGCCTGGCGCAAGCATCAGATGCCCGCCTATCACCTGACGCGGCCGGATGGGCAGGGCATCACCCTGGTCAACATCGGCGTCGGCCCGTCCAACGCCAAGACCATCTGCGACCACCTGGCGGTCATGCGTCCGCACGCCTGGATGATGATCGGCCACTGCGGCGGCCTGCGCGGCAGCCAGACCATCGGCGACTACGTCCTGGCCCACGCCTATCTGCGCGACGACCACGTGCTGGACGCCGTCCTGCCCGCCGACATTCCGATCCCCAACATCGCCGAGGTGCAGCGCGCCCTTTACGATGCGACCAAGCTGGTCTCGGGCGCGCCGGGCGAAGAGGTCAAGAAGCGCCTGCGCACCGGCACCGTCGTCACCACCGACGACCGCAACTGGGAGCTGCGCTATTCCAAATCGGCCCTGCGCTTCAACCAGAGCCGCGCCGTCGCCATCGACATGGAAAGCGCCACCATCGCCGCCCAGGGCTATCGCTTCCGCGTGCCCTACGGGACGCTGCTGTGCGTGTCGGACAAGCCGCTGCACGGCGAGATCAAGCTGCCGGGCCAGGCCAACCGCTTCTACGAGGGCTCGATCTCCGAGCACCTGCAGATCGGCATCCAGGCCGTGGAGCTGCTGCGCGCCGAGGGCACGCGGTTGCACTCGCGCAAGCTGCGCGCCTTTGACGAGCCGCCGTTCCGGTAAGAAGAGGGCGCGGTCGCGCGCTGCTTGAGCGCAAACGCGACGCCCCTCCCTCCCCGTCGCGGGGAGGGAGGGGCGTCGCGGGCGTCTTTGAGAAAGAACTTTACAACATAAAGTTCTTGGATCATCTTCTCCCCAACAGGCAGGGAGAGACGCCATGACCCGCGACCAGGTTCAATCCGTTCACGACGACATCGCCTATATGAAGGCCCTGGCCCAGGAAGGGCGGCGCGCGCCGCTGCTGGGCGGGCGCATCCTGGTCGCCGCCGGCCTGGTGTTCGGCTTGGCCGCCCTGGTTCACTACGCGGCCGCCGCGGGGGTGGTGATGATCGGCGGCTGGGGCTTCGTCGTCCTGTGGGGCGTGGCGATGGCCGTCTTCTTCGCCGCCTTGATGGTCTGCATCCGGAAGGACAAGACCAAGCCCGGCGCCCATTCCCTGGTCAACCGGGCGGGCGGGGCCGGCTGGATGGGGGTGGGGCTGGCGACCTTCGTCCTGTTCCTGTCGATGGTCGTCATCGCCTGGACGACGCGCCGGGGCGACGTCTTCCTGATCTTCCCGTCGCTGATCTTCGCCCTCTACGGCGCGGGCTGGGCGGTCTCGGCGACCATGAGCGGCCAGAGGTGGCAGTGGCGCCTGGCGGTTGGCAGCTGGATCGCCGCTCCGCTGATCGCCTTCCTGACCGGGAGCCCCTTGATGTGGCTGGGCTATGCGGCGGGCCTGGTCCTGTTCGCCCTGGTTCCCGGCCTGGTCCTGGTGCGCCAGGAACCGGCCGAGGTGATCTGAGCATGGCCGGGACCTCGCAAGGCGAAACCTTCGACATCGGCCGCATCGACGAGGTCATCCACGGCCGGGTGCGGCTGGGGATCATGGCCTATCTGTCGGGGGTGGACAGCGCCGACTTCAACGAGCTGAAGGCCCGACTGCAGACCACGGACGGCAATCTGTCGGTGCATCTGCGCAAGCTGGAGGAGGCGGGCTTCGTCGCCGTGTCCAAGACCTTCCAGGGCCGCAAGCCCCTGACCCGGGCCAGCATGACCGAGGGCGGCCGCGACGCCTTCCTCGCCTATCTGGACGCCATGTCGGCCCTCGTCGCCGTCCGCTAGGCGCGGCTGGCGCCAGCCGCCGAACAGTCTATGAAAGGCGGTCATGAGCGACCGCCTTTCGGCCCTTCCGGTCATCCACGTCGAGACGCATCCCTGGCGCGAGCCCCTGGCGATGGCGGCCGGGCTGAACCGGCGCGAGGGGGCCCTGGCCCTGCTGGCCGGGGCGGGCGATCCGACGGCGCACGGCGGGCGCTGGTCCTTCGTGGCCTGCGAGCCGGATCGGGTCTTCGTCGGCCGGGCGGATGACGCGGCGCCCTTCGCCCTGTTGCGCGATCCGGCCTATGCGGGCGGCGGGGTCGTCGGCCTGATGAGCTATGACGCCGGAGCGCGGCCGGCGACGGGCGAGCGGGGCGGCGGCTGGCCCGACCTGATGCTGGCCCGCTACCCGGCCCTGCTGGCGTTCGACCATCGCGCGCGGCGCGTGCGAGCGATCGGGCGGGGAGCGGACGCCGAGGCGGCGCGCTTCCAGGCCGAGCGGGCGGCGGCCTGGCTGGACGAGGCGGTCTCGGCCGGGAGTCCCTCGCCGCCCTCGGTCCGCGCGGACGAGGAGGGCTCGGGCGCGGCCTATGAGGCGGCGGTGGCCGACGTGGTCGCCCGCATCGGGGCGGGGGAGCTGTTCCAGGCCAACATCGCCCGGGCCTGGGCCGGGCGGCTGGATCCGGGGCGTGACCCCTTCGAGGTCTTCCTGCGGCTGTCCGCGGGACGGGGCGCGGCCTACGGCGCCTTCTGGCGGCTGGGGATGCGGGCGCTGGTGTCCAACTCGCCCGAACTGTTCCTGACTTTCGGCGGCCACAGCGGCCGCATCGAGACCCGGCCGATCAAGGGCACCCGTCCGCGCGACCCCGACCCGGCGCGCGACGCCGCCCTGGCGGCGGAACTGGCCGCCAGCGCCAAGGACCGGGCCGAGAACCTGATGATCGTCGACCTGATGCGCAACGACCTGGCGCGGGCGGCGCGGCCGGGCTCGGTCCGGGTCGAACGGCTGTTCGAACTGGAGAGCCATCCGACGGTGCATCACCTGGTCTCGACGATCACGGCCCAGGCGGCCGAGGGCGTGGGCCCGGCCGAGGTTCTGGAGGCCGCCTTTCCGCCCGGCTCGATTACCGGCGCGCCCAAGCATCAGGCTATGAAGGTGATCGCGGGGCACGAGCCGCCGCGCGGGCCGTGGTGCGGCTCACTGTTCGGACTGGACCTGGGCGGCGAGGCGCGGCTGACGGCCTCGGTCCTGATCCGCACGGCGGCGTTCGAGCGGGAGGCGGCCGGCTGGCGCTGGCGCGCCCTGGCCGGGGCGGGGATCGTCGCCGACAGCGATCCGCGCGCCGAGCGGCTGGAGACCGAGGCCAAGATCCGCGCGCTGAAGGAGGCGCTGGTCGGCTAGGGCGTCGGGGTCAGGCGGGGCAGTCTGCGCAGGCGATCCGGTCGGTGGTGCGCGGGCGCAGGTAATAGCTGCGCCGGAAGGTGACGCTCCTGGGAAGGGCCTGGGCGAAGATGGATCGATAGGCGTATTCGGTCTCGCCCAGGATCAGGGTCTCGCCCGTCGAGATCAGGCCCGGGGGCAGGTCGGCCACCACAGAGAGCGGGGCGCGGCGGGTCAGGTTGCGGTCGTTGGCGCGGCTCCACTGGACGGTGGCCACGCCGCGCGCGTCCACGGTGACGCTGGACACCCGGATGGACAGGGGCGCGGCCGAGAAGGGGCGCATGATGGTGTCGCCCACCGCGAAGGTGCGGTCCAGGTCCAGGCGCGAGGTCCCGCCCGACTGGGCCACCAGGTCGGCCACCACGGAGGCGGCGTGGCCGGACCGGCGCTCGGCCATATAGCCCTGGCAGAACTCGACCAGGCCGAAATAGATCAGGATCATCACCGGCGCGAGCAGGGCGAACTCGACCGCCGAGACGCCGCGTCGGTCGCCGGCCAGCCGGCCCAGGAGACCGAAGAGGGCGGGGCGCCTCATTGATAGGGCTCGTTGCGGAAGGCCAGGGTGGTGGTCAGCATCACCCGATGGTCGGTGGTGCGCGACAGGGCCTGGGCGATGAAGGGGGTGATGATGGGCTGTTCGTACCAGACGCGGACCAGCACCCGGTCGCCGGGCCCGCCGGGCTGATAGCGAAGCACCGACGGATCGAACAGGCCGGACGCCAGGGGATCGGGCGCCACCGGGTCGGAGAAGTCGTCGACCACGCGGATGTCGATGAAGGCGCGGTTGGGGCAGTCGGCCGCGAAGACGCTCATATTGGCGCACAACCGCGCCTTGATGTCCTCGGGCTTGAGCTTCAGCTCCTGGGCCTGGCCGGTGCGGACCTGGCGTCCGGCGTCGGAAACGGCGGTCTCGGCCAGGGCGTCGACCAGCAGCAGCAGGCCGATCTCCAGGATGCCGAACAGCAGCAGGAAGAAGGGCAGGGCCACCATGGCGAACTCCACCGCGGTGGAGCCCTCGCGGCGGCGGCGCTTCAGGTCCAGGCCCCCGCGCATGGCGATCAGGGCGCCGTGGCGGGACGCGCGGCGGGGGCGCAGCGGGTTCCGCAGGCGACCTCGGTCGCGTCTCCGCCGCGCCAGACGCGAACCGATCCGGTCGAACCGGGGCCGACCACCACCTGGCGCTGGAACAGGGGGCGGCCCAGGGCGTCGACGGCGATGACCTGGGTGACGCCATAGCTCTTGCCGGTGATGAACAGGGTGTGGGCGTCCGTCACGGTGACGTCGGCGATGCGCGGATTGGCGACGATCACCGAACTCGCCGGGGCGCGCAGCTGCACCCGCGTCGCCTGGTCGATCTGCACGTCCAGGGGGCGCTCCTGGGCCAGGGCGGGCGCGGCGAGCCCGAGCGCCAGGGCCGCGACGAGTCCGGCGGAGAAGAGAGCGGTCTGGCGCATGCGAGGCCTCCGTGGGCGTTCAGAACAGGCGCGCGCGAGCGCCGAACCCGAACCTGAGGCCGAAAGGTCAAGAAAACCTGAAATTCCACCGAGCCGCGTCCACGGAAGTCTTCATCGTAGTAAACGTAGAAGTAACCATCAATTTTTTGCCCCGCCGTTTTGGGCTTTACTCGCCCTTAATGGACTTCGCCGCATCGTCCCCATGCAAACGGGGGTCAAGCGGGCAAAGCCGGTGGCCCTGAATGGTGGACCAGTTGCTCGCTTACAACAGAAGGAAGACACATCATGCGTAACTTCATCACGCGCTTCGCCAAAGACGAATCCGGCGCCACGGCCATCGAATACGGCCTGATCGCCGCCCTGATCGCCGTCGTCATCATCGTCGCTGTCGGCGCTCTGGGCGACAAGCTCAAGGGCACCTTCGAGACCATCGAACAAGGCATGTAATAGTCAGGCGTGTAACGCTTGAGGATCGGCCGGTGCGGCGACGCACCGGCCGATTTCAATTGAGGCGCAGGGCGGAAGCTTGAGCGCAGCCGACTGGAAACCTGATCTTAAGTCGTCTGTCCTGCAATGGCGTCATGACCGAACTTTCGATCGTCCCGCTCGCCGTCCTGCCCGTGCTGGCCATCGTGGCGGCGCTTCATGATCTGACGACGATGAAGATTCCGAACTGGATTTCGGGTCTGCTTATCCTCGGCTTCTTTCCGGCGGCTCTGGCGCTGGGCCTGCCGCTCTCCATGGTCGGGGCTTCGGTCGGGCTGGCGGTCGCCGCCTTGGCCGTGGGCGCCGGGATGTTCGCCCTGAACTGGATCGGCGGCGGCGACGCCAAGCTTCTGGCCGCCTCGGTGCTGTGGATGGGCGTCTCGGGCGGTCTGCCCTTCCTCCTCTATACGGCCCTGGCGGGCGGCGGCTTCTGCCTGCTGCTGATGGCCGCGCGCAGCCGTCTGCCGCTCCTCGCCCAGACCGGCCCCGGCTGGGTCATGCGGCTGATGCAACCCAAGGGCGACATTCCCTACGGCGTCGCCATCGCCGTCGGGGCCTTGCTGGCCTACCCGTCCAGCCCGCTGATGGCGGTCTTCGTTGCGGGCTGAAACGTCGCTGCAGAAGGCCGTGTCCCGCTTAGGGACGCGTTAACCTCGCTCCCCCATAATTCTTAACGGCAGGGGACGGGCAGCCGGATCGGCGTCGGTCGTCTCTGCCGGAGATCGTCGATGAAGCCCGCCAAGATCGCCGTCATCTGCATCGCCGCCCTCGCCGCCATCGGCCTGGCCCTGGTCGTGCGCGCCATGGGCTCGCCGTCGGGGCAGCCCGGCGCGACTGCGGCCGCCGCCGTCGAGACGCGCCCCATGGCCAAGGTTCTGGTCGCCGCGCGCGACCTAGAGCCCGGGCGTCGCCTGGCCGACGCGGACCTGAGCTGGAAGGACTGGCCGGTCGACGAGCTCAACCCCCTCTTCATCACCGACGGCGCGACCCCGCCCAAGGCCGAGGCCGCCGCTGAGGGCGGCAAGTCTGCCGACGCCCAGCCCACGGACGCCAAGGCGGGCGCCGTGGACCGGGCCATGAAGGCCGTCGCGGTCCTCAATGCGCCGGGCGCCAAGGCCGACTACGTCGGCGCCGTGGTGCGCGAACCCATCCTGGCCGGGGAGCCCCTGGTGGCGCGCAAGATCGTGCGCGCCGGGGACAGCGGCTACATGGCCGCCTATCTGGAGCCCGGCATGCGGGCCATGGCCATTCGCGTGACCGTCGAGACCGCCGCCGGCGGCTTCATCCTGCCGGGCGACCGGGTCGACGTCCTGCTGACGCGCGAGATCAAGTCCGCCTCGGGCGACGAGGGCGGAACGAAGTTCGCCGCCGCCACCGTGATGCGCAACGTCAAGGTCCTGGCCATCGACCAGAGCACCCGCGCGGCCCAGGACGAGAAGGCCGTGGTCGGCGCCACCGCGACCCTGGAGCTGACCGGCCGCGACGCCGAGGTCCTGGCCCTGGCCAAGTCCGAGGGCGAGCTGTCCCTGGTGCTGCGCTCCTACGCCGACACGGCCGGACCGTCGGGCCATGTGCCCGGCGCCGTCCGACGCGGCGGCGGGGCGACGGGCGCGGCGGGCGGAGGCGGCGTGGTGCGCGTCTATCGCGAGGGTCAGGCCGAGGCGGTGGCGGTTCCATGAGGATTTCAGGCATGAATCGTTTCGTCGTCGCCGCCTGCGCCGCCCTGATCGCCCTGGGCGGCTCCGCATCGCTGGACGCGGCGCGGGCTCAGACCCGCACGGCCGTCGCCGCGGGCGCGGCGCCCCAGATGGTCAACCTTCCGCGCGGGACCTCCTTCGCCGTCGACCTGCCGGCCGATGCGCGCGACGTCATCATCTCCAACCCCACCGTGGCCGAGGCCGTGCTGCATTCGCCGCGGCGGATCACCATGGTCGGCATGGCGGGCGGCGAGACGGACGCCGTCTTCCTGGACGCCGCCGGGCGCACCATTCTGACGCTTCGGGTCCGCGTCGACGCGGGCGTCAGCGCCCTGCAGGACACGCTGAGCCGGGTCGTTCCCGGCTCGACCGTGCGCGCCGAGGCAGTCAACGACAGCATCATCCTGACCGGCGTGGCCGCCAGCCCGGCCGAGGCCGACCGCGCCGCCCAGGTGGCCCGCGCCTTCGTCAGCGCCCCCGAGAAGGTCATGAACATGATCGCCGTCGCCGGCTCGGACCAGGTGACACTGAAGGTCCGCGTGGTCGAGGTGCAGCGCAGCGCCATCAAGCAGCTGGGCTTCGACACCCAGGCGGTGATCGGCCGGGTCGGCGACACCCAATGGCTGCTGGGCAACGCCGCCACCTGGGGCGTCAACGGCGCCCTGCTGGGCGGGATCAGCGGCGGCGTCGCCCGCGACACCACCAAGAATTTCCAGATGCAGGTCCCGTGCGGCGCCGGCTGGCCGCAGGACGCCCTGTGCCCCGTCACCGTCGACGGCCGCCCCGGCGACCCGTCCAACTGGGACACGGCCCAGCCCGGCACCGGTCCCGGCTCCGACGGGCTGAACAAGGGCGAGGCCCTGCTCAAGGCCTTCGAGCGCGTCGGCCTGGTGCGGATGCTGGCCGAACCCAACCTGACGTCGGTCAACGGCGAGGCCGCCAGCTTCCTGGCCGGGGGCGAGTTCCCCGTGCCCACGGGGCGCGACCGCGACGGCCAGATCTCGGTCGAATACAAGCCCTACGGCGTGGCCCTGGCGTTCCGGCCGGTGGTCCTGTCCGAGGGCCGCATCAGCCTGCAGGTCAAGGTCGAGGTGTCCGAGCTGACGCCCCAGGGCGGCCTGACCATCGGCGCGGGCACCCCGGCCTCCATCTCCCTGCCCGGCCTGACGGTGCGGCGCAGCGAGAACACCATCGAACTGCCCTCGGGCGGATCGATGATGATCGCCGGCCTGTTGCAGGAATCGACGCGCCAGGCGATCGACTCCCTGCCCGGCATGACCAATCTGCCGGTGCTGGGCCAGCTGTTCCGCTCGCGCGACTATCTGATGGGCGAGACCGAGCTGGTGGTCATCGTCGAGCCCTACATCGTCACCCCGACCTCGCCGGGCCGGATGCAGACGCCCGCCGACGGGCTGCGCATCGCCCAGGACGCCGAGACCATCTTCTTCGGCCAGCTGAACCAGGTCTATGGATCGCCCGCCCCGACCGCCCAGCCGGGCGCCGGATGGCGGGGCCCCGTCGGCTATGTGATCGAGTGAGCGCCATGATCCGCACCGCATCCCTCTCCGCCGCCGTCCTGGGACTGAGCCTGACGCTGTCGGCCTGCGCCGGCGGCCCGGCCAGCCTGGGCGGCGAGCCGCCGCTGACCCCGGCGTCGCGCTTCGTCCTCGAGGTCGAGCCCGGCCTGGACCGCATCGCCCTGGCGGTGCACGAAACCGGCCTGTCGGCCAATCAGCGCGCGGCCCTGGACGCCCTGGCCGCGCGTTTCGCCCTGGAAGGGGCCCCGGCCCTGGTGGTCGAGGCGCCGGCCGGCGACGACCCCGCAGCCGCCCGCGCGGCCTGGGGCGTCAAGGCGGCGCTGGAGGCGGCGGGCGTGCCCGCCGACCGCATCCGGATGACCGGCTATGCGGCCCCCGCCCCCCGGGCGCCGGTGCTGGCGGGCTTCGAGACCGTGCGCGCCGTCGTGCCCCAGTGCGGGACCCAATGGGGCAATCTGAGCCGCACCGGCGACAATCAGTCGTCCGCCAACTTCGGCTGCGCCGTCACCGCCAACCTGGCCGCCCAGATCGCCGACCCGCGCGACATCGTCGCGCCGCGCGCCCTGGCTCCGGCCGACGCGGGGCGCCGGTCGGTGGTGTTCGACGCCTATCGATCGGGCGAGCAGACGGCCGCCCAGCGTGAGGCCCTGCTGACGCAGACGCGAATTTCGCGGGCCGTGGAATGACGATCATGTCCAAACCCTATTCCACTCAGGATTTCGACGTCCTGGACGGTTTCGACCTGGAGGACGAGTTCCTCGACCTTCAGCCGGCCGCCGCGCCCGCCGCGCCCGCGGCCGTGGACCCGGCGCCCCCCGCCCTGGAGGAGGTGACGGAGGATCGTCCGGCCGCCCCCTATGATCCGGTCGGACGCCTGCTGGCCGAGACCGAGACGGCGATCAACGCCGCCCCGCTGGACGCGCCGAGCTCCGCCCCGATGGTTGTCGAGGCCGCGCCGCCGGTGATCGATCTGGCGCCGGTCGAGGTCGCGGCGTCCTTCGCGGCCCCGGTGTCGGCGGCGCCGTCCGGCCTGTCCCTGGCCGGCCCGGCGTCGCTGGAGGTGTCGATCCCGCGCATCGGCGTCCATGTCTTCGCCGAGCGCCAGGACACGGCCGCCGCCGCAGAGCGGGCCGGCCAGGACCGGCGCATGGCCCGGGCCACCACCCAGATCCGTCTGGGCGGGGTGCAGGCCGCGATCGAGGCCTATCAGTCCGAGCCGACGCCGCCCCTGATCGTCGTCGAGAGCCTGAAGGACCCGCAGCATCTCCTGTGGGAGATCGACCAGCTGGCCGAGGTCTGCGACGCGGGGACCAAGGTGGTCATCATCGGCGCGACCAATGACATCCTGCTTTTCCGTGAGCTGATGCGGCGGGGCGTCAGCGAATACCTGGTGGCGCCGGTCCAGCCGTTGCAGCTGATCGCGGCCATCGGCGGCCTGTTCGCCGACCCGGCCCAGCCCTTCGTCGGACGCACCATCGCCTTCGTCGGCGCGCGGGGCGGGGCCGGGGCCTCGGCCGTGGCCCACAACACCGCCTATGCGATGAGCGAGCGGATCGGCGTCAACACCGTCATCGTCGACTACGACCTGCCGTTCGGCACCGCCGGGCTGGACTTCAACCAGGACCCCCTGGGCGGGGTGGCCGACGCCCTGAGCCAGCCCGACCGTCTGGACGCCACCCTGCTGGACCGGATGATGGTCCGCTGCACCGACAAGCTGAGCCTGTTCGCCGCCCCCGCCAGCCTCGAGACCGACTGGGACATCGGCGCCGAGGCCTTCGAGGAGGTCACTAGCCGCATCCGCGCCACCGCGCCCTTCGTGGTCCTGGACCTGCCACACCTGTGGTCGGGCTGGATGCGCCGGGCGCTGATCGCGGCCGACGAGGTGGTGGTGGTGGCGACGCCGGACCTGGCTTCGCTGCGCAACGCCAAGAACATGATCGACCTGATCAAGCAGGGCCGCCCCAACGACGCCCCGCCGCGACTGGTGCTGAACCAGGTGGGCGTGCCCGGACGGCCCGAGATCCCGGCCAAGGACTTCGGCGCGGCCCTGGGGGTCCATCCCAGCCTCAGCATCCCCTTCGACGCCAAGGTGTTCGGCGTGGCGGCCAACAACGGCCAGATGGTGCTGGATTCGGCGGCCAAGACCAAGGCGGCCGAGGCCTTCGAGACCCTGGCCCAGATCGTCTCGCGTCGCGAAATGCCCGCGGCCCCGGGCCGCGTCAGGGCCGCGCCCGCCAAGGCCGCCGGGGGCGCCTCCCTGTTCGCCTCCCTGTTCAGCAAGAAGCGCTGAGGCCGTGTTCGGCAAGCGGACAGCGCAACCGGGCCTGGCCCCCGCCGCGCCCCGGCCGGCCCCGGCGCCGGAGCCGGCCGCGCGCCGCGCGCCCGAGCCGGTGGACGGCTTCTCGGCCGAAGACCTCGACCCTCTGGCGGCGCCCGCCGCCGCGCCGCGCAGCGACCGGCTGGACGCGCTGGACGGCCTGATCGGACGCCCGGCCGAGCCGTCGCCCTCGGCGGGCGGTTCGGGCGCCGGCCCGCGCGCCACGCCCGGCCTGGAGCAACTGAAGAAGGCCCAGGCCGTCGCCGAGATCGTGCGCGAGCAGAGCGACTATTACCACGCGACCAAGACCACCATCTTCAACGCCCTGATGAACACCATCGACCTGGCCCAGCTGGCGCAGCTGGACCAGAAGGCGGCGTCGGAGGAGATCCGCGACATCGTCTCCGAACTGGTGGCGATCAAGAACGTCTCCATGTCGGTGGCCGAGCAGGAGAACCTGGTTCAGGACATCCTCAACGACGTCCTCGGCTATGGGCCGCTGGAGCCGCTGCTGGCGCGCGACGACATCGCCGACATCATGGTCAACGGCGCGGGTCGGGTGTTCATCGAGGTCGGCGGCAAGGTGCAGCTGACCAACGTCCGTTTCCGCGACAACGGCCAGCTGATGAACATCTGCCAGCGGATCGTGTCCCAGGTGGGCCGCCGCGTCGACGAGGCCAGCCCCATCTGCGACGCCCGCCTGCCCGACGGCAGCCGCGTCAACGTCATCGCCCCGCCCCTGGCCATCGACGGCCCGACGCTGACGATCCGGAAGTTCAAGAAGGACAAGCTGACGATGCGCAACCTGGTGGAGTTCAACTCCATCAGTCCGGAAGGGGCGCGCGTCCTGGGGGTCATCGGCGCGGCGCGCTGCAACCTCGTCATCTCGGGCGGCACCGGCTCGGGCAAGACGACCCTGCTGAACACCCTGACCGCCTTCATCGACCCGACCGAGCGCGTCATCACCTGCGAGGACGCCGCCGAGCTGCAGCTGCAGCAGCCGCACGTGGTCAGGCTCGAAACCCGCCCGCCGAACCTGGAGGGCCAGGGCCAGATCACCATGCGCGACCTGGTGAAGAACTGCCTGCGGATGCGCCCCGAACGCATCATCGTCGGCGAGGTGCGCGGCCCCGAGGCCTTCGACCTGCTGCAGGCCATGAACACGGGCCACGACGGCTCGATGGGCACGCTGCACGCCAACAGCCCGCGCGAGGCGATCAGTCGTCTGGAGTCCATGATCACCATGGGCGGCTACGGCCTGCCGTCCAAGACCATCCGCGAGATGATCGTCGGCTCGGTCGACGTCATCGTCCAGGCCGCCCGTCTGCGCGACGGCAGCCGCCGCATCACACACATCACCGAGGTCGTGGGGCTGGAGGGCGACGTCATCGTCACCCAGGACCTGTTCGTCTACGACATCACCGGCGAGGACGCGCACGGCAAGATCACCGGCCGCCACCGTTCGACCGGCATCGCCCGCCCGCGCTTCTGGGACCGCGCCCGCTACTATGGGCTGGAGCGGGAACTGGCCGAGGCCCTGGACGCGGCGGAGTAGGGCGGATGCTGCTTCCCATCCTGGCGGCGGTTCTCGCCTTCATCACCATCGGCGGCGTGGGCTGGGTGCTGGTCGGCGGCGACGACTCTTCGGGCCAGGCGGTCAAGCGGGCCAAGACCCTGGGCGGTGCGGCGACGGAAACGGCCGCGGCGGCCAAGCGCGCGGCCGCGGCCAATACGCCAGAGGCCCGGCGCAAGCAGATCCTGCTGCAGCTTCAGGAGGTCGATCGGCGCGAGCGCAAGGCGCGCATGACCATGAGCGCCCGCCTGAAGCAGGCGGGGCTGGGCCTGTCGGTGCGGACCTTCGTCATCATCAGCGCGGTCTCGGGCCTGGTCGGGGCGCTGCTGGCCTTCGTCCTGGGGGCCAACATCGTCCTGGTTCTGGGCGTCGGCGTGGCCGCGGGCCTGGGCCTGCCGCGCTGGATCGTCAGTTTCAAGGCCAAGGCGCGGATGAAGAAATTCTCCCTGGCCTTCGCCGATTCCGTCGACATCCTGGTGCGCGGCATCAAGACCGGCCTGCCGGTGCACGACTGCTTCAAGATCATCGCCCGCGAGAGCCCCGAGCCCCTGGCCGGGGAGTTCCGCCTGCTGGTTGAGGGCCTGGGGGTGGGGCTGACGCTCGCCCAGGCCCTGGAGAAGATGTACGAGCGCATGCCGACGCCGGAGCTGAAATTCTTCGCCATCGTCATCGCCATCCAGCAGAAGTCCGGCGGCAACCTGGCCGAGGCCCTCGGCAACCTGACCTCGGTGCTGCGCGCCCGGCGGATGATGGTCGAGAAGATCAAGGCCCTGTCGTCCGAGGCCGTGGCCTCGGCGGGCATCATCGCGGCCCTGCCGCCGACGGTGATGATCCTCGTCTTGCTGTCCAGCCCCAGCTACATGATGCTGATGTTCACCGATATGCGCGGCCAGGTCATGCTGATGGTCTCGGGCGTCTGGATGGCGCTCGGCGTCTTCGTGATGAAGCGCATGATCTCCTTCAAGTTCTGAGGAAGGGCCGACGACCGTGAACGGCTTCATGCGTTTCATCACCGACCCGCAGAACCTGCTGAGCATCGGCGTGGGCGTGGCCGTCTTCGCCAGCGTCCTGACCCTGCTGTCCTCCTTCGTCGGCGGCGGGGCGCGGCTGGACAAGCGGATGAAGGCCGTGGCCCAGCGCCGCGAGGAGCTGCGCCGGCGCTCGCGTCAGGCCATGCGCGGGGGCGCGCCGGGCGGCGAGGGCGCCAGCCTGCGCCACACCGACGACAGCTATCGCCGCCGCGTCGTCGAGCGGCTGAACCTGATGAAGCTGCTAGAAGACCCCAAGGTGGCGGAGAACATGGCCCAGGCCGGGTTCCGCGGGCCGGGGCCGCTGAACACCTTCTACTTCTTCCGCTTCGCCACGCCCTTCATCCTGATGGCGCTGACGGCTGTCTATCTCTTCGGCATCCTGAAGTCCGACCTGCCCATGACCACCCAGATCGCCCTGGTGGTGGGGGCGGCGGGGGTCGGCTTCTATGCGCCGAACATCTATCTGAAGAACCTGATCGACAAGCGACGCCAGTCGATCGTGGCCGCCTTCCCCGACTCGCTCGATCTGCTGCTGATCTGCGTGGAATCCGGCATGTCGATCGAGGCGGCGATCCAGAAGGTCAGTCAGGAGGTCGGCGGCCAGTCGATCGAACTGGCCGAGGAACTGTCCTTGCTGTCGGCCGAGCTCAGCTATCTGCCCGATCGTCGGCTGGCCTATGAGGGCATGGCCAAGCGCACCCAGCATCCCGGCATCAAGGCCGTGGCCACGGCCATGACCCAGGCCGAGACCTACGGCACCCCCCTGGGCGCCGCCCTGCGCGTCATGGCCAAGGAGAACCGCGACCTGCGCCTGGCCGCCGCCGAGAAGAAGGCGGCCGCCCTGCCGGCCAAGCTGACCGTGCCGATGATCCTGTTCTTCCTGCCGGTGCTGTTCGTGGTCATCCTGGGCCCGGCCATCATCAACATCCAGGACATGACCAAGGGCGGGTGAAGGCCGGCTCAGGGCCTTCCTCTCCCATCGGGCGAGGGTTTGCTCAGCCCTCTTCGGCGACCTGCTTCAGGGCGGCGTTGATGGCCTCATAGGCGGGGCGGATGCGGGCGCGGTGCTTGTCGTGGAACAGTTCGCCGCGCAGGCCGGTGAAGATCATGCCGTTGGCGACGATGCAACTGCCGGGCTCCAGCTGCTCGATCTCATAGTAGCGCACGGCGTTGAACAGGAAGCCGCGGCGCTCGGTCCAGATCAGTTGCGACAGGGGCTGCCAGTCGCCCAGCCGCGCCTCGACCCGGCGTTCGCCCAGGTCGGGGATGGCCTCGGTCAGGGTGATGGCGGCGCCGAAGGACAGGGCGCCCTCCACCTGGGTCTCGTGCGGGTTCCAGCGGCTCCAGCCGCCCAGGTCCGCCAGCACCTCCCAGATGCGGTCGGCCGAGGCGCGCACGCCGATGCGGTTCTCGATGCGGGTCGTTTCCATGGCGCTTCCTGTGACACGGCTTTTTGCGTTTAGGAAGACGTCGCGGCGGCGGCCGTGCGGCGTTTGCCCTTGGAGCGGCCGCGTCGCCGCGTTAAGTCCGCCGCCAGTCCAAGGAGCCGCCATGATCACCCGCATCCAGCCCGACCGCCGCATGAGCCAGGCCGTGATCCACGGCGAGACCATCTATCTGGCTGGCCAGGTCGGCGAGCCGGGCGAGGACGTCGCCGCCCAGACGCGCACCGCCCTGGCCGAGATCGAGGTCCTGCTGGCCGAGTGCGGCAGCGACAAGTCGAAGATCCTGTCGGCCCAGGTCTGGCTGGCCGACATCGCCGAATTCGAGGCCATGAACGCCGTGTGGGACGCCTGGATCGACCCGGCCCATCCGCCCGCCCGCGCCACCTGCGAGGCGAAGCTGGCCACGCCCGACTACCGGGTCGAGGTCATCGTCGTGGCGGCGCGCTGACATGGCCCGCGTCATTTCCAAGGAAGGCGAGCTGGAGCGGTTCAAGGCGACCCGCGTCACGGCCCTGTATCGTCTCGACCTGATCGAGAAGGGCGCCCAACTGACCTATGAGGACGGCACGCCCGTCGACATGGCCTCCGAGAAGCAGCGGCTCAAGGACCAGGTCGCCGACATGGACCGCCGCATCGCGCGGCTGGAGGCGGCGGGCGAAGCCTGATCTTCACAGACTGACGAAATGTGGGGCGCGCCCCATCCGTGGCCGTCTTTCGCGCGAATAAGGCGGCGCTACTGCATTTCACTTTCAGGAGATCGTTCGATGAACCTTCGCACCCTCGCCGTGGCGGCCGCCGCCCTGTCCGCCTGCGCCTTCCCCGCCGCAGCCGAGACCATCTCGACCCACGTGCTGGACCTGGCGCGCGGCGTCGGCGGCCGTGACGTCCCGGTTACCCTGCAAATCAAGTCGGCCGACGGCCAGTGGCGCGATCTGGCGACCAGCCGCACCGACGAGAACGGCCGCGTCCGCTCGTTCGGCGACGCGATCAGGACCGAGGCGGCGACCTATCGCCTGGTGTTCGACATGTCGCGTTACGGCGAGCCGACGACGCCGCCCTTCTTCCCCGAGATCGACGTGGTCTTCCAGGTGGTCGATCCCAGCGTCCACTATCACGTGCCGGTGGTGGTCAGCCCCTACGGCTACAGCACCTATCGCGGCAACTAAGGCCGTGACCGTGTTCGGACGCCTCGGTCAGAGGCGTTCGAACACCGTGCGGATGACCGCCTGATAGGCGTCGGTCAGGGCGCGCAGCTCGGCTTCGGGCACGCGCTCGTCCACCTGGTGCATGGTTTGGCCGACCAGGCCCAGCTCCAGCACCGGGCACAGGGCGCGGATGAACCGCGCGTCCGAGGTGCCGCCGGTGGTCGAGGCCTCAGGGCGGCGGCCCAGCGTCGCCTCCACCGCATCCTGCACCGCCGTGACGAAGACGCCCGGCTCGGTCAGAAATGCCTCGCCCGAGCACATATGCTCCAGCTCGATCCGCAGGCCGGTTTCGGCCTGAACGGCGCCCGCCTCACGGTTCAGCCAGTCGATCAGGCCGTCGCCGGTGTGGGTCGGGTTGAAGCGGATGTTGAGCCGCGCCCTGGCCTCGGCCGGGATGATGTTGGTCGCCGGATTGCCCACGTCGATGGTGGTGATCTCCAGGTTCGACGGCGGAAACTCGGGGTAGCCGTAGTCCAGGACATGGGCGTCGAGGCGGGCCAGCAGCTTGGCGATGACCGGGGCCGGATTGGCGGCGCGGTCGGGATAGGCGACGTGGCCCTGTTTCCCATGCACCGTGATCCAGGTGTTCAGCGAGCCGCGTCGCCCGACCTTGATCATGTCGCCCAGGTGATGGGCCGAAGACGGCTCGCCGACCACGCAGGCGTCGATGACCTCGCCCTCGGCGGCCAGGGTCTGGACCACCCGCTTGGTCCCGTGCAGGGCCGGGCCTTCCTCGTCGCCGGTGATCAGGAAGGACAGGGAGCCGGGCACGTCGCCTTCCGCGAGAATGCGCGAGACGGCGGCGACCCAGGCGGCGATGCCGCCCTTCATGTCCACGGCGCCGCGGCCGTAGAGGACGCCGTCGCGGGTCTCGCCCTCGAACGGGGCGGCGCTCCAGGCGGCCACGTCGCCGGTCGGCACCACGTCGGTGTGGCCGGCGAAGCAGAGGTTGGGCGAGGCCGTGCCGCGCCGGGCGTAGAGGTTCTCGATGCGGGCGTCATGGCCGACCCCGGTCGGCCCCTCGAACACCATGCGGCGGCAGGCGAAGCCCAGGCCGGTCAACGTCCGTTCCAGCACGTCCATCGCCCCTTCGTCGGCGGGGGTGACGGAGGGAATGCGGATCAGGTCGCGGGTCAGTTCGACAGGATCGATGACGGAATGTGATGCGGCGCTCATGTCGCTATGCTTTAGGCATATCGCGCACCCGCGAGAAGGCCCGAAACCGTGCCGAAGATCGACATCGACACCGCCCCGACCGGCCATGGAACCGGCTATCCCGAGGAATTCGCCGGGCCGTGCAAGCCGCGTCGCCGCTGGCGTCTGGGCGATGCGGGCGGCCTGGACCAGTTCGGGGTCAATCTGCTGCGCCTGCCCGCCGGGGCCTGGTCCAGCCAGCGTCACTGGCACAGCGCGGAAGACGAGTTCGTCTGGGTGATCGAGGGCGAGGTGGTCCTGGTCGAGGAGGAGGGCGAGACGATCCTGCGCGCCGGCGACTGCGCCGGCTTCAAGGCGGGCGTCCCCGACGGCCACAAGATCGAGAACCGCAGTGGCCGCGAGGCGGTGCTGCTGGAGGTCGGGTCGCGCCGTCCGTCTGAGGACGCCGCCGACTATCCCGATATCGACATGACCCTCCCCGCCGGGGCCGACCGCTATTTCCACCGCGACGGAACCCCCTATCCGAAGACGCCCCGCCGAACGTGACCACCGACAGTATCGATTCCGCCCCGACCGTTGCGCCGCAGCCGCCGACGCCGCCCGAAGCCCATGACGGCGGGCCGTCGAGCCCCTGGGCCATCCGCGACTTCCGCCTGCTGTGGCTGGGCCGGGTGGCCGCGGTCCTGGGCATCCAGGTCCAGTCCTCGGCCCTGTTGTGGCAGGTCTATGAGATCGCCCGGCGCGATCATCCGATCGCCGAGGCCAGCCTCTATCTGGGACTGGTGGGGCTGTGCCAGTTCCTGCCGCTGCTGGCCTTCACCCTGCCCGCCGGGGCCATGGCCGACCGGCGCGACCGCAAGCACACCGTGACCCTGTCCATCGTGGTCGAGAGCCTGTGCGCCCTGGCCTTCCTGCTGATGGCGCTGAACGGGGCGCCGCCGCTGTGGGGGCTGCTGGCCGTGGCCGCCGTGTTCGGCGCGGCGCGCGCCTTCCTGGCCCCGGCCAGCCAGGCCTTCCTGCCGATGGTGGTGGGGCGCAAGGCCCTGCCGCCGGCCATCGCCGCCCAGTCCATCGCCTTCCAGACCGGGGCCATCGCCGGACCGGCGCTCGGCGGCGTCATCGTCGGTTTCGCCGTGCCCTGGGCCTACGCCTCGGCCATGGGGCTCTTCTTCGTGGCCATCGCCTGCTTCCTGCTGATCCGCACCAGGGGCAAGCCGAAGTTCGTCGAGACCGGCGTCGGGCCGCTGGACCTGGTCAAGGAAGGCCTGGCCTACGTCTGTAAGACCAAGATCGTGCTGGGCGCCATCTCCCTGGACCTGGTGGTGGTGTTGCTGGCCGGGGTGGCGCTGCTGACGCCCATCTTCGCACGCGACATCCTGCACGTCGGGCCGCAGGGCTTCGGCCTGCTGCGCGCGGCCTTCGGGGTCGGGGCCCTGGCCATGGCCCTCTATCTCAGCCGCTTTCCGATCCGCCGCCACGGCGGGCGCTGGATGTTCGCGGCCGTGGCCGTGTTCGGGATCTGCACCCTGGTCTTCGGCCTGTCCAAGAGCGTCTGGCTGTCGGGCCTGGTGCTGTTCCTGGGCGGGGCGGCGGACATGATCAGCGTCAACATCCGCCAGACCCTGATCCAGCTGGCCACGCCGGACCACATGCGCGGGCGGGTGTCGTCGGTGTCCATGCTGTTCATCGGCGCCTCCAATGAACTGGGCGAGGCCTATTCGGGCGTCATGGTGCGCCTGCTCGGCCCGATCGGCGCGGCGGTGTTCGGCGGGGTCGGGGCGCTGGCGGCCACCGGCGCCTGGGCGCGGATGTTCCCGAGCCTGAGGAAGGCGAGCAGGCTGACCTGATGCGTTCAAGCAGCCGAAGGCGTTAGCGCACAACGATGATCCTTCTCCCCTTGTGGGAGAAGGTGCCATGCGCAGCATGACGGATGAGGGGGACGGCGCTGCCTGGGTTGCTCAGGCGCAAAAGAGAAGCGCCGCGATCAGCCGACCGCGGCGCTCGCACCCCTCATCCGAGCGCCTTCGGCGCCCACCTTCTCCCACAAGGGGAGAAGGGTCTTAGCCCCAGGGGCGGAAGTGTTTCGACAGCTTCAGCCCCTGGCTCTGATAGTGGCTGCCGCCCTCGCCGTAGAGGCGGGCCGGGCGTTCCGTCAGCGGCTCATAGACGAGGCGGGCCACGGTCTGGCCGTGCTCCAGCAGGAAGGGGGTGTCGTGGGTGCGGACCTCCAGCACGCCCTTGGAGCCGGCGCCGTGCGCCTCGTCCGTGCCGAAGCCCGGGTCGAAGAAGCCGGCGTAGTGGACGCGGAACTCGCCGACCGAGGGGTCGATCGGGGTCATCTCGGCGGCCTGGTCGACGGGAATCTCCACATCGTCCGACGAGGCCAGGATGTAAAACTCGCCCGGGTCCAGCAGCAGCTCGCCGCGACGCAGGGTCAGCGGCTCCCAGAAGTCGCGCGGGTCGTGGCCGTCGATGTGGTCCATGTCGACCACCCCGGCGTGGCGGCGGCCGCGATAGCCGACGATGCCGTGCTCGCCCGCGCGCAGGTCGACGCCGACGCTGCGGGTCTCCAGCTTGGCTGGCTCGCCGGCCTTGAGGCGCAGCTGGTTCAGCCGGGTCCCCGGCTTGACCAGGATGGAGAAGGTCTGGGGCGCGATCTCGAGGTAGAGGGGGCCGTCATAGCCCTCGTCCACATCGTCGAAGCTGGCGCCCTGGTCGGTCAGCAGACGCACGAAGACGTCGACGCGGCCGGTCGAGCTCTTGGGGTTGGCGCGGGCGTTCAGCCCCTTGGGCAGGGACAGCCGCTCCTGCAGGCGGGCGATATAGACGCAGCCCTTCTCCATCACATAGCCGCCCGCGGGCAGGTCGATGGCGTGCATGGCGACGTCGGCGATGCGTTCCTCGACCTTGCGGCGGCCGGGCAGGAAGGAGGCGCGCACGCGCCAGGCCTGGTCCGACAGGCGCAGGTCCAGGCTGGCCGGTTGCACCTGATCGGGATCGAAGGGGGTGTCGGCGGCTATGGCGCCCGCCGCGATCAGGGTCTCGATGCCCTGGAAGGGAAGGATGCCGGAGCGGGCGGGAATCTGAAAGCTGGTCATGCCGTCCTGTTCTCACACGGATTTTTCCGCCTGTCTCCCGTCGGATTGCGACGGTTGCGACGACGGGCGGCTTGAACCCCGCGCACGGCGGGATGCATATAGCGCATGCACTCCGGTCCTGCCTACTCCGCCGAAACCGAAGGCGTCGTCGTCCGCGTCCGCCCCTCCTATCTGGCGGGCCAGTCGGATCCCGACGAGAGCCGCTGGGTCTGGGCCTATCAGATCGAGATCGTCAACCTGACGGGCGGGCCGGTGCAACTGGTGGCCCGGCGCTGGACCATCACCGACGCGTTCGGCCGGGTCGAGGAGGTGCGCGGCCCCGGCGTGGTCGGCGAACAGCCGGTGATCGAGCCCGGCGACAGCTACGCCTACGCCTCGGGCTGCCCGCTGGCGACGCCCTCCGGCTCGATGGTGGGGGCCTATTTCATGCAGGACGCCGAGGGACGGATGTTCGAGGCCGCCATCCCGGCCTTCAGCCTGGACGTGCCGAACGCCCGGCGGGTGCTGAACTAGGGGCGGTGGAAGTCTTTCCTCCCCATTGCATGGGGAGGTGGCGGGGCCGGCGCTCGATCCTCGGGGCAAGCCCGAGGGTGACGAAGGGGGCGGACATTCCAGCCCTCAAGCAGCGCGAAGCGCGATAGGGCCAACAAAAAAGCCCTCGCCGAGGGCGAGGGCGAGGGCGGGGCCGCCGCAACGGACGGCGACGCGGCGGCTCTTCTGCTCAAGCAGCGAGCCGCCGCGCGGCGAGCGATAGCGGTCACGTCTGCTCAGGCAGCGAGCGACCGCGTCGCGAGCGTCAGCAGGCTTAGATGTACCGGCGCAGGCTGCGGGCCAGCTCGGAGGCGCCGTCCTTGGCGCCCTTGCGGACCTGGGGCTGGTAGGCGACGCGGGCGTGCTCGACGCAATAGACGCCTTCCGAGGCGCGGCGGCCGCAGAAGCTGAAGTCGCGGGTCGAGGGGTCGCCGATCGGCCATTTGCACATGTGGGCGCCGAGCGTCAGCACGGTGGCGGTGCCGGGCAGCTCCGGCGCGGGGCTCGGAGCCTGCGGCGCGGGCGCGGCGACGACGGGGCGCGGGGCTGCGGCCTCGAGGCGGCGCGGGGCTGACGGGGCCTGCACCGGCGCGGCCGGGGCGGCGGCGCGCGGACGGGCCGGGCGGAAGGTGGTGCGCGCGGGCTGCGACGGGGCTGCCCGGCCCGACAGGCCCAGGCGGTGCACCTTGCCGATCACGGCGTTGCGCGTCACGCCGCCGCCCAGGGCCTTGGCGATCTGGCTCGCTGACTGGCCTTCCAGCCACAGCTTCTTGAGCGCGCCGACGCGGTCTTCGGTCCAGCCTGGGTTCATGTCGCCCTCCTGCGGAGAAGTCGGATTCAATATCTTGTGCCGGAGTCCGAATTTCGGTCCCTAATCACGCTTCTAATCGTAAATCACCCCTTAAAACACGCAATATGTAGGAGTTCACCTGTCCACAGAAACAACATCTAGTATGGTTAATGTCCCGATTTGACTCAATTTCTCGGCGGTCATCCACAGGGGGACGCCTTGCGAAACCGGCTTGGCTGTCGCATCTGAGGCGGCATGACGCACCCGATCGCCGGTTCCGACGCCTCGTCCCGCCCTCACGGCCTGCCCCAGCCCCGTCGCTACGACGGGATGAACTGGGTCGGCCTGCGCACCCTGTATCTCAAGGAGGTGCGCCGCTTCTGGAAGGTGGGGGCCCAGACGGTCGCGGCCCCGGTGGTGACGACCCTGCTCTACATGATGGTCTTCGTGGTGGCGCTGAAGGGCGCGCGGCCGCCGCTGCACGGCACCCCCTTCGCCGAGTTCGTGGCGCCCGGCCTGATCATGATGGCCATCCTGCAGAACGCCTTCGCCAACGCCTCCTCCAGCCTGATCCAGGCCAAGATCATGGGCACGGCGACCGACTTCCTGACTCCGCCGCTCAGCCCGCTGGAGCTGACCATCGGCTTCACCCTGGGCGCGGCGACGCGCGGGGTGGCGGTCGGTCTGGTGACGGCCCTGTGCGTCATGCCGTTCGCCAGGCTGGGCCTGGCCAACGTCGCCCTGATCGTCTGGTTCGGCCTGATCGCCTCGCTGCTGATGGGCATGGTCGGGGTGCTGGCGGGCCTGTGGTCCGAGAAGTTCGACCATCTGTCGGCGGTGCAGAACTTCGTGGTCATGCCGATGACCTTTCTGTCGGGCACCTTCTACCTGATCGACAGCCTGCCCCAGCCCTTCGCCGGCATCAGCCGCTTCAACCCCTTCTTCTACCTGATCGACGGCTTCCGGGCGGGCTTCATCGGCCACGCCGAGGGCAGCCTGATGGTCGGCGTGGTGATGAGCGCCGTGCTGACCGTGGTTATGGGCGCGGCCTGCTGGCTGGTGTTCCGTTCGGGCTGGCGCCTGAAGAGCTGAGCCTTTAGGTCTGCAGGCCTGCCTGGGGAGGTCCTGCATGCTGCTTCGATCCGTTCTCGCGTCCGCCGTCGTCGTCGGCGCTCTGTTGTCCACGTCCGCTGCGGCGCAGGACGCCGTCTCGCCGGAGGGGGCGCTGAAGGCCCAGATCGCCGCCTACGCCCAGCCGTCCAACGCCGAGCGGCTCAACGTCCTGCTGGGCCAGTTGCGGGCCGCCGGCTTCGAGCCCTCGGTCGAGACCTTCGCGGGCGGCGGGCGCGCGACGCCGCTGCAGGGCTCCAACGTCGTCGTCACCATCGGTGACGGGGCGAAGGAGATTCTGCTGACCGCCCACTACGACGCGGTGCGCTTGCGCGACGGGACCCTGTCGCAGGGCGTGGTCGACAACGCCGGTTCGGTGGTGGCCGTGATTGAGGCGGCCAAGGCGCTCCGCGGCAGGCCGCTGACGCACCGCGTCCGCGTCATCTTCTTCGATCAGGAGGAACTCGGCCTGGTCGGCGCGCGCAAATGGATCGAGGCGCACGGCATCGCTGATGTGGCGGCCGTGGTGAATTCGGACGTCGCGGCCTACGGCGACACGATGATGTATGGCCAGAACAACGGGCCGCAGTCGGCCTTCGTCACCCGCGCGGTGCAGGAACTGTGCGCCGAGCGGGCCATGCAGTGCGTCGGCTTCCCCGTCTATCCGCCGTCGGACGACCGCGCCTTCTCGGCGGCGGGCGCGCCGGTGGTGTCCCTGGGCTTCCAGGACGAGATCGGCGCCCATCAGATGTGGCTGGCCTTCAACGGCGGCGATGACAACGGCCTGGCCGAAGGCTTCACGCCCAAGGTCTTCCGCCTGATCCATTCGGCGGACGACGCGGTGGATCAGGTCGAAGGCGCGACCATCGCGGCGGCGGGCGCGACCTACGCCGCCCTGATCGAGAAACTGGATGCGGGACTGCGGTGAAAAAGGCCGCGCCTGCGGTGTTGACTAAGCCGGAATAGCGCCCGACAAGTTCGTCGCCCTTTTCCAAAGCGGTCCCGTCGCGGATGCGTCGGGGCCGTCTCGCTTTATGGAGTCTGCCAAGTGTCCGGTCATCTGATGGGTGTCTATAATCGCGCGCCGCTGGAAGTGGAGCGCGGCCAGGGCGTCCGCCTGTGGGCCAAGGATGGCACGGAGTACCTCGACTGCGTCTCGGGCATCTCGACCAACGCCCTGGGCCACGCCCACCCCAAGCTGGTGCAGGCGGTCAAGGACCAGGCCGAGAAGCTGTGGCACGTCTCCAACATCTTCAAGATTCCCGGTCAGGACGCCCTGGCCGACGACCTGTGCGCCAAGTCCTTCGCCGACGTGGTCTTCTTCACCAACTCCGGCACCGAGGCCGTGGAGTGCGCCCTGAAGACGGCGCGTAAATTCCACGTCGCCAACGGCCAGCCCGAGCGCATCGACATCTACGGCTTCGACGGCTCCTTCCACGGTCGCACCTACGGCGCCATCAACGCCGCCGCCAACCCCAGCTACACCGAGGGCTTCGGGCCCAAGATGGAAGGCTTCCATCAGCTGGTGTGGGGCGACAAGGAGGCCCTGACGGCGGCCTTCGAGAACCCGACCACGGCGGCGATCATCCTGGAGCCGGTGCAGGGCGAGGGCGGCTGCCGCGCCACGCCGGACGCCGACCTGCGCTGGATGCGCGAGATGGCCGACCAGTACGGCGTGCTGATCATCTTCGACGAGGTCCAGTGCGGCATGGGCCGGACCGGCAAGCTTTGGGCCCACGAATGGGCCGGCATGACGCCGGACATCATGGCCATCGCCAAGGCCCTGGGCGGCGGCTTCCCCGTCGGCGCCTGCCTAGCGACCGCCGAGGCGGCCAAGGGCATGACGGTCGGCGTGCACGGCTCGACCTTCGGCGGCAACCCCCTGGCCATGGCCGTCGGCAAGGCCGCCTTCGACGAGGTGTCGTCGGACGCGGTCCTGGCCAACGTCAACGAGATCGCCGGCTATCTGAAGCAGCAGCTGCACGGCCTGGCCGAACGCTTCCCTGACGTGATCGTCGAGGTGCGCGGCAAGGGGCTGCTGCTGGGCGTCAAGCTGGTCCCCAACAACCGCGACTTCATGGGCTGGGCCCGCGACGAGGCCAGGCTGCTGGTCGCCGGCGGCGGCGACAACCTGGTCCGCATCCTGCCGCCGCTGAACATCACCCTCGACGAGGCCCGCGAGGCCGTCGAGAAGTTCGAAACGGCCTGCGAGGTCGCCCGCGCCAAGATGGCCGCGTAAGTGCTTTCTCCCTCCCCTTGATGGGGAGGGGGCCGAGCCCCCCATCGACTTGAGTTGGGGGCGAGGCCGGGTGGGGACGCTGTTCCCTTGTTCTAGGGTTTCCGTAAGGCCGTCCCCACCCGGTCCCTGCGGGACCACCCTCCCCATGAAGGGGAGGGAGAGGGTCTGCCATGGTCCGTCACTTCCTCGACATCCACCGGCTGGACGCCGCCGATCTGCGCGCCATCCTGGACGACGCCCACGCCCGCAAGCGCGCGCGAAAGGGCTGGCCGCAGGGCCGTCCCGACGCCGACGCGCCGGGCAAGGACCGCGTCCTCGCCATGATCTTCGAGAAGAACTCGACCCGCACCCGCTTCAGCTTCGACGCCGCCATCCGCCAGCTGGGCGGGGATTCCATCATCGCCACCGCCTCGGACATGCAGCTGGGTCGGGGCGAGCCGGTCGAGGACACGGCCCGCGTCCTGTCGCGCATGGTCGACGCCGTGATGATCCGCGCCAACGACCATGAGGACGTCGAGCGCTTCGCTCGCGTCTCGACCGTTCCCGTCGTCAACGGCCTGACCGACCGCAGCCACCCGTGCCAGATCCTCGCCGACCTGATGACCATCGAGGAGCATCGCGGCCCCATCGAGGGCAAGACGATCGCCTGGATCGGCGACGGCAACAACGTCTGCCACAGCTTCATGCACGCCGCGCCCAAGTTCGGCTTCCACCTGCGCGTCGCCTGCCCGGCGGAATACCACCCCGATCTGCGCGACCTGGAGAAGGGCGGCGCCCACGTCACCCTGACCAGCGACCCGCGCGAGGCGGTCAAGGGCGCCGACGTCGTCGTCACCGACACCTGGGTGTCGATGGGCGATCAGGATTATGAGGCCCGTCTGGCCGCCTTCGAACCCTACAGCGTCGACGAGGCCCTGATGGCCGAGGCGGCCGACGACGCGGTCTTCCTGCACTGCCTGCCGGCCCACCGCGGCGAAGAGGTGACGGACGCGGTCATCGACGGCCCGCAGTCGCTGATCTGGGACGAGGCCGAGAACCGCCTGCACGCCCAGAAGGCGGTCCTGGCCTGGTGCTTCGCGGGCGAGTGAAACGCGCCTGCTTTGTGAGCGGCCCTAACGCGCTTCGCGCTGCTTGAGGGCCATTGTCCTCGCCCTAACGGCTCAAGCCGCCTTGGCGGCCCTGCCTAGAAGGGCGGGGCCGACGGCAGCGGCCGCCCGCTGACTTCCGCCATCAGGTGGATCAGCAGCAGGAAGGCCAGGGCGGCGAACGCCAGCATGAGGAAGCGCCACGGGACCATGCGCGGGCCGCGCGTGAGGTCGGGCGGCCGCGATCCGCGCCAGCCGGACAAGACGACGACGGCGATCGAGACGATCAGCAGGGTCAGGGTCAGCACAGCGTCCATGACGGCGCCAGTTGGGGCGCCCGGCGAGGCGATGCAAGCGGGCGAGGTCCGCGCCGTCGCAATTCTTGCTGAGCGGTTAAGCTAAACATGGCATTAACCATGGCGGGCGCATCAGCGCCGGGTCGCAGATAGGGTTCAGGCGCCACATCTTGCGGTTAACGACACGTTTACACGCTCTATCTGGAAGGATACCGTTCGCGTCATGGGTCGGGAGGCGAATCAGTGACCGCAGCGGCGCCGTGGAGCGTGAAAGGCATTGATCCCAAGGCGCGCGAGATCGCCAAGGACTTGGCGCGCCGTTCGGGCATGACCCTGGGCGAATGGCTGAACTCCATGATCATGGACGAGCCCGACGAGGACGAGGACGGGGTCGCCACCCTGCCGCGCCGCTCGCCCATTCCCGATCCCTATGACCGCCGCAGCCGCGCCCGCCGCCTGGACGACGCCTATGCCGAGCCGGACCTGGGACGCAGGGGCGCCTCGCTGGAGGTGATCGCCGAGCGGCTGGAGGCGGCCGAACGCCGCTCGACCGTGGCCATCCAGGGCATCGACCAGGCCGTTGCCGGCCTGGTGCGCCGGCTGGAGGCGCAGGACAAGGCCGACGCGGCCCAGGCGCGACGCCTCGACGACATCGCCGAAGAGGTGCGCGAGGGGCACCGCCGCCTGCGCCGCCTGGAACAGGACGCCAGCTCTCGCGACGGACTGGACAAGCTGGACGCGGCCCTGACCGCCATCTCCACCCGGCTTTACGAGTTGGACGAGCGCCAGCGGGCGGGCGTCAGCGACCTGCGCGACAGGATCGAGACGATCGAGCAAAACGTCGGCGCGGGCGCGGGCATGGATCGCCTGGCCCAGGTCGGCCAGCGGCTGGACGAGGCCCAGGCCCGCACGTCCGAGGCCCTGCATGGGCTGGAGCGGTCCTTCGCGGCCCTGGACCAGCGCATGCGCGACGCCGAGGGCCGCCTGCAGCAGGATCAGCCTCGCGAGGCCTCGCGGTTCGAGCAACTGGCCGAGAGCCTGACCCGCCAGGTCGAGACCAGCCGCGTCGAACTGATGCGCCGCCTCGACACGGTCGAGACCGAAGGCCGCGTCGACCGCATCGAGCGGGCCCTGGCGGCCATCGGGGACCAGGCGCGCGCCGCCGAGCAGCGCTCGGCCGCCGCGGTCGAGGGCATGGGGCGTGAAATCCTGCGCATCGCCCAGAATCTGAACGGCCGGGTCGAGAAGGTCGAGGCCGGGGGCGTCGGCGACGCGCGCCTCGTCGCGCTGGAGCAGAAGCTGGAACGCGACCTGGCCCGTCACGCCGAGACGGTGGATCAGCGCCTGACCCGCGCCGACGACCAGCACGCCCTGGCGCTGGAGCGGCTGGGCGGCGAGATCACCCGCATCTCGGACCGGCTCAGCGAACGCATCGCCCAGTCGGAGCGCCGCTCGGCCCAGGCCCTGGACGACATCGGCCGCCGCCTGTCGGAAAGCACCGACAAGATTCAGCAGCGCCACGAGCGCGCCTCGGGCGACCTGGCCGAACGGATGCGCCAGAGCGAGGAACGCACGGCGCGGCTTCTGGCCGAGGCCCGCGACAGCATGGAGCAGCGCGGCGATCGCGTCGCGCGTCGCCTTCCGCCGCACGACGAGCTCGACGTGGCGCCCTGGACCCCGGCCGAGGGCGCGGGCGGCGACTGGCGCGCCGCCGCCTTCGCCGATCCGGTCGAGCCCTGGTCCAGCGATCCCCTGGCCGGCGTCCCCCTGGCCGGCGCCTTGGCCGCCGAGCCCTTCCCTTCGCAGGCCGAGGCGCGCGCTGAAGGCGACTTCATCGATCCTCTGGACGCCGAACTGCTGGAAGGCGAGGGGCCGACGACGGGCGCGCCCTTCGGCCGGGTCGCGGCCGAGGCCTGGGCCCCGCCGACGACGACGATCACGGCGTCGGACGCGGACGACGACCTGTTCGGGGGGCGGACGTCAGCGACATCCTGGCGGCGGTGGCGACGGCCGAAGCCGGCGCGGGGCCCGCGCCCGAGGTCGACGAACCGACGCCGGCGTCAGACGACGACGGCTTCTCGGCCGAACTGGAATTCATCGCCCCCGGCGCCGAGGCGGCGGCGGGCGGCGCCTCGACCCGCGACGTGCTGGAGGCCGCCCGTGCGGCCATGGCCCCCGAGGGCGAGGCGGCGTCTCGCCCGGCCTTCGGCCTGGCCAAGCGCGGCGGCAAGTCCAAGCTGCAGGAGCGGCTGGACCGGCAGGCGGGCCGTCAGGGCTCGACCATGCGCAAGGCCCTGGGCGCCTCGGCCGTGGCGGCGCTGATCGTCGGCGGCGGCTACGCCAGCCTGCAGGTGGCGGGCGACGCGGGCCTGACCCTGCCGGGCGGTTTCGCCCTCGCGCCGCAGGCCGAGGAAGCGGCGTCGGGCGACGCGGGGACCCCGATCGCCGCCCTGGCCCTGGACGGAGCGCCGACGGACGCCGTGCCCTCGCCCGACGTCGCGGCGACCGAAGGGGCGGCCCTGTTCGCCCGCGCGGCGCAGATGCTCGACAACGGCGACGACAGCGGGCTGGAGCCCCTGATCCGCGCGGCCAACCTGGGCTACGCCCCGGCGCAGCTGCGGCTGGCGGTCCTGTATCAGGACGGGGGGCGGGCCAGGCGGCGGATGACGCCGAGGCGCGCGCCTGGGCCCGCCGCGCCGCCGAGGCCGGCGAGCCGCGCGCCATGCATTTCCACGCCATGCAGCTGTATGACGGGGTCGGCGGGGCGCGGAACCGCGTCGAGGCCCTGGCCTGGCTGACCCGGGCGGCCGGCGCGGGCCTGGTGGACAGCCAGTACAACGTGGCCCAGCTGCTGGAGAAGGGCGACGAGGGCGTGGCGCCGAACCGGGTCGAGGCCTTCAAATGGTACATGATCGCGGCGCGGCGCGGCGATCAGCAGGCCCTGGCCGCGGTGCAGCGACTGACTCCCGGCCTGTCGGCCGCCGAGCGGCGCACGGCGCGCGAGGCCGCCGACGCCTTCACCGCCGAGCCGATCACCTGATCGGTCGAGCGCGCCTGCGGACCGGGGGTGGCGGTTCGCCGCAGGGCTCGCTAAGACCGGAAGCCTAGTCGCCTTTCCGGCGCCGATTGCCTGTCCTTCCAGCCGAAGGCGCGTGCCGTGGATATCTACCTGCCCATCGCCGAAGTCTCGGTGAACTGGCCGCTCCTGGTCATGCTGGGGGCGCTGGTCGGCTTTGTGTCCGGCCTGTTCGGCATCGGCGGCGGCTTCCTGATGGCCCCGGTCCTGGTCTTCCTGGGGATTCCGCCGACGGTGGCGGTGGCCAGCCAGGCCAGCCACGTCGTCGCCTCCTCGACCTCGGGCGTGATCCGCTATTCGGGCATGAAGGCGGTCGATTATCGCATCGGCGGCATCATGGCCGTGGGCGGGGCGCTGGGCGCCTTCGCGGGGGTAGAGCTGTTCCGCTACCTGCGCCTGCTGGGCCAGGCCGACCTGGTGGTTGCCCTGTCCTATCTGCTCTTCCTCGGCTCCATCGGCGGCATGATGCTGTACGAGAGCCTAACGCAGATCCTGCACCGGGTCCGAGGCGAGACTCCGCCGCGCAAGGAGCGCCGTCGCCCCATGTGGCTGTACGGCCTGCCGTTCAGGATGCGTTTCCCCCGCTCGGGCCTCTACATCAGCGCCATTCCGCCGTTCGGCCTGGGCGTGTTCGCGGGCGTCCTGTCGGCCATCATGGGGGTGGGCGGCGGCTTCATCCTGGTGCCGGCCATGCTCTATGTGCTGCGCATGAGGGCCAGCGTGGTGGTGGGCACCAGCCTGTTCCAGATCATCATCACCACGGCCATCACCACCGTGCTGCAGGCCGGGCGCAACCAGACGGTGGACATCGTCCTGTCGACCATCCTGCTGCTGGGCGGGGTGGTGGGGGCGCAATACGGGGCCAAGCTGTCGGGCCGCTTCCGGGCGGAAGAGATGCGCGCGGCCCTGGGGCTGATCGTCCTGTTGGTCGGCATCCAGATGGGGCTGGAGCTGTTCGTTCGGCCCAGCGACCTGTTCCTGCTGGCGCCGGGAGTGGCGGACTGATGTTCCAGGTCCTGCCGCCCGAGCCGCCGCCCCAGAGCGCGCCGGAAATCGTCATTGAACGCTCGGCCGCCACGACCGAGGAGGTGCGCGTCGCCGCCGCCCTGACCGACGCGCGGGTGGACGTCGATTCCGGCTTCCGGGGGGCGTCCATCGTCCTCTACGGCGCGGTGTTCAATCCCAGCGACACGCCCGCCGATGTGGTGGTGGTGGTGCGCGGGCCCGACGCCCCGGTCCGCCTGGTCAAGAAGACGCGTAACATGGGCGTCTGGCTGAACAGCCGCCCGGTGCTGTTCGAGGGTGCGCCCGGCTTCTACATGACCGCCTCGACGCGGCCGCTCAGCGATATCGCCGACTTCGGCCAGTTGCGCCGCTTGGGCGTGGGGGTCGATCACCTGCGCATCGATGCGCCGGAGGAGGCGCGTACCGTCACCCGATACGGCGTGCGCGACGTGGTCATCAGCCGTCTGGGCGAGGACTATCTGGACTGGCGCCGCGCCGTGATCCGCCTGAAGGAGGCGGCGGCGCTCTACGACACCGATCCCAAGGGGGTGGAGTTCGTCGATCGCGGCCTGTTCCGCGCCGAGGTCAAACTGCCCGCGGTGGCGCCGACCGGAAAGTATTACGCCGAGGTCTGGCTGTTCCAGGAGGGGGCGCCGGTGTCGGTGTCCAACCTGACGCTGACGGTCGAGAAGGTGGGGCTGGAGCGCGACATCTATGAGTTCGCCCACCGTCGCCCGTGGAGCTACGGCGTGCTGTGCGTGCTGCTGGCGGCGATGACGGGTTATGCGGCGTCGCGGGTGTTCAGGAGTCGGTAGTGTCGCTATCGCTCGCCGCGCGGCGGCTCGCTGCTTGAGCGACGCATCTCCCTTCCCCCTCGATGGGGGAAGGGTGGGGATGGGGGTGCGCGCGCGACGGCGCCGGTAGGGCGCGCGAGGCGGTGGCGTCTCCGGGGCTCCCCCCTTGGACGGCTTGCCTGCACCCCCACCCAACCCTCCCCCATCGAGGGGGAGGGCTTGAGGAGCGCCAACAAAAAGGGCGGCCCGCGAAGGCCGCCCTTTGCGTTTCAGTCTGAAGCTGAGCCTCAGGCCGCCTTCGTCTGCGGCGCGAAGCGGCCGTAGAAGGTCTCGTCCTTGGCGGCCATGTCGCGCAGAAGCTGCGGGACCTTGAAGCGGTCGCCGTATTTGGCGGCCAGTTCGTCGGCCTTGGCCACGAAGGTCTTCAGGCCGGTCTGGTCCATGAAGGTGATGGGGCCGCCGGTCCAGGGTGCGAAGCCCCAGCCGAGGATGGCGCCCAGGTCGCCCTCGCGCGGGTCGTCGATGACGCCTTCTTCCCAGCAACGGGCCACCTCGACCGCCTGGCGGTACAGCAGGCGGGTCTTCATCTCCTCGATGGCGGCGAAGGCCTCAGGCGTCTCGCCGAACTCGGCGCCCTTGGTGGTCGGGGCCAGGTCGTAGAGGCCAGGCCAGATGACCTTGGGCTTGCTGTCGTAGTCGTAGAAGCCCTTGCCGTTCTTGCGGCCGAAACGGCCCTGCTCGACCATGGTGGCGACGATCTGCTCGCCCTCGTTGGGGACGTACTTGTCGCCCAGATCCTCGCGGGTCTGCTTGGCGATCTTGTACGACAGGTCGAGCGCCACGTCGTCGTGCATCTCCAGCGGGCCGCGCGGCATACCGGTCATGCGGCCGACGTTGTCGATCAGCACGGGCGAATAGCCCTCTTCCAGCATGGCCATGCCTTCCATCAGGAAGGTGGAGAAGCAGCGCGAGGTGTAGAAGCCGCGGCTGTCGTTGACGACGATCGGCGTCTTCCTGATCTTCAGGACATAGTCCAGCGCCTTGGCCAGGGCCGCGTCGCCGGTCTTTTCGCCCATGATGATCTCGACCAGCATCATCTTGTCGACGGGCGAGAAGAAGTGGATGCCGATGAAGTCTTCCGGCCGCACGCTGGCCTCGGCCAGGCCGGTGATCGGCAGGGTCGAGGTGTTGGAGCCGAACACGGCGCCCTCGGCCAGCTGGGCCTCGGCGCGCTTGGTGACGTCGGCCTTGATCTCGCGGTTCTCGAACACGGCCTCGATGACCAGGTCCGAGCCCTTGATCAGGTCATAGTCCGTCGTCGCCGTCACCAGGGCCACGGTGGCGTCGAACTTCTCCTGCGTCATCTGACCGCGCGACAGGCGCTTCTTCAGCAGCTCCTCGACGTGGGCCTTGCCCTTGTCGGCGGCTTCCTGCGTCTGGTCGATCAGCACGGTTTTGATGCCAGCCATGACCTGAACATAGGCGATGCCTGCGCCCATCATGCCGGCGCCAAGAACGCTGACTTTCTTGGGGTCGGACTTGGGCACGCCTGCCGGGCGCACGGCGCCCTTGTCCAGTTCCTGCTTGGACAGGAACAGGCTGCGGATCATGGCCTGGGCCTGGGGCGTCATCAGGGTCTTGATGAAGTAGCGCGTCTCGATGCGCAGGCCCGCCTCGATGGGGACCTGCACGCCCTCATAGACGGCCTTCATCATGTTCAGCACGGCCGGGTAGTTGCCGTAGGACTGCTTGCGCAGGATGGCGTTGCCCATGATGAAGACCTGTGCGCCCGCCGGGTGGTAGGGGCCGCCGCCGGGGATCTTGAACTTGGGATCGTCCCACGGCTGGACGGCCTTGCCGCCGTTTTTGATCCAGGCCTTGGCGGCTTCGACCGACTGGCCCTTTTCGACGACCTCATGGACGACGCCGGCGCCCTTGGCGTCGTTCGGACGCCAGGACTTGCCCTCGGCCATCTGCATCAGGGCGTTCTGCACCCCGATCAGGCGCGTCAGGCGCTGGGTGCCGCCGCCGCCGGGGAAGAGGCCGACCTTGATCTCGGGCAGGCCCAGCTGGATCTTCGGGTCGTTCTCGACGACGCGATAGTGGCAGGCCAGGGTGAACTCCAGCCCGCCGCCCAGCGCCAGGCCGTTGATGGCCGCCGCCACCGGCTTGCCCGAGGTCTCCAGCGCGCGGAAGGCGCCGTTCAGCGCCCAGCCGGTGTCGAACGCCTTCTGCAGGTCGCCGCCGCCGGCCAGCATGCCCGAGGCCATGTCGCCCAGGTCCGCCCCGGCGCAGAAGCCCGTCGGCTTGCCCGAGGTGACGACCACGCCCTTGATGGCGTCGTCGGTCTTGATCTTCTCGACCAGGGCCGGGATCTCGGCGATGACGGCGCTAGTCAGGGTGTTCATCGAACGGCCCGGGACGTCGAAGGTGACGAGCGCGATGCCGTCGGCGTCGATGTCGATCTTGAAGTTTTCCATGGTCATAAGCTCCCGGATCAGACGCGTTCGATGACGGTGGCGGTGCCCATGCCGCCGCCGATGCACAGGGTGGCCAGGGCCGTCGACTTGTCCGAGCGCTCCAGCTCGTCCAGCACCGTGCCCAGGATCATGGCGCCGGTGGCGCCCAGCGGGTGGCCCATGGCGATGGCGCCGCCGCAGACGTTGATCTTGTCGTGCGGGATGTCGAGCGCCTGCATGTAGCGCAGCACCACGGCCGCGAAGGCCTCGTTCAGTTCATACAGGTCGATGTCGCCCGGCTGCATGCCCAGCTTGCCCAGCAGCTTGCGGGTGACGGGCTCGGGGCCGGTCAGCATGATCGACGGCTCAGAGCCGATGGAGGCGCCGCCCAGAATCTTGGCGCGCGGCTTCAAGCCCAGCGCTTCGCCCATTTCCTTGGTGCCGATCAGCACGCCCGCGGCGCCGTCGACGATGCCGGACGAGTTGCCGGGGGTGTGGACGTGGTTGACGCTGGCGACCTCGGGGTAGCGCTGGCCGATCACGGCGTCGAAGCCCATGCCGCCCATCATGACGAAGGAGGGATTGAGCCCGCCCAGGATCTGCATGTCCGTGTTCGGACGAATGGTCTCGTCGTGGTCCAGCTGGGTCAGGCCGAGCTGGTTCCTGACCGCGATCACCGACTTGTCGAAGCGGCGCTCGGCCCAGGAGCGGGCGGCGCGCTTGTGGCTTTCGACCGAATAGGCGTCCACGTCGTCGCGGCTGAAGCCGTATTTGGTGGCGATCATGTCGGCCGAGACGCCTTGCGGCACGAAATAGGTCGGGAAGGCCGACGAGGGGTCGGTCGGCCAGGCGCCGCCGTCGGAACCCATCGGCACGCGGCTCATGGCTTCCACGCCGCCGCCGACGGCCATGCCCGCTTCGCCCGACTTCACCTTGGCGGCGGCCACGTTCACGGCCTCCAGGCCCGAGGCACAGAAGCGGTTAATCTGGAAGCCCGCCGTCGCCTGGTCCCAGCCGGCGGCCAGAACGGCGGTGCGCGCGATGTCGGCGCCCTGTTCGCCCACCGGCGAGACGCAGCCCAGGATCACGTCGTCGACCTTGGCGGTGTCCAGGCCGTTCCGATCGCGCAGCGCTTCCAGAACCTGGCTGGCCAGGCTCAGGGCGGTGATCTCGTGCAGGCTGCCGTCCTTCTTGCCCTTGCCGCGCGGGGTGCGCACGGCGTCGTAAATGTAGGCGTCGGCCATGGAGCGTCTCTCTTTTTCGGCGTCCCTATGCTCGGCGCGCGGCGCCTCGCGGCTTGAGGGACAGGTGGCGTCTCGGGTCCCGCGCGGCGGGCGGACGGGTCCGATCGTCGCGTCTGGAGTGGAAACTCGATCCGTTAGAAAGCCGACGTTTACGTCAACGTCAAGTAACAAGGCGCGTGAGAGCGTCGGGGCGAGGCCGCGAACAATTCGCATCTAGCGGGGCCGGAGGAACGGGGGCGGTCCAGGGGGCTTCCCCCTTCGACCCCATTTGCAAGGAGCACAGTCGTGACCCAGGACTATGACGACATGGACGCCGTCGCCATGCTGAAGGCGGACCACCGCAAGGTGGCGGACATCTTCGCCCAGTTCGAGAAGGCGCGCGGCAAGGACCGCAAGCAGAAGCTGGCCGAGCAGGCCTGCCTAGAACTCAAGGTCCACACCATTCTCGAGGAGGAGATCTTCTATCCGGCCTGCCGTCGGGTGGTGGAGACCGACATGCTCAACGAGGCCTATGTCGAGCACGACGCGGCCAAGCTGATGATCAACGACATCGAGGCCGGCGGCCCGGACGAGGCCTTCTACGACGCCAAGGTCAAGGTCCTCTCCGAGATGATCATGCACCATGTCGAGGAGGAGGAAAAACGCTCCGAGGGCCTGTTCAGCCTGGCCCGCGCGGCGGGTCTGGACATGGACGACCTGGCCGACCAGATGCGGGCGCGCAAGAAGACCGCCATGGCCCGACTCCAGGGCCATCCGGAAATCCCCGCCGAGACCCACGTCTTTCACGGCGAGGACAACGCCTTCGCCCTGGCCGAGGCGCCGATGCGTCGCCGGGGCGGCGGCCTGGAGATGCAGGAGGCCCGCTGACCTCCTGCCTCCGGCGGTCCGCCGGCGGCCCGGCCTAGCGGGCGGCGGCCAGGCGGACCAGCTTGCCGTTCTCCTCGTCGGTGATGACCCAGACGGCGCCGTCGGGGCCGACGGCCACGTCGCGGATGCGTTCGCCCAGGCCGGTCAGGAGCCGCTCCTCGCCGACCACGCGGCCGTCCTTGAGCACGAGGCGAGCCAGGTGCTTGCTCCCCAGGCCGCCGATCAGCAGGTTCCCCCGCCAGCCGGGGAACATGGCGCCGTCGTAGAAGGTCATGCCGCCCGGCGCGATCACCGGGTCCCAGTAATAGACCGGCTGCTCTGTCCCCTCGCGGGCCGTGACGGCGTCGGGGATGGCCTGGCCATTGTACTCGATGCCGTAGGCCACGCCGGGCCAGCCGTAGTTGGCGCCCGGCTTCTCCAGGTTCAGCTCGTCGCCGCCGCGCGTGCCGTGCTCGATGGTCCAGACCGCGCCCGTGCCCGGCTGGACGGCGATCCCCTGCATGTTGCGGTGGCCCAGGGACCAGATCTCGGGCCGGGCGCCCTCGCGCCCGACGAAGGGGTTGTCGGCCGGGACCGAGCCGTCGGCGTTGATGCGGATGGTCTTGCCCATGTGCGAGCCCAGGTCCTGGGCCTGGGGCCGCATCGGCTTGTCGGAGCGCTCGCCCAGGGTGATGAACAGCTTGCCGTCCGGGGCGAAGGCCAGGGAGGAGCCGAAATGCTTGTCCCCGTCATAGGTCGGCAGGGCGTGGAAGAGGACCTGGACGTTCTCGACCTTGCTCAGGTCGGCGGACAGGCGGCCGCGCGCCACGGCGGTGCCGTTGCCGCCCTCGCGCGGCTCGGCGTAGCTCCAGTAGATCAGGCGGTCCTGGGCGAAGCCGGGGCTGAGGATCACGTCCAGCAGGCCGCCCTGGCCCCGGGCCGCGACGGCGGGCAGGCCGGCGACGGGAGCCCCGATCGCGCCCTCGGCCGTGACCACGCGCAGGCGGCCGGGCTTCTCCGTCACCAGCCAGCGGCGGTCGGGCAGCAGGGCCAGGCCCCAGGGATGCTCCAGCCCTTCGGCCACGACCTGATGCCGCATGGCGACCGCGGTGCTGACCGACGGCGCGCGGGTCTGGCCGTCGAAGGCCGGCTTCTGGTCGGGGTTGTTCGGCGGCCGGGTCTCGACCGGAGCGCCCGTCGCGGCGGGGGCGTCCTGCCCATTGGCGCCACAGGCGGCGGCGAGAACCAGGACGGCGGCGGAGGCGGCGAGGAAGGCGGGACGCATGGCGGCTCCTGAACAGCGTGACGTAGCCGGACAGAATGAAGCGTCGCCGCGCTTTGCGCGAGCCGAAACGCGCCGCGACCGATCGTCCCGCGCGAAATCCGCGACGAAGCGGCTTGAACCGGACGAAAGGCGGCGATATACGCACCCCTCTCGCGCCTGACGGTCGTTCGCGACCCGCGTGAGACACCCGTATGGGGTTGGGTAGCTCAGATGGTTAGAGCGGTGGATTCATAACCCACAGGTCGGCGGTTCGATCCCGCCTCCAACCACCACGGACTTCTTCCAAAAACGGAGTGATGTTTCCGTCTCGCTCGTCGCGCGAGCGTTTCGGGCTGCGCTGGCCGCCTTGAGGCGGCGGGGCGCCGCCTGTGTAGCGCGGTCTGTGTGACAGCCTCTATTCTCTACGCTGTCAGCATGTCGAATTGCGATATAAAATAATCATAATATTGTTGCGTGTAGTGATACGGCGCAGGTCCCCATTTGTGGCTCGGATCAGGCAGCCTGAGGCTTTCGTCCACTGTTATGGATGGGCATTTCAGCTCGTCGCCGACGGCGTCATAATATTGGTCTAGGGCGGCGTTCATGGGGCCGGAGAGCTCGTCGCCGCTTAGCCAATAGGCTCTGTGGAGGATGATGGGCCTTCCCTTGGCTGCTTCACGCAGCGCGTCGCAGAAACGGGGCACTGCGGCCAAGGTGGCGCTGATTGTGCGTGGCTCCACGGCTCGCCAATGCTCCCATCCCGCGCAAGCCGCCGGGGGGAAGGCGGTAGAAAGCGTCATGACGCTGTTGCGATCTGTGCGTGTGGAGAAACGCTCGTCGATCAGGTCGACCAGCAAGACTTCAGCCTGGCTTGCCGCAAGCATCGCAAACGACTGTTTGCGCGTGGCGGCCAGCATCGCGCGGATGTCGAACCCTTCCGGCTGAAGGTGTGAAAGGGCAAGCTCGACAGAGTTGTCGCGGGGAGACACCGCGGCCCTGATGGTTTGACGCGCGACATAGGTGAGGACGTCGCTGTCGCGCCCGGTGAAACCGAAAGCGTCACGCGTCACGCAAGAGCCGAAAATCGCTACTTTCATAGAGGGCTTCTAACGAGCCCGCCGGCGTCCGGCTACTGCCCTGCTCGCGCATCCGTTTCTCCAGGCCCGCGCCTGAACCGAAGACGGTCCGGTCCGTTGTCGGGCCATGCCGTTCGTTCTCGTCGCCATTGGAGCCTTGATGCTGGCGGTCATCCTCACCGGGGTCGACCGCGCCGTCACCGGCGATCGGCGGCGACCGACGGACCGTGACGCGGACGGCGAGCCGGACGAACGGGACGGGCCAGCCAAGGGGCTCTAGGCGCGGGCGGCCGTCGTTTTTGACGCGGCGGGGAAACCCGGCCCGGCGCAGGCGGTTTGAGTTGGGGGGGGCGCATTGTCATGAAGGAAGCCGCCATGCCTGATCAAAGCCTCACCCCGCAACGCTCGCTGACGCCGGGGGCGTTCGAGCGGGACCCCTTCGCCTCGATGCGACGCGAGCTGGAGCGCCTGGCCGGCGACTTCTGGCGTCTGCCGGAGGCGCGTTCCTTCGCGGCCGAGAGCATGAAGCCCTGGTCCGCCGTCGTCTGGCCCAGCCTGGAGCTGCGCGAGACCGACAAGGCCTATCACGTCACCGCCGACCTGGCTGGGGTGGAGCAGAAGGACCTGCAGATCGACCTGAACGACAATGTGCTGACGCTGCAAGGCGAGCGCCGCGACGAACGCAGCGCCGCCAGCGGCGACCGCTGCTACACCGAGCGCGCCTACGGCCGCTTCGAGCGGCGCATCCCCTTCGATCAGGAGGTCGACGCCGACCGGGTCGAGGCCCGCATCAAGAACGGGGTGCTGGACATCGAGATCCCCAAGAGCGAGCGCGCCCGCTCCAGGGCGCACCGGATCGAGGTCAAGCCCGGCTGAAGCCGGCCGAGAGACGGGCCGTCAGGGCGGGACCGATCAGTATTGGGGGATGCGCGAGGCGCCGCCCGTGATCTTGCAGACAAATTCCGTCTGGGGGCGGCCGGTCTCGTGCCCGGTGGGCGCCAGTATGCCGCCGCGCGCCGTGCATTCGGCCTGCAGCTGGTCCAACTCCTGCTGGTAGGTGGGCGGGGTGCGGCCGGTGGCGCAGGCGGTCAGGCCCAGAGGGGCGGCGAAAGCGATGATGACGGCGAGGGGGGCGCGCATGGAAGGTCTCCTTGGACGGCTGAAACGGTCGGTCGGCGGCGACGTTCCGCCGCCGCGCCGCGCCTGACAAGGGTGAGGCCGGGCGGGCGAGGATCAGACGGCCAGAAAGCCCAGATGCTCCAGCAGGATTTTCAGGCCCAGGGCGATCAGGGCGACGCCGCCGACCAGTTCGACGATCTTGCCCAGGCGCGACCCGACCGCCTTGCCGATCAGCAGGCCCAACGTCGCCAGGGCGAAGGTGGTGGCCCCGATGCAGGCGGCGATGAGCCAGATGTTGGCGTCCAGCAGCGCCAGGCCGACGCCGACCGCGCCCGCGTCGATGGAGGTGCCGACGGCGGTGGCGACCAGGGCGACCAGGCCACGCGACGCCGCCTTGCCGCCGCTCGGGGCGTCCTCGCCCTCGGCTTCCTCGTCGCGCTTCAGCGCCTCCCAGATCATCTTGCCGCCGACCGCGCCCAGCAGGCCGAAGGCGATCCAGTGGTCGATGGCCTGGACGAAGGCGGCGGCGGCCACGCCCAAGGCGAAGCCGATCAGGGGGGTGATGGCCTCGATGACCCCGAAGACCAGGCCCGAGCGCAGAGCCTGGGGCAGGGTGGGGCGATGCTGGGCGCCGCGGCCGATGGCGGCGGCGAAGGCGTCGGCGGACATGCTGACGGACAGGATGGCGATGGCGATGGGGGACATTATGGAAAAACACTCTCGGCCGGACGCATGACAGCACGCTCCACGCACGGGCCGGCCCCGCGGGTGCAGCATGCTGGTCTCGCTAGGCGGAGGTGATCCGCTGATCGCGCCATGCCCCGCGACGGAGCAAGCATGTTGACGCGATCCCGGCTGGGATATGCCGGAAGCTACTCCCCAACGGCCGCCCCTCTAGCCGCCCGGCCTGCGTCGATCAACCCCCGCGGGCCCGCTCGCCTGGTCAAAGGCGACAAGCGCCCCCATCTGTGCTAGACGCCGCCCCTCGCCCCATCGCCGCAGGACATCCGCCCTTGAGCATCACGCTCGATCTTTCGCGCGCCAGCGCTTCGGTCAAGACGCCCGTCAACCTCAGCGGTCTGACGCGCGAGGAACTGCGCCAGGCTCTGATCGACGCCGAAATCTGCCCGCCGGAGAAGGCCAGGATGCGCGCCTCCCAGGTGTGGCGCTGGATCCACCACTACGGCGTGACCGACTTCGCCCTGATGAGCGACGTGGCCAAGGACACGCGCGCGAAACTGGCCGAAGCCTTTACCCTGGCCCGCCCCGAGATCGTCGAGCGCCAGGTGTCCAAGGACGGCACGCGCAAATGGCTGATCCGCACGGCGCCGGGCATCGAGATCGAGACCGTCTACATCCCGGACGTCGGCCGCGCCGGCGCCCTGTGCGTCTCGTCCCAGGTCGGCTGCACCCTGAACTGCACCTTCTGCCACACGGGGACGCAGAAGCTGGTCCGCAACCTGACCACGGCCGAGATCGTGGCCCAGGTCCAGGTGGCGCGCGACGACCTGGACGAGTGGCCCTCGCCCAAGGAAGACCGCCGCCTGTCCAACATCGTCTTCATGGGCATGGGCGAGCCGCTCTACAATCTCGACCACGTCGCCAACGCCATCGACATCATCTCCGACAACGAGGGCATCGCCCTGTCGCGGCGCCGGATCACCGTGTCGACCTCGGGCGTCGTGCCGCAGCTGAACGCCCTGGGCGAGCGGACGGCGGCCATGCTGGCCATCAGCCTGCACGCCACCAACGATCCCTTGCGCGACCAGCTGGTGCCGCTGAACAAGAAGTATCCGCTGGATCAGCTGATGGCCGCCATCCGCGCCTATCCCGGCCTTTCCAACGCGCGCCGGGTGACGTTCGAATACGTCATGCTGAAGGGCGTCAACGACAGCCCGGCCGAGGCGCGCGCCCTGGTCAAGCTGATCGAGGGCATTCCGTCCAAGGTGAACCTGATCCCGTTCAACCCCTGGCCCGGCACCGACTATCAGTGCTCGGACTGGAAGACGATCGAGACCTTCGCCGCCATCCTGAACAAGGCCGGCTACGCCTCGCCCATCCGCACCCCGCGCGGCCGCGACATCCTGGCTGCCTGCGGCCAGCTGAAGTCCGAAAGCGAGAAGCTGCGCGCCTCGGCCCGGCTCAAGGCCGAGCGCGAGGAGGCCGAAGGCGAGGCCGACGCCGCCTGAGCGCGGGCGTCGCCCCTCGCTTTGTCCGCCGACTGTGGCCGCGGCGCCCTAGCGCGACGGCCAAGCCTTCGGGCATTGGGTGTTTTGCTTTCGTTCCCTTCAGGCTGGGAGGCTTGGGTTCGTCGTCATGGAGACCTCGTCGCTGCCGGGCGTGCTGTCCACCCCTGAGCTCCAGGCCTTTGCGACGGGCTTTCCCATCCTGATGCTGCACCTGCTGGTCACCTTCGGCCTGCTGGGCGTCGGGGCCGCCGTCTATGCCCTGCTGACGCCGTGGCGCGAGATCGCCCTGATCCGCCAGGGCAACCTCGCCGCCGCGATCGCCTTCGCCGGGGTGCTGCTCGGTCTGGCCATCCCGCTGGCGGTGTCGCTGTCCGTGGCCACCTCGATCCGCGACATCGCCATCTGGGGCGTGGCGACGGTGGTGCTGCAACTGCTGGCCTTCCGCGTCGTCGACCTGCTGCTGACCGGCCTGCCGCAACGCATCGAGAAGGGCGAGGCGCCCGCCGCCGTGGTCCTGGCCGGGGCCAAGCTGTCCACCGCCCTGATCCTGGCCGCGGCCCTGACGGGCTGAGGGGGCCGCCTTGCGCTTTCCCCACCTGCCGGACTGGATGATCTACGCCGCGGTGATCGGCGTCATCCTGGCGGCGTCCCTGAGCCGGGGCGAACGGGCCGACGCCCCCCACGACCTGCATGATGACGAGACGGCGGGGCCCTTGCTCGGGCCGATCACGCCCTTCGACCCTTCCGTCACCGTGGCGGCGCCGGACGACTTCCAGCCGGTGTCGGGCACGGCCTTCTCCATCGCCGGCGACGGCCGCTGGATTACCGCGCGCCACGTGGTCGAGGGCTGCCGTAAGCCGGCCCTGGTGATCGACAAGACCCGCGCCCTGGCCGCCGACGTGCGCCTGGCCGCGCGGGCGGACGTCGCCCTGCTGCTGACCGACGGGGGGCCGCCCGCCCTGCCGATCGCCTCCCAGGCGCCGCTCTACAAGGGCCAGCGCGCCTTCCATCCCGGCTTTCCGCAAGGTCGGCCCGGCGAGGTGGCGTCGCGCCTGATCGGCCGCGAGACCCTGCGCATCCGCGGCCATCGCTCCTATGACGAGCCGGTGCTGGCCTGGGCCGAGGCCGGGCGGACCAAGGGCCTGAAGGGCACGCTGTCGGGCCTGTCCGGGGCGCCGGTGCTGGACCGGCGCGGGCGGGTGCTGGGCGTGACCATCGCCGAGTCGCCCCGGCGCGGCCGCATCTACACCACGGCGCCCGACACCTTCGTGCCGACCGTCGGCGCCCAGCAGCGCGCCGACGAACAGGCCCTCGGCCAGGCCGTCACGACCCAGAACTACGGCGCCGTCGCCGACCGGCTGCGCCGCGACCTGCGCGTAGCCCAGGTGGTGTGCCTGACGACGTGACGGAACCTAGCGCGGCGCGCCGTGACCCCGGAGCCATTTCGCCTTGGCGGCGTCGATGTCGGCGCGGGGAAGCTGAGACAGGGGTTCGGCGAACTGCCTCAGCAAGGTCGCGGCGTTGGCGTCGCCGCCTTCAGCGGCCAGCTCTACATAGGCCGCGCCCTTGACTGGGTCGCTGGCGCCGCCCTGGCCGACCAGCATCATCATGCCGAGACCGCGCAGGGCGTGGGCCGAGCCGCCCTCCGCCGCGCGCGCATACCAGAGGCGCGCCTCGGCGGCATCGGGAGCTACGCCTTGTCCCCTGGCCAGCATGACCGCCAATGAGATCATGCCGCTTTCGAAATTCTGTTCCGCGGCTTGGCGAACATAGCGGTACGCCGTCGCGACATCGGAGGAGGCCCCGCCGCTTATCAGAAGCATGCCGAGATTCCATTGGGCGCGCGGGTCGCCGCTGTCCGCAGCAAGGGTTAGGTGAGTGCGAGCGGCGTCGCGGTCGACCGGCACGCCCCAGCCGTTCTGGTAGGCGCGTCCTAGTAGGAATTGGGCGTCGAAGTTGCCTGGGTCAGCCCTGACGGCCGTTTGTATCAGCCGAGTTCCCCTTTCCAGATCCCGTTGGACGCCCGCGCCGAAGAGATAGGCCCGGCCCAGGGGGTAGGCCGCGACGGGCTGGTACATCTCATCCAGGCCCTCGAGCCAGGCGACGGCTTCCGCGTCGTCGGCAGGGTCGTCGTTCGTTAATCGCCGCATGCCGATGTTCAGGCGCGCATTTTGCGAGCCGCCCTGGAGGGCTTGCGCCCAGAGGTGTTCTGACCGTTCAGGGTCGCCTCCGGTGATTTCGAGTGCGGTCGCCAACGAAGCGGTCGCTTCGACATCACCGCCGTCCGCCAGCCGTTCCAATGCGGCGACGGCTGCAGCGGGATCGGTCTGAAGCAGCGTCAGGGCGTCGTCCAGCGGATCGGGCGCGGGCGACAGCGTCTGCACAGGCGACCAGGTCAGCCAGATCGTTCCGGCCGCCAGAAGGGCGGCGGGTCCTGTTTTCAGCATAGCGCGGTTCTCCGATTTCCAGCTTGGCCGGAAATCGGAGCCCGTGGCAAGCAGCCCTACTTCAGCGTCGCGCTGTCCAGGTTCAGCTCGGTCAGGAGGATGACCTCGACGCTGGGATATTTCGCCCGCAGGTCGTCGATGAATTTCGAGGCGTCGCCGACGATCACCAGGCTGGCACGGTCCGTCGGCAGATGGCGGGCGAAGGCGGCCTCGACCTGCTCCGGCGTGACCGCGCGGACGCGCCCGGCGTAGGCCGCCAGGTCGCTCATCGGCAGGTCGTAGAGGGCCAGGTTGGCGACCAGGCCGCCCAGGCCGTCCACCGTCTCCAGCGAGCGGCCGAAGCCGCCGATCAGGGTCGCGCGGCGCGGAGCCAGTTCGGCCTCGGTCGCCTGGGTGGTTCCCAGCTTGGCGATCTCGGCCAGGATCAGGTCGGCCACCTCGGTCGCCGATTCATTCTTGGTCTGGGTCGAGGCGGAGAAGACCCCGGTCTGCTGCAGGGCGCCCACCGAGGAGCGGGCGCCGTAGCTGAGGCCGCGCTTGATGCGGATCTCCTGGTTCAGCCGCGAGGAGAAGCCGCCGCCCAGCAGGGTGTTGCCCAGCGTCAGCGGGAAGTAGTCGGCGTCGGTGCGGCTGATGCCGCGGATGGCGGCGACGACCGCCGCCTGGCCGGCGCCCGGCTGGTCGATGACGACGACGCGCGGGGCCAGGGCTTGGCCCGCCTTGTCGATGGCGGCGGGGGCGGGCGCGGCCGGCTCGCGCCAGTCGCCGAAGGCCGCCTGCGCCAGCTGGCGCGCCTCGGCCGGGGTCACGGCGCCCGAGAAGACGAGGGTGGCCCGCGACGGGCGATAGCGGGCGGCGTGGAAGGCGGCCACGTCCTCCCGCGTCAGGGCCGGAATGCTGGTCAGGGTGCCGCCGCCCGGCGCGGCGTAGGGGGCGTCGCCGTAGATGACGCGGCCGACCGACTGGGAGGCGATGGAGCCCGGCTGGCTCAGCGCCACGCGCAGGCCGTCCAGGGTCTGGGACTGCTGCCGCTCCAGCTCCTCCTGGGCGAAGGCCGGATGGCGCACCAGGTCGGCCATCAGAGTCAGGGCGCGGCCGAACACGTCCTTGGGCGCATTGGCGTAGACGTTGGTGAAGTCGGCGCCCGAGCCCGCGCCGACATTGGCGCCCAGTTGCTCGATGGCGGTGGCGATCTCGGGGGCGGACTTCGTCGCCGTGCCCTGGGTCAGCAGGGCGGCGGTCATGGCGGCTGTGCCCGGCTTGCCCGCCGGGTCATGGGCCGAGCCGGCGTCGAAATTCAGCCGCGCCGAGACCAGGGGCAGGCCGTCGGTCGGAGCGACCAGGACGCGCATCCCGTTCGCCAGGCGGAAGTCGGCGATGGCCGGGGTGGCGGGCGACACCTCGGCGCCCGGCTCGGGCAGGCGGGCGCGCTCGGCTTCGGGCAGCAGGACCGCGATCGGACCGGCCGGGGCCAGGGCGGCGACCGTCACCGGGGCGTCGACGTTCTTCGTCTGCTCGCTGGCCGGGTTCTCGTCGTCGGCGGGCAGGTAGTTGATGGTGATCTGGCGCTGCGGCGTCAGATAGCGGCGCGCCACGCGCTGCACGTCGGCGGCGGTGACGGCCTGGATCTCGGCGATCTCGCGGTCGGCGGCGGTCGCGTCGCCGGTCATGATCAGGGCCATGCCCAGGGTGGTGGCGCGGTCGTCGATGCTCTCGCGGCCGCGCAGGGCGTCGGCCACCAGCTCGTTCTTGGCCTCGGCCAGTTCGGCGGCGGTGACGGGGGCGTCGCGCAGGCGGGCGATCTCGGCCTCCAGCGCGGCCTGGCCGGTCTCGGGCGACTGGCCGTTGGCCATGATGGCGTAGGCGGTCAGATTGCCCGCCTGCTGGGCGAAGTCGGGGTTGGAGCCGATCGAGACGGCGATCTGCTTGTCATAGACGAGCGAGCGATAGAGGCGGCTGGACTCGCCCGTCGACAGGATGCCGTCCAGCACCGTCAGCGCCGCGCGGTCGGCGTCGCGATAGGCCACGGTGTTCCAGGCCAGCACCACGGCGGGCAGGGGCACGTTGGGCGCATGGAAGGTCGCGGTGCGCGGGCCGCTCGGCTCGGGCTCCTTGACGTCGTTGGCGGGCATGGGCGCGGCCGGGCGCTTCAGCGGGGCGAAATACTGGTCGATCCAGCCGTCCAGCTGGGCCTGGTCGAAATTGCCCGCCACGATCAGCATGGCGTTGTCCGGCCGGTAGTAGGTGGCGTGGAAGCGCAGCACGTCGTCCAGCGTCGCGGCGTCCAGCTCCTCGATCGAGCCGATGCCCGGACGGCGATAGGGGTGGTCCTGATAGATGGTCTCGGGCGCGAACAGGCCGAACAGACGGCCGTAGGGGCTGGCCAGGATGCGCTGGCGGTATTCCTCCTTCACCACGTCGCGCTCGGACTCGAAGGTCGGCTGGTCGACGACCAGGGAGCCCATGCGGTCGGCCTCGGCGAAGAGGATGCGCTGCAGGTGGTTGGCGGGGACGACCTCGTAATAGGCGGTCACGTCGTCGGCGGTGAAGGCGTTGTTCATGCCGCCGACGTCCTCGGTCAGACGGTCGAACGTCTCCGACGGCATGTTCCTGGTCGCCTTGAACAGCAGGTGTTCGAACAGGTGGGCGAAGCCCGAGCGGCCCGCCGGATCGTCCTTGGAGCCGACGCGGTACCAGACCTGGACCGTGACGTTCGAGGTCGAGGCGTCGCGCGCCGTATAGACCTCCATGCCGTTGGCCAGCACCCGCTTGTGGAAGCCCAGCGGCGGCACCTCGACTCCGCCCTGAGCGGCGGCGGTGGCGACGGCGGGGGCCTTGGCCCAGGCGGGGGCGGCGGCGGGCAGGCCGAGCAGCAGGGCCGAGGCGCAGGCGGTCAGGATCAGGCGGGTCTTCATGCGGCAGGTCTCCGACGCCCGCCGGACACGGGCCGCCGAAGCCTAGCAGGGCGAAAACCCGCCGCGCACCTTACGGAGATGTAATGAAACGCGGCGGCCCGGCGGGGCCTTACCGCCCGAACACGTCCACCCCGACGGTCCCGTCGGTCGCCAGCCAGGCGCGCTTCATGCCCTGGCTGTTGTAGGGGGCGGCGATATTGCCCTCGCGGTCCAGGGCGATCAGGCCGCCGTCCCCGCCCAGGGCGCCGATGCGGTCGATGGCGTCCTGCGAGGCGTCGGCCAGCGACCGGCCCGCGGCTACGCCGATGGCGGTGCGCACGGCGGCGGCCACGCGGATGAAATACTCGCCCTGGCCGGTGCAGGAGACGGCGGCGTGCTCGTCGGCCCAGGTTCCGGCGGCGGGGATCGGCGTATCGCCGACGCGGCCCGGCATCTTGCCGAAGACGCCCGCCGTCGAGGTGGCCGCGGCCAGGCGGCCCTGGCTGTCCAGCACGCAGCAGCCGACGGTGCCGTGGCCCAGCATGCTCGGGGGATGATTGTCCTCGCCCTTTCCGGCGCCGGTGAACCAGGCGGCCGGATCCTCGACCCGCTCCAGCCCCTGTTCGGCGGCGAAGCGGGCGGCGCCGCTGCCGGCCAGCATGACGTGGGGGGTGCGGTCCATCACCGCGCGGGCGGCGACGACCGGGTTGCGGAAGCCCTGCAGGGCGGCGACCGCCCCGGCCTTGCCCGTGGCGCCGTCCATCAGACTGGCGTCCAGCTCATAGTCGCCCGCCAGGTTGGGCGAGGCGCCGCGCCCGGCGACGTAGAGGCCGGAATCCTCGAGCATGACGACCGCCTCGACCGCCACGTCCAGGGCCGAGGCGCCGGCGTCCAGCCGCGCCTTCATGGCCTCCACGACCGCGCGCATCTGCACCACTTCGGCGTCGTAGTTGCGCTCGCGCCGGGCCCCGGCGCCGCCGTGAAGGATGAGGGCGGGTTTCGCCATGATCGTCTCCTCAGAATCGTTCGGCCTCTTTGCATCGGGCCGAGGCCTGATTAGCGTCTCGGTCATGTCGGCGCCATGGCCGACGGGGGATGCCGAAAGAGCCTTTCATGCGTGCAGTGCTGTCCAAGACGCCCGGCGGTCCCGAGGCTCTGGTCGTCGAGGAGGTGATGGACCCCACGCCCGGCCCGGGCGAGGTGGTGATCGAGGTCAAGGCCGTGGGCATCAACTACCCCGACGCCCTGATCATCGCCGACAAATACCAGTTCAAGCCGGAGCGCCCCTTCTCGCCGGGGGCGGAGGTCGCGGGCGTCGTCGACGCGGTCGGCGAGGGGGTGAAGGGCGTCTTCCGCGGCGACCGCGTGGTGGCCGTGCCCGGCTGGGGCGGCCTGGTCGAGCGGCTGAAGGTGCGGGCCGACAGCCTGATCCCCATGCCCGACGGCATGGACTTCGAGACGGCGGCCGCCTTCATCCTGACCTATGGCACCAGCTATTACGCCCTGAAGGACCGGGCCAACCTGCAGCCGGGCGAGACCCTGCTGGTCCTGGGCGCGGCGGGGGGCGTCGGCGCCGCCGCCGTCGAACTGGGCAAGGCCATGGGCGCGCGCGTGGTCGCCGCCGCCTCGACCAACGACAAGGTCGAGTTCGCCCTCGACCTGGGCGCCGACAACGGCCTGATCTACCCCTCCGGCCCGATGGACAAGGCGGCTCAGAAGGCGCTGGCGGGCGAGTTCAAGCTGGCGACCGGCCGCGACGGGGCGGACGTGGTGTTCGACGGCGTCGGCGGCGACTACGCCGAGCCGGCCCTGCGCGCCATGGACTGGAACGGCCGCTATCTGGTCGTCGGCTTCCCGGCGGGGATTCCCTCCCTGCCGTTGAACCTGACCCTGCTGAAGTCGGCATCGGTGATCGGGGTCTTCTGGGGCGCGGCCATCGCGCGCGATCCGGCCGCCCACGCCGCCAACATGGCCGAACTGATGCAGCTCTACCGCGAGGGCAAGATCCGGCCGCGCATCAGCCGCACCTTCCCCCTGGAGCGCGCCCATGAGGCCATCCAGGCCCTGAGCGACCGCACGGCTGTCGGCAAGATCGTGGTGACGGTGGATTGACGTGCCCCTTCTCCCCTTGTGGGAGAAGGTGGCTCGCGAAGCGAGACGGATGAGGGGTTGCGGGACAATCAACTCGCAGCCTTCATCCGAGGTCGCGAGACCCCTCATCCGGCCCTGACGGGCCACCTTCTCCCACAAGGGGAGAAGGGCCTACGTCTCCTCCTCCTCCTCCTCCCGGAGCCGCTTCAGCGCCTGCGCCGCCTGCTCATGGTGGCGCGGCTTCAGGTGCGCGCCCAGGGTCGCCAGCACCGCCGCGATCACGGCTGCGTCGTCGGTGAAGCCGATGCCGGCGAAGACGTCGGGAATGGCGTCCACCGGCATGACGAAATAGGCCAGGGCGCCCAGCATGATCCCCTTGGCCGCCAGCGGCGTCTTGGGGTCCTGGGTCGCGTACCAGGCGGCCAGGGCCTGGCCGGCGAAGGGGATGCGGGCGGCGTTGCGCCGCATCTTGGGCCAGAAGCCCCGGCGCACGCGCATCTCGTTCACCTTCTGCACGGCGGGAACCAGGGCCGTCTCGGGATTGACGGCGTCATCGGGCGACATTCCGTTGGTCTTTGCGGTCATGGCCGCTAAATCCTCGCACGAGCACTCGGTTCATTCGAATATAGGGACGACTTCCATGAAACTCGACGCTTCGATCGCGGCGGTGGTGACGGGCGGGGCCTCGGGCCTTGGCGAAGGCACGGCGCGCGCCCTGGCGGCCAAGGGCGTCAAGGTCGCCCTGTTCGACCTGAACGAGGAGCGCGGCGAGGTCATCGCCCGGGAGATCGGCGGCGTCTTCTGCAAGGTCGACGTGACCTCGGACGAGAGCGTGGCCGCCGGCTTCGCCAAGGCCCGCGCCGCCCACGGCCAGGAGCGCCTGACCGTCAACTGCGCCGGGATCGCCACCGGCCAGAAGACCGTCAGCCGCAAGAAGGACACCGGCGAGATCCGCGCCCACGACATGGCCCAGTTCGAGCGCACCGTCTCGATCAACCTGTTCGGCACCTTCCGCGTCCTGTCGCAGTCGGCGGCGGGCATGGTCACGCTGGAGCCCATGGCCGACGGCGAGCGCGGCCTGATCGTCAACACCGCCTCGGTCGCGGCCCAGGACGGCCAGATCGGCCAGGCGGCCTATTCGGCCTCCAAGGGCGGCGTCTATTCGATGACCCTGCCCATCGCGCGCGACCTGATGAACGAGGGCGTGCGGGTCAACACCATCCTGCCGGGCATCATGTGGACGCCGATGATGGCCGGCATGGACCAGAAGGTGCAGGACGCCCTGGCCGCCATGATCCCCTTCCCCAAGCGCCTGGGCACGCCCGCCGACTACGCCGCCCTGGCCCTGCACCTGGCCGAGAACACCTACATCAACGGCGAATGCATCCGCCTGGACGGGGCCATTCGTCTCGCCCCGCGCTGAGGCGAGGGGCTGGAAGGCCGCTATCGCTCGCCGCGCGGCGGCTCGCTGCCTGAGCGGGCTCCCGCGCGCGTGTTCGCCATAGAGCCGTCATCCTCGGGTCAAGCCCGAGGATGACGGCCGAGGGGGTGGCGGAGGAGGCCGGGGCGGCTGCGAGGGCTGGTTCCGAAGGGCGTCACAGGCCGTCCCGGCATCCGCGCTACAAGTCCGAACGAGGGTTTGAAAGAAAAACGAAAAAGGGGGCTTGCGCGATCCGAAGAAGGTCCGCTATACGCCCCCTCCTCGACGGGGAGCACACACATCGCTCCCAACGGAGTGCGGGCGTAGCTCAGGGGTAGAGCATCACCTTGCCAAGGTGAGGGTCGGGCGTTCGAATCGCCTCGCCCGCTCCAGTCGAAGCGGTGAAAACGGGGTCCGGTCGCAAGATCGGGCCCCGTTTCGCTTTTCCGCCCATTGTGTCTCCGTCCGCATGGCCGTGCGCGCGATCGGGGCCTATATGGGCCGTGGCGGTTGACCCCGCCGGGAGCGGCGCTAGTGTCCGCGCCGCTTCCTTCCCAGCGCCTTCCTTATCCAGCGCCAGACCGATCAGAGGACCTCATGGCCGACGCCGCTTCCCAGACCTATGACGTGGTGATCATCGGGGGCGGGCCGGGCGGCTACAACGCCGCCATCCGCGCCGGCCAACTGGGCCTCAAGGCCGCCCTGGTCGAGAAGCGCGCCACGCTTGGCGGCACCTGCCTGAACGTCGGCTGCATGCCGTCCAAGGCCCTGCTGCACGCTTCGGAGCTGTATGAGGCCGCCAACGTCGAATTCGCCGGCATCGGCATCGAGGTGAAGCCCAAGCTGAACCTGGCCCAGATGCACAAGGCCAAGGACGACAGCGTCGAGGCCCTGACCAAGGGCATCGAATTCCTGATGAAGAAGAACAAGGTCGACGTGGTGAAGGGCTTCGGCCGCATCGCCGGCGCCGGCAAGGTCGAGGTCGAAGCCGAGGGCGGCGCCAAGACCACGCTCGAAACCAAAAACATCATCATCGCCACGGGCTCCGAGCCGACCCCGCTGCCGGGCGTCGCCTTCGAGGACGGCAAGGTCATCGACTCGACCGGCGCCCTGTTCCTGCCCAAGGTGCCCAAGCACCTGATCGTCATCGGCGCGGGCGTCATCGGTCTCGAGCTCGGCTCGGTCTGGCGCCGTCTGGGCGCCCAGGTCACGGTCGTCGAGTTCCTGGACAAGGTCGGCGCGGGCATGGACGGCGAAGTCGCCACCGCCTTCCAGCGCGGCCTGACCAAGCAGGGCATGACCTTCCGCATGGGCACCAAGGTCACCGGCGCCCAGACGTCCAAGGACGGCGTCGAGCTGACCCTCGAACCCGCCAAGGGCGGCGCGGCGGAGACGCTGAAGGGCGACGTGGTGCTGGTCGCCATCGGCCGCCGTCCCTACACGCAAGGCCTGGGGCTGGAGACGGTCGGCGTCACGCCGGACGCGCGCGGCTTCATCGCCAACGACCACTTCAAGACCTCGGCGCCGGGCGTCTGGGTCATCGGCGACGTGACGCACGGCCCGATGCTGGCCCACAAGGCCGAGGAAGACGCCGTGGCCGTGATCGAACTGATCGCGGGCAAGCCGGGCCACGTCGACTACGACTTGGTGCCGTCGGTCATCTACACCGGCCCGGAAGTGGCCTGGGTCGGCAAGACCGAAGAGGCGCTGAAGGCCGCGGGCGTCAACTTCAAGAAGGGCAAGTTCCCCTTCGCCGCCAACAGCCGCGCCAAGATCAACCACGAGACCGACGGCTTCGTGAAGGTCCTGGCCGACGCCGCGACCGACAAGGTCCTGGGCGTCCACATCTACGGCCCGCAGGCCGGCGAGCTGATCGGCGAGGCCTGCATGACCATGGCCTTCGGCGGCTCGTCCGAGGACATCGCCCGCACCTGCCACCCGCACCCGACCCGCTCCGAAGCCGTCCGCCAGGCGGCTATGGGCGTCGAAGGCTGGACCATGCAAGCCTAAGCTTCTTCGGTTAGTCCGAAATCAGAACGGCGCGCTCCGCACGGGGCGCGCCGTTTTTGTTAAGGCGGGTCAATCGGTGCGGACTCGGCGCCGCGCCAGATGGGTTCGCTCATCCGCCGACGAAAAGGCCACGGACAGGACGACGCCCACGGCCACCCCGATCAGGGTCTCCAGGATGCGGTCCGAGGCCATGTCGGGACCGACCGCGCGGCCCGCGCCCAGATAGGTCATCAGCAGGGCCATCGGCGTCACCAGCACCTGACCCAGGGCGTAGTTGACGCCGATCACCATCTCGGTGAGCAGCTGAAGCGCGGCCAGCGCCGCGATCAGAATCCAGACGGACGGGTCCTGCAGAAGCAGCAGCCAGGCCAGCAGGGCGCCGATCACGGTCCCGCCCATGCGCTGCAGGGCGCGGTTCATGACGATGTGCAACTGAGGGCCCTGCATGACCGCCAGGGCCCCCATGGCGGCCCAGGCCGGATGCTGGCCGTCGAGGACCAGGCTGGCCCCGATGGCCAGGGCCGCGCCGGCCACGGTGCGGGCGGCCGCGATCAGGCGGCTCCTGAGCGGCGGCAGGGGGTCTTCGGGCGTGTCGCGCGCGGGCGGCGGCGCATGGCGGACGGCTTCCGTCGCCAGGCAGATCAGCCAGGCCAGGGCGGCGACGATCGCCGTGGCCGCGCTTCGTTCGACGACCTGGCCCAGGGTGAGTTCGGGCGCCATGGCCGCGCTGGCGGCGAAGACGAAGATCAGGGCTCCCGGCGCGCCGAACCGGCCGGCGATGCTGACGAACAGGGCGACGCCGCACCAGAGGGCGAGCAGGATCAGCTGAAGCCCCTGCGACGCGCCCAGCCAGGCGGCGAGCGACATCAGCAGGACCGCCGCCGTCTGGAGCAGGCCGCATTGCAGCACGATGCTCTGGCGGCGCCCGGCCGGCGCGAAGCGGCCGAAGAGGGCGACGAGCGCGCCGAGCGAGGCGAAGCCGATCAGTTGCGCCCACGGCGACAGCACGACGAGGGGCAGGGCGACGGCGACGGTCAGGGCGGCCTGGAACCCCGCCAGCGTCGCATTGCGGAGCGACGCCTGGCGCGTCAGGCTCAGGCTGTCCTTGAACTGTTCGGGATGCAGCAGCAGGCGGGCGGCGTCCCTTCGCCGTGTCCGCGCGGGCTGGAGTTGCGGCGAGGTCAAGACGACCGCCCTTCCCCCTGTTCGCGTTCCGCCATGCGCCGCTCGATGGCGTGGAAATGCCCGAGCATGACGCCGAGGTCGGCGTCCGACAGGTCGACCAGCATGGCCTCCTCCGCCGTCCGCAGGGCGCCCTGAATCCGGGCGACGCGCTGCTCGCCGTCTCGTGTCAGATGGATCAGCCGGGCGCGTCCGTCGCTGGCGTCGCGGCGCCGCTCGATCAGGCCGTCGCGCTCGAGAATGTCGAGCACCCGCACCAGGCTGGAGCCGTCGACGCCGACCAGGGCGGCGAGATCCTTCTGCGCCAGGCCGCCGCCCGTGGCGTCGAGGTGAACCAGCGGAACCCAGGTGGCGTCGGTCAGGCCCGTCGCGGCCAGATGCGCCTCGATCAGCCTGCGCCAGCGCCGCGCCAGTAGGGAGAAGGTGACGCCGAACCGCGCGCGGTCAGGGGACATGTCGATCATAGATCGATGGGTATTGGTATTTAATTTGAATTGCAAATCAAATTGATTTGCAACGCCCGCAGCCTGACCGGCGGCGGCCGACCGGATCCCGGCTTCGGTTGCTGGCCGATCCTTGTTGTGCGAGGGTGAACGAAGAGGCAGCGGCGATGTCGACAGACCCTCTCATCCTGCGTTCGCGAAAGGCTTGGATTCTCCCGGCCCTGTTCGTGGCCGCCCTGGCGTCCTCGGCCTGGATATGGCGGGTTCACGCCTGGCCGGTGCTGTCGTTCCGCGCCCTTGGCGAGCACCTGCTCCACTTCGGCCTGCTGTATGCTCATGCTCTGGGCGGCACGGCCATGCTGGCGGCGGGGGGCGCGGCCCTGTTCCTCGGCTGGCGCAGGCGGCGGATGCGGCTGCACAGGGCGGTCGCCTATGTCTATCTGACCGGCGGCGGCGTCGGGGCCCTGACGGCCCTGTGGCTGTCGCTCGATCCGCAGCACGAGCCGCGCAGCCTGGGGGTGACGACCGCCGCCCTGGCCGTCGTCTGGCTGGTCTTTGCGGCGATGGCCGGGCGGGCGGCGCGCAATCGCCGTTTCGACAGTCACCAGGAATGGGCGATCCGCACCTATGTGGTCAGCTGGACCTTTGTCGGGTGCCGATTGGCGCAGACGGCGTCGCCTTTCGGCTACCTCGGCCTGGAGGGGGTGACGGCGGCGGTCTGGCTGTTCTGGGTCACGCCGATCCTGCTGTGCGAGGTCGTCCTGCAATGGACGAAGGGCGCGCCCAGGACGGCACGCTGAGGCCTCGCAACCGCGACGTCAGCCCCTATGTGGACCGGCGAGACCTGACAGCATGGAATGATCGACATGGACCTTCAACTCACCGGCAAGCGCGCCCTGATCTGCGGCGGCTCCAGCGGCCTGGGCCGGGCCGTGGCGACGGCGCTCGTGGCCGAGGGGGCGCACGTGGCCCTGCTGTCGCGCGACGCGAGCAAGCTGCAGGCCGTGGCCGACGAACTGAACGCCATGGGGCCGGGCAAGGCGGTGATCGCCCCCGCCGACCTGGCCGATCACGAGGGACTGCTGAGGGCGGTGGACGCCGCCGAGGCGGCCCTGGGCGGGCCGATCCAGATTCTGCTGAACAACACCGGCGGGCCGCCGCCGTCGGGCGTGGCGGGGCTGGATCCGGCGCTGTGGCGCGAACAATTCGAGGCCATGGTGCTGTCGGTCTTCCGCCTGACGGACCGGGTGCTGCCGGGGATGCGGGCCATGGGCTGGGGGCGCGTGCTGAACGTCGCCTCCACCTCCGTGATCGAGCCGATCGGGACGCTGGGCGTGTCCAACACCCTGAGGGCCTCCGTGGCGGCCTGGGCCAAGACCCTGGCGGGCGAGGTCGCGGCCAACGGGGTGACGGTCAACACCCTGCTGCCCGGCCGCATCGACACCCCGCGCATCGCGCGGCTGGACGCCGCTCGCGCCGCCGCCACGGGCGTCGAGCCTGCCGAGGCCCGCGCCGAGTCGGTGAAGTCCATCCCCACCGGCCGCATCGGCGCGCCCGAGGAGTTCGGCGCCGTGGCCGCCTTCCTGGCCAGCCCGCGGGCGGGCTATGTCACCGGCTCCCTGATCCGCGTGGACGGCGGGGCGGTCAGGGCGATCTGATCGGAGGGGACTGCGGCGCGGGCGGGGGGCGGCGGATCAGCCCCTCGAAGGCGATGCGGCCTCGGCCATAGTCCAGCGTCACGCGGCTGAACCGCGTCAGGACGTCGGCGCCCAGCAGCAGGGCCGGCCGCTCGATCAGGTCGAGGATGCGGAAGGCGTGCAGGTCGCCGAACAGCAGGGGCGTGGGCCCCAGATCGCGCCGCGCCAGGCGCAGGTTGGCCAGCTGGCCCGAGCGCACCAGCAGCGACTGGCCGATCACCCCGTAGACGCGCAGCGTCGGCCGCTCGACCGGGCCCAGGCGTGCGTCCAGCGCCCGCATCAGCGCCTGGTTGCCGATGGAATACTGGGCGCCGCTGTCGACGAAGGCGACCGTCTCCACCCCGTCGGCCATGACATGGGTCAGGATCAGCTGGCTGAACCGTCCCGAGCGTATGGGGGTGACGTATGTGGGCAACCGGCTGGCGCCGCCGAAGGCGATGCCGCGCTGCACCACGTCGGCTCCCGAGGCGGCCAGCATGACGCGGCGGCGGCGCAGGTCCAGCGTCAGGCGAAAGCGTGACAGCACGTCCAGTCCCAGCAGGCCGTCGGCGCCCAGAAGCGCGCTGGGAAAGACCGGCAGGACCAGGTCGGTGAAGCGACGGCCGGAAAAGGCCAGGCGCGGGACGCGCACGGTCGGGACCATCTCGGCGGCGGTGATGCCATGCACCAGAACCGGGGGGCCGGGCTCAAGGGCCAGGTCCCGGGCCAGACGGTCGGAGACGGCGCTGCGCTCGGCTCCCGTGTCGATGACGAACAGGGCCCTGCGTCCGCCCAGGTCGACCTCCGCGCCCATGCGGGTCAGAAGGTTTTCGAGCAGGCGGGCCTCGACGTCCGAGGGTGTCGGAGCCGGAGGGGGAACCTGGTCCGGCGGCTGTTGCGCCCAGGCCGGCAGCCCGAGCAGGAGCCCTGTCTGCGTCAGCAGGGCCAGGGCTGCGCGGCGGCTGGGCCGCCGGGCGGGACCATCGGACGCCGGGACGAGGGTCGGCCTGCGCACGCGCGTGAACTCCCGTTCCGCGACCTATCCCCGCATGATTTCTGGCGCCTTTTCGGGGCGCTGAAAAGTCCGTCGATCGATGGTCAGCCGCGCGGGTGGGCCTGGGCGTAGGCGGCCAGCAGGCGGGCGGCGTCGACCTGGGTGTATTTCTGCGTCGTCGACAGGCTGGCGTGGCCCAGCAGTTCCTGGATCGAACGCAGGTCGGCCCCCGCCCCCAGCAGGTGGGTGGCGAAGCTATGCCTCAGCGCGTGGGGCGTCGCGGAGGCGGGCAGGCCGAGCCGTCCGCGCAGCCGCTGGACCGTCGCCTGCACATGGCGCGAACTGAGCGGCCCGCCGCGCCGCGCCCGGAACAGGGCCTGATCGGCGTCGATCACGAAGGGCTGGGTCGCCAGATAGGCGTCCGTCGCCGCGCGCACCTGGGGCAGGACGGGGACCAGCCGCGTCTTGCCGCCCTTGCCGGTGATGCGCAGGGAGTCGGGCAGGGGGGCGTCTGACCGTTTCAGCGACAGGGCTTCGGAAATCCGCAGGCCGCAGCCGTAGAGCAGGGTCAGGACGGCGCGGTCGCGCGCGGCCTCCCATGGCTCCAGGTCGGGATCGGCCTCGGGCTCGTGCAGCAGGCCCTTCGCCTGATCCTCGCTGACGGGTCGGGGCAGGGAGGCCTTGACCTTCGGCCCTCGCACCAGCGCCAGCTGCGGCGCCGCCACCCCCAGGCGTCGGTCGAGGAAGGCGTGGAAGCCGCGGATGGCGGCCAGGGTCTGGCTGAGCGAGCGCGCGTTCAAAGTGCGCTCGCCGGTTCGACGCTCGGCCAGGTGGGCGCGGATCTCGGCCGCCGCGACGGTCCCCATGTCGGCCGCGCTCTGAGCCTCGCCGCGATGGCGCTCGAGGAAGGCCAGATAGAGCCGGCCCACGTGGCCGTAGGCTTCAAGCGTGCGCGGCGACAGGCGGCGTTCGTGGGCCAGGTGCTCCAGCCAGGCGGCCAGGGCCTCCTGCGCCGTCAGGGCGGCGGCGGTCAGGCCTGCAGCGGCCATCGTCCGGCCATGCGTTCGACGACGCGGGCGACGAAGGCCACCAGTTCGCAGCCCATGGCGGGAGTGAAGCCGTCGTCCTCGGCCGAGCCGAAGGCGCACAGGGCCGAGCGCGGCGCGTCCTCGCCCGGAGCGTGCAGGCTCATGCGCACCAGGGCCACCGAGGCGACCTCGCCCTCGGCCGGGCCGAACAGGTTGAGGCCGGTGAAGTTGGGGCCGAGCCAGTGCAGGCCGTCCTCGCCCAGCAGGGCGTCGACGCGGCCCGCCTCCAGCGCCTTCCAGCCGAAGGGGACGGCGCCGGGCTTCTCGACGGCGACGGCGGCGCCGGCCAGGCCGAAGCGGCCCTGGGACACCGCGTCGAGATGGCGGGCCAGTTCGGCGTGGGTCTGGGCCTCCATCAGGTCCAGGGCGGCGACGTGGGTCTGGGTCTGGGCGGCGAAGTTGGCGCGGGCAATCTCTTCGATCAGCCGGCGCGCCCCGGCCTCGCGCTGGGCGACGGCCTCGAGCCGGGCCAGGGCGGCGCGGCCGAAGTCGACGACGTTGCGCCCCGTGGCGGCCAGGCCCAGCTCTTCCAGCAGAGCCCGGTCGTCCAGCAGGAAGTCGGCGTGGGCGCCCAGCCAGGCGCGCACCTCGGGCCAATGCAGGCTAGACGCCGCGGGGTCGGAAGAGAGGTCCAGGGAAGTGCTCAAGCAGGACCTCTTTCCGGGTCTGAAAAATTACAAGATGGACTGACCGGTCTTGCCCCAGTCGGCCAGGAAGGCATCCAACCCCTTGTCGGTTAACGGGTGCTTGACCAAGGCTTTGAAAACGTCGGTCGGCAGGGTGGCGGCGTCGGCGCCGGCCAGGGCGGCGGCCGTCACATGGTCGGGATTGCGCAGGGACGCGGCCAGGATCTCGGTGTCGAAGTCGTGGATGTCGTAGAGGGTGCGGATCTCCTCCAGCAGGCCCACGCCGTCCGCGCCGACGTCTTCCAGGCGGCCGACGAAGGGCGAGATGAAGGTCGCGCCGGCCTTGGCCGCCAGCATGGCCTGGGCGGCCGAGAAGCAGAGGGTGACGTTGGTCTTGATCCCCTTGTCGGCGAAGGCCCGCGTGGCGCGCAGCCCGTCCCAGGTCAGGGGCAGCTTGACCACGACGTTGGGGGCGATGGCGGCCAGCTTGTCGCCTTCCTTGACCATGGTCTCGAAGTCGGTGGCCACGGCCTCGGCCGAGATCGGCCCCTCGACCAGGGCGCAGATTTCGGCGATGACCTCGGCGATGTTGCGACCCGACTTGGCGATCAGGCTAGGATTGGTGGTGACGCCGTCCACCATCCCGGTGGGCAGCAGGTCCTTGATGACGGCGACGTCGGCGGTGTCGAGAAAGAGTTTCATGGGGAAGAGTTCTAACCCTGACCAACGCGAAGGGCGACTCCCCTTTTCCTCCCCATTTCATGGGGAGGGGGACCACGTAGTGGTGGAGGGGCCTCTGTCAGCAGAACCAAGCAGCCCCTCCGTCACGGCCGCTGCGCGACCGCGCCACCTCCCCATGAAATGGGGAGGAGAAGCCGCGTGAAGGTCGCCTCCGTCCTCATCCCCCTGCCGGTGCCGGAAGCTTTCGATTACGCGGTTCCCGAGGAACTGGCGGTCGCACGCGGCGATCAGGTCGCCGTGCCGCTGGGGCCGCGCCTGATCCGGGGCGTGGTCGCCGAGGTGTTCGAAACGACCGGCTCCAACCGCAAGCTCAAGGCGGTCGAGCAGGTGCTGGCCGATCCGCGCCTGCCGGAACGCACGCTGGACTTCGTCGAATGGGCGGCGCGCTGGACGCTGAGTCCGCCCGGCGAGATGGCGGCGACGGCGCTGAAGGGCCTGCGCGCGCCCCGGCCCCGGCCCGAGCGGCGGGTGCGGCGTGTCGAGGGCCGCAGTCCCGCCCGCCCGACGGCGGCGCGCACGGCGGTGCTGGAGGCCCTGGGCCAACGATCCATGCCCGGCCCCGATCTGGCGCGGGCGGCGGGCGTCTCGTCCGGCGTGGTCAAGGGACTGGTCGATGAAGGGGTGCTGGAGCCGTTCGAGGTCGAGGCGGTCGCCGCCTTCGACCCGCCCGATCCCGACCATGCGCCCGCGACCCTGAACCCGGATCAGGCGGCCTCGGCGGCGGCCATTGCGGACGCTGTGGCGGCGGGCGGCTTCGCCCCCTTCCTGCTGGACGGGGTGACGGGCTCGGGCAAGACGGAGGCCTATCTGGAGGCGGCGGCGCGGGCGCTGCGGGCCGATCCGACGGCGCAGGCGCTGATCCTGCTGCCCGAGATCGCCCTGACCCAGGCGGTGATCGAGCGCATCACCGCCCGCTTCGGCGTCGCCCCCGCCGAATGGCATTCCGGCGTCGCCCCGCCGCGCCGGCGACAGGCGTGGGAGGCGGTGGTCTCCGGCCGCTGCAACATCGTCGTCGGCGCGCGCTCGGCCCTGTTCCTGCCCTACGCCAACCTCAAGCTGATCGTGGTGGACGAGGAGCATGACGGCTCGTTCAAACAGGAGGAGGGGCTGGTCTATCACGGCCGCGACCTGGCCGTTGCGCGGGCGCGGATCGAGGGGGCGACGGTGGTCCTGGCCTCGGCCACCCCGTCGCTGGAGACCCTGTGGAACGCCCATCAGGGGCGGTATCGCTGGCTGAAGCTGGCGGCGCGGCACGGCGCAGCGGTCCTGCCGCAGATCGGCCTGATCGACCTGCGTGAATGCCCGCCGGACCCGCAGACCTGGCTGTCCGCACCTTTACGCGAAGCCATCGGCGAGACGCTGGCGCGGGGGGAACAGAGCCTGCTGTTCCTCAATCGGCGCGGCTATGCGCCGGTGGTGCTGTGCCGCGCCTGCGGGCATCGGCTGACGGCGCCGGATACGGATTCCTGGCTGGTCGAGCATCGCTACACCGGGCGGCTGGTCTGCCATCTGACCGGCTTCTCCATGCCCAAGCCCAAGGCCTGTCCCTCGTGCGGCGCCGAGGACTCGCTTGTGCCGGTCGGGCCGGGGGTCGAGCGGGTCGAGGAGGAGGTGCGCCAGCTCTTCCCGCAGGCGCGCACCGCCGTCTTCAGCTCGGACACCGTGCCGGACGGCAAGTCGGCCCGCGCCCTGATCCAATCCATGGCCGACGGCGAGATCGACATTCTGGTCGCCACCCAGGCTGCGGCGAAAGGCCACAACTTCCCGCGTCTGACGCTCGTGGGCGTGGTGGACGCTGACCTGGGCCTGCGCGGCGGCGACCTGCGCGCGGCCGAGCGCACCTATCAGCTGCTGGCCCAGGCCACGGGCCGGGCCGGGCGGGCGGACAAGCCGGGCCGCGCCCTGCTGCAGACCTGGACGCCCGAGCATCCGGTGCTGCAGGCCCTGGCGGCGGGCGACCGCGACGCCTTCGTCGAGGCCGAGATGGCCGAGCGCGAGGCCGCCTCCCTGCCGCCGCACGGCCGCCTGGCGGCGCTGATCCTGTCCAGCGAGAACGCCATGGCGGTCGAGAAGGTCGCCCGCGACCTGGCCGAGGCCATCCCCAACGCCGAGCGGCTGGAGGTCTATGGTCCCGCCGACGCGCCCCTGGCCCTGGTGCGCGGGCGGCGGAGGAAGCGGCTGCTGGTGCGGGCCGATCGCGACGTGAACCTCCAGGCCTTCCTGCGCGCCTGGCTGGCGCGGGTGAAGGTCCCGGCCTCTGTGCGGCTGACCGTGGACGTGGATCCTTATAGTTTTCTGTAAGAGGCGCTATCGCTCGCCGCGCGGCGGCTCGCTGCTTGAGCGCTTCCCTTTCTCCCGCTCATCCCGGCGGACGCCGGGATCCAGTAAGAGTCGCTGCACGACGCGTGGAAAGCAGCGTCCCGACCAAACTCGCGTTTGAAGCCAAAGCACTGGATCCCGGCGTCCGCCGGGATGAGCGGCAAAGGCATGAAAAAAGCGCCGCGGCTCTCACCGCGGCGCTTCGTCGTTCAGCCGGGGGGCTGGGGTCAGACGCCCGGTTCGGCGGTCTCGGCCCGGTTGAGGGCGGCCTGGGCGGCTTCCTCGGCCTGGTTCTTCCTGATCTGGGCGGCGCGCGCCCACATGTTCAGCCCCTCGACCAGGGCCGAGAAGGCCATGGCGGCGTAGATGTAGCCCTTGGGCACGTGGACGCCGAAGCCGTCGGCGATCAGCACCATGCCGATCATCAGCAGGAAGCCCAGGGCCAGCATGACCACGGTCGGGTTCTTGTCGATGAAGTCGGCCAGGGGGTCCGAGGCCAGCAGCATGACGGCCACAGCGATGATGACGGCGACCATCATGATCGGCACGTGATCGGTCATGCCCACGGCTGTCAGGATGGAGTCGACCGAGAACACCAGGTCCAGCAGGATGATCTGGACGATGGCCGCGCCGACGTTGTTGATGACGACGTCCTTCTTGTCCTTCTCCAGCATGTCGTTCGAGGGGGTGGTGTCGACGGCGTGGTGGATCTCCTTGGTCGCCTTCCACACCAGGAACAGGCCCCCGGCGATCAGGATCAGGTCGCGCCAGGAGAAGGCGGTGTCGAAGGTCTCTCCGTGGAGGCCCAGGTCGAAGACCGGCGCCGTCAGGCCGACGATCCAGCCGATGGCGGCCAGCAGCGCCAGACGCATGATCAGGGCCAGGCCGATGCCGATGCGACGCGTGCGCTGGCGATGCTCGGGCGGGAGCTTGTTGGACAGGATGGAGATGAAGATCAGGTTGTCGATCCCCAGCACCACCTCCATGACCACCAGGGTGATGAGGGCCGCCCAGGCGGCCGGATCGCTAAGGAGCGGGATTATGCTGTCAAGCATCGGGGTTCCAGGATGTGATGGTGAGCATTAGCGGTAACGGGGCCGTGAGGTTGCATCAAGCGGTCGTGCGTGGCGTCATGGTCGCACCCCCCGGCACGTCGGACACCAGGGCGCCGGGGCCGCCCCCCGCCATGACCGCCGCGCGGACCGCCGCATGGCTGGCCAGGCTCTGGGCCTCGACATAGATGCGGCCGGCCTGGGGGTGGGCGGCGCGGATGCGGTGCTCCAGCCGCGCCACCGTGGCCTCGACCTCTCCGGCGCTGAGTCGGTCGTCGAAGTCCAGGCTGAGGGCGACCAGGATCTCATTGGGGCCGAAATGCATGGTGCGCAGGTCGTTCAGCCCGTCGACGCCTGGCTCGGCGCGGGCGATGGCGGCGATGCCCGCCCGCGTGGCGGGATCGGCGGCCTCGCCGGTCAGCAGGCTCTGGCTCTCGAAGGCCAGGAAGCCGGCGGTCAGGGCCAGCACCACCCCGATGGCCACGGAGGCGACCCCGTCGATGACCGGCAGGCCGAAAACATGGCTGGCGACCACCCCGATCAGGGCGATGACCAGGCCGGTCAGGGCGGCGGTGTCCTCGAACAGGACGGTGAAGACGGTGGGGTCCTTGCTCTCGCGCACGGCGGGCAGCAGGGGCCGGCCGCCGCGCTGGCGGTTGAAGGCCTTGAGCGCCACCCACCAGGAGCCGCCCTCGAACAGCACGGCCAGCCCCAGCACCAGATAGTTGATCCAGGGGTTCTGGATCGGCTCGGGCGCGCGGATGCGCTGCAGCCCGTGCAGGATGGAGACGAGGGCCCCAAGGCCGAAGATCAGGATGGCGACGACGAAGGTGTAGAAATAGAGCTGCAGCCCGTGGCCGAAGGGGTGGGTCTCGCTGGCCGGCCGGGCGGCGCGGCGCAGGCCGATCAGCAGCAGGACCTGATTGCCGGTGTCGACGGCCGAGTGGATCGCCTCGCTCATCATGGCGGCCGAGCCGGTGAACAGGGCGGCGGCGAACTTGGTCACGGCGATGGCGGTGTTGCCCGCCAGGGCCGCGAAGATCACCTGCTTGGACGTGGAGGCGGCCATGGCGTCCCGGTTTCGTTCGACCAAAGGAGCGTGGGTGCGGCGTTATCGTTCCGCCCGCCTTGGTTGCGAGGCGGGGGCTTGCGTGGTATCAGCCGCGCGGCTTTAGCGAAGGGCGTATCGAAAGATGCGTCCCCAGCGTGCTTTCTTAAAGCATATCAGGCCCTTGGCTGGCGCGGGCGACTGCGGCCGGTCTTGATACAATCGCTTCAGACGCGGACCAATATAAGTGGCGGACGATTTCAGGACGACGGAAGTCGGCGGACGGTATGCACAGGCGCTGTTCGACCTCGCGGACGAGACGGGGGCGCTGGCCGCCGTGCGCGCCGATCTGGGCGCGCTGAAGGCCGCCTGGCTGGAGAGCGCGGACCTGCGCCGCCTGGCCACTTCGCCGCTGATCGCCTCGGACGATCAGGCCAAGGGCCTGACGGCCATCGCCGACAAGGCCAAGTTCAACGCCGTGACGCGCAACTTCCTGGGCCTGATGGGCCAGAACGGCCGCGCCGCGGACCTGCCGGGCGCGATCGCCGCCTTCGAGGCCCTGTACGCCAAGAAGACGGGCGTGGTGGCCGCCGAGGTGATCTCGGCCGTGGCCCTGAGCGCCGCCCAGACCAAGAAGATCCAGGCCGAGCTGCGCGCCGCCCTGGGCCGCGACCCCGAGCTGACCGCCCGCGTCGATCCGTCGATCCTGGGCGGCCTGAAGGTCAAGGTGGGCTCGAAGCTGTTCGACGCCTCGCTGAAGACCAAGCTCGACCAGATGACCTTCGCGCTGAAGCGCGCCTAACCCGAACACCCGATCAAGCCGGGCCGACGGGCCCGCACCGAAGACGAAAGCCAGAGAGCCCATCATGGATATCCGCGCCGCCGAAATCTCGGCCATCCTCAAGTCGCAGATCGCCAACTTCGGCGTGGAAGCCGACGTTTCGGACGTCGGCCAGGTGCTGTCGGTCGGCGACGGCATCGCGCGCATCCACGGCCTCGACAACGTCCAGGCCGGTGAAATGGTCGAGTTCACCAAGGCCGGCGTGAAGGGCATGGCCCTGAACCTGGAACGCGACAACGTCGGCGCCGTGATCTTCGGCGCGGACGCCGCCATCGCCGAGGGCGACGACGTGCGCCGCCTGGGCGAGATCGTGGACGTGCCGGTCGGCAAGGGCCTGCTGGGCCGCGTCGTCAACCCGCTGGGCGAGCCGATCGACGGCAAGGGCCCGATCCAGTTCACCGAGCGTCGCCGCGTCGACGTCAAGGCCCCCGGCATCATCCCGCGCAAGTCGGTGCACGAGCCGATGCAGACGGGCATGAAGGCGATCGACACCCTGATCCCGGTCGGCCGCGGCCAGCGCGAGCTGATCATCGGCGACCGTCAGGTCGGCAAGACCGCCGTCGCCATCGACACCATCCTGAACCAGAAGGCCGTCAACAAGTCGGACGACGAGTCGGCCAAGCTGTACTGCATCTACGTCGCCATCGGTCAGAAGCGTTCGACCGTGGCCCAGATCGTGAAGACCCTCGAAGAGTCGGGCGCGCTGGAATACACCATCGTCGTGGCCGCCACGGCGTCGGAACCGGCCCCCCTGCAGTTCCTGGCTCCGTTCGCCGGCACCGCCATGGGCGAGTATTTCCGCGACAACGGCATGCACGGCCTGATCATCTATGACGACCTGTCCAAGCAGGCCGTGGCCTACCGCCAGATGTCGCTGCTGCTGCGCCGTCCGCCGGGCCGCGAAGCCTACCCGGGCGACGTCTTCTACCTGCACTCCCGCCTGCTGGAGCGTTCGGCCAAGCTGAACGAGGACTACGGCTCGGGCTCGCTGACCGCCCTGCCGATCATCGAAACCCAGGCCAACGACGTGTCGGCCTACATCCCGACCAACGTGATCTCGATCACCGACGGCCAGATCTTCCTGGAATCGGACCTGTTCTATCAGGGCATCCGTCCGGCCGTGAACGTCGGCATCTCGGTGTCGCGCGTCGGCTCCTCGGCCCAGATCAAGGCCATGAAGCAGGTCGCCGGTTCGATTAAGGGCGAGCTGGCCCAGTATCGTGAAATGGCCGCCTTCGCGAAGTTCGGCTCGGACCTGGACGTCTCGACCCAGCGCCTGCTGGCCCGCGGCGCCCGTCTGACCGAGCTGCTGAAGCAGCCGCAGTACTCGCCGCTGGCCGTCGAAGAGCAGGTCGTGTCGATCTACGCCGGCACGCGCGGCTATCTGGACGGCATCGAAGTGGCCCAGGTCGGCCGCTTCGAGAGCGAGCTGCTGGCGCGCATCCACGCCAACCACGCCTCGCTGCTGGAAGGCATCCGCACCAAGAAGGCCCTGACGCCCGAGCTGGAAGCCGAGCTGAAGGACATCCTGGCGGCCTTCGCCAAAACCTTCGCCTGATCGTTCGGCCCTGTAGTCAAAGGAAGAGCAGAGCCGGATGGCTAGCCTCAAGGAAATGCGCGATCGGATCGGAAGCGTCAAAGCGACGCAGAAGATCACGAAAGCCATGCAGATGGTCGCCGCGGCCAAGCTGAAGCGCGCCCAGGACCAGGCCGAAAGCGCCCGGCCCTATGCGCAGCGGATGGCCTCGGTCATCGCCAACCTGGCGGCCGGCGTCGGCGACGACGGCCCGCGCCTGATGACCGGCACCGGCGCCGACCAGAAGCACCTGGTCGTCGTCGCCACGGCCGACAAGGGCCTGGCCGGCGGTTTCTCGACCAACGTCATCCGCGCCGCGCGGGACCACATCAACAGCCTGATCGCCAACGGCAAGACCGTCGAGATCGTGGCCGTGGGCCGAAAGTCGCGCGACCAGCTGACCCGCCTGTTCGGCGACAAGGTCGTCAAGACCTTCGAGCTGAGCGAGCACAAGACGGTGGGCCTGCACTCGGCCCAGCCGATCGCCGAGCTGCTGGCGCAGAAGTTCGAAGCGGACGAGGCTGACAAGGTCACCCTCTTCTACAGCCAGTTCAAGTCGGTGATCTCGCAGGTCCCGTCGTCGCGTCAGCTGGCCCCGGCCGAAGTCGACGCGAACGCCTCGGCCGACGCCGGCGCGCTCTATGAGTACGAGCCGTCGGAAGAGGACATCCTCGAGACCCTGCTGCCGCGCAACCTGACGACGCAGATCCTGGCCGCCCTGCTGGAGAACCAGGCCGGCTTCTTCGGCGCCCAGATGGCCGCGATGGACAACGCCACGCGCAACGCGGGCGACCTCATCAGCGCCCTGACGCTGCAGTACAACCGTTCCCGCCAGGCTCAGATCACCACCGAGCTGATCGAGATCATCGCCGGCGCTGAAGCGCTCTGATCCCGACACAGCTGACATTCGACACGGACAACACCCGATGACCGACACCACCGCCCCCAAGAAACCCGCCGCCAAGAAGCCGGCCGCTCCCAAGAAGGCCGCCGCTCCGAAGGCCGCCGCCGCCGTCGCGGGCCAGGGCAAGATCGCCCAGGTCATCGGCGCCGTCGTCGACGTCGAGTTCGAAGGCCACCTGCCGGCGATCCTGAACGCCCTGGAGACCCAGAACGTCGACCAGAAGACGGGCGAGCCCTTCACCCTGATCCTGGAAGTCGCCCAGCACCTGGGTGAGAACATGGTCCGCGCCATCGCCATGGACACGACCGAAGGCCTGACCCGCGGTCAGCCGGTCGTCGACACCGGCAAGTCGATCATGGCCCCGGTCGGTCCGGGCACGCTCGGCCGCATCATGAACGTCGTCGGCCAGCCGATCGACGAAGCCGGTCCGATCCTGACCACCGAATACCGTCCGATCCACAAGGAAGCCCCGACCTTCGACGAACAGTCGACCTCGGCGGAAATCCTGGTCACCGGCATCAAGGTCATCGACCTGATCTGCCCCTACACCAAGGGCGGCAAGACCGGCCTGTTCGGCGGCGCCGGCGTGGGCAAGACCGTGACCATGCAGGAACTGATCAACAACATCGCCAAGGCTTACGGCGGTTACTCGGTTCTGGCCGGCGTGGGCGAACGCACCCGCGAAGGCAACGACCTGTATCACGAGATGATCGAGTCCAACGTGAACGTGGACCCGGCCAAGAACAACGGCTCGACCGAAGGCTCCAAGTGCGCCCTGGTTTACGGCCAGATGAATGAGCCCCCCGGCGCCCGCGCTCGCGTCGCCCTGACCGGCCTGTCGATCGCGGAATACTTCCGCGACGAGGAAGGCAAGGACGTGCTGCTGTTCGTCGACAACATCTTCCGCTTCACCCAGGCCGGTTCGGAAGTGTCGGCTCTGCTGGGCCGCATCCCCTCGGCCGTGGGCTATCAGCCGACGCTGGCCACCGAGATGGGCAACCTGCAGGAGCGGATCACCTCGACCAAGAAGGGCTCGATCACCTCGGTCCAGGCCATCTACGTCCCCGCCGACGACCTGACCGACCCGGCCCCGGCCGCCTCGTTCGCCCACCTGGACGCCACCACCGTTCTGTCGCGTGACATCGCCGCCCAGGCCATCTTCCCGGCCGTGGACCCGCTGGACTCGACCTCGCGGATCATGGACCCGCTGGTCATCGGCGAAGAGCACTATCAGGTCGCCCGCCGCGTCCAGGAAATCCTGCAGCAGTACAAGGCGCTGAAGGACATCATCGCCATCCTGGGCATGGACGAGCTGTCGGAAGACGACAAGTTGGTCGTGTCGCGCGCGCGCAAGATTCAGCGCTTCCTGTCGCAGCCCTTCTTCGTGGCCGAGCAGTTCACCGGCTCGCCGGGCAAGTTCGTCGAGCTGGCCGACACCATCCGCTCGTTCAAGGCCATCTGCGACGGCGAATACGACCACCTGCCGGAAGCCGCCTTCTACATGGTCGGCGCCATCGAAGAGGCCGTCGAGAAGGCCGCCAAGATGGCTGCGGAAGCCTAAGCCATGGCCGGTAAGCTGAACTTCTCCCTCGTCGCCCCGGAACGCGAAGTCTTCGCCGGTTCGGTCGATCAGGTCGATGCGCCGGGCGTCGAGGGCGACTTCGGCGTCCTGCCCGGCCACGCGCCCTTCATGACCACCCTGCGCGAAGGCGTGGTGACGGTCTATGACGGCGCCCAGCGCCGCCGCTTCGAGGTCAAGGGCGGTTTCGCCGACGTCAACGGCGAAGGCCTGACCATCCTGGCTGAAGAGGCTTCGGAGCTGACCGCGAACTGAGGTTCGCGCGGCTGAAACGATTAAAGGCCCCTCGCCTGCGGCGGGGGGCCTTTTGTTTTGGCGCTTCTCAAGCCCTCCCCCTCGATGGGGGAGCGTTGGGTGGGGGTGAAGGCGGGCGGCGCGGGCGCGTCTCTCGCACATGGACGTTTAACGCCGCGCCCACACCCCCCATCCCCGGCCCTTCCCCCATCGAGGGGGAAGGGAGCGTTAAATGGCCCATTCGCCGAACATCCGCACCACCTGCTCATAGACCGGCCGCTTGAACGGCACGATCAGGCCGGGCGCCTCCGCCAGCCGTCCCCAGCGCCAGGCGTCGAATTCAGGTTCGCCGTGGGCGTTCAGGTCGATCTCGTCCTCCGCGCCGGTCAGGCGGAAGGCGAACCACTGCTGGCGCTGGCCTTTCAGCCCCTTCCAGCTCCTGGGGCTCGGCAGGCCCTCGGGGAAGTCATAGGGAATCCAGTCGCTCGTCCGGCCCAGCAGGGCGATGGAGCGCACCCCCGTCTCCTCGTGCAGTTCGCGGCGGGCGGCGGCCTCCAGGTCCTCGCCGTCGTCGACGCCGCCTTGCGGGAACTGCCAGTTCCACGGCTCGGGCGTATCGGCGCGGCGGCCGAACCAGACCTGGCCGGCCGGGTTGAACAGGACGACCCCGACGTTGGGGCGATAGAGGGACAGATCGACGGCGCTCATGCGCTCCGCATACGCCGCCGCCGTCTTGCGGGCTAGGGGCGTCAACGTCCGCGAAAGGAAGCGGCCGCTAGGCTGGGCGCATGGACAGACGTCATCTGATCGGCCTGACGCTCGGCGGGCTCGCGCTGGCCGCCGCCGGGACGGCGCGCGCCTCGTCGGAGAAGGGCGGGGGCGCCCAGGGGGCTATCTGTCCCTGCCGACGGCCACGGCCACCATCCTGCGTCGCGACGGGCGGCGCGGGGTGATGTCGGTCGAGACGGGCCTGGACATCGCCGACGCCGCCCTGATGGAGCGGGCCCGGCTGTCGCAGCCGCGCCTCAGCGCCTCCTATACGGAGGTGGTGCGCATCGCCGCCCAGCGCCTGCTGCCGGACGCCCCGCCCGATGTCGAATGGCTGGTCGTGGCCCTGCAGCACGCCACCGACTCTATCCTGGGCAAGCCGGGGGCTAGGCTGCTGCTGGGGACGGTGATGGTGGTCTAGGGCGCCGCTCGCGTTCGCGCGCATATCCTCGCTCACACCTACGCATACACGCCGTCATCCTCGGGCTTGACCCGAGGATGACGGAGAGAAACGGTAAGTGGAGGCGCAGAGAGGAGAGGGCGCCCTCAGTCCTGCGTCGGGTCCGGGCGGCTGGCGTCGCCGTAGGTCAGGGCCAGGAAGACGTCCTCCAGGCTGGGGTCCTCGGTGGCGATGTCCTTGATGGTCACGCCCGCCGCGCGCACCGCCGCCAGCACCTGCTCGACGCTGGATTCGCCCGTGCGATAGGTGACGACGAAGGCCCCGTTGGCGCGCGCCGCGACGTGGAAGCCGGCCAGGACCGGCAGGGTCTCGGGCGCCGTCTCGGGCGTCACCACCACGTTGCGGGTGTCGAGCCGTTTCAGCAGCTGCTCGGTCGGCTCGCAGGCCACGACCTCGCCCCGGTTGATGATGGCGATGGTGTCGCACAGCTCCTGCGCCTCCTCGAGGTAGTGGGTGGTCAGGATCACCGTCACCCCCTCCTCGTTGATCTTGCGCACATAGTCCCACAGCTGGCGGCGCAGTTCGACGTCCACGCCCGCCGTCGGCTCGTCGAGGATCAGCACGGGCGGATTGTGCACCAGGGCCTTGGCCACCATCAGGCGCCGCTTCATCCCGCCGGACAGGGCGCGGACATAGGCGTTGGCCTTGTCCGACAGGCCCAGGGCCGCGAGCAGTTCGTCCGAGCGGCGCTGGTCGGCCGGCACGCCGTAGAAGCCGGCCTGGACCTCCAGCGCCTCGCGCGGGGTGAAGAAGACGTCGGCGACGATCTCCTGCGGCACCACGCCCAGCGCCGAGCGGGCGTCGCGCGCCTCATGGTCGATGTCGCGATCCCAGATTCGCACCGTGCCCTCGGACTTGTTCACCACCCCGGCGATGATGTTGATCAGGGTCGACTTGCCCGCGCCGTTGGGGCCCAGCAGGCCGAACATCGAGCCGCGCGGCACCGTCAGGTCGACCCCGCGCAGGGCGGTCTTGGGCGGCGCCTTGCGCGAGCCCTTGTACGTCTTCTTCAGCCCCCGCACCTCGATGGCGTTGGCGGGCAGGGCAGGGGCGTGGGTCATGGCGGAACTTCGACTGAGAGCGGCGCGGCGAGCGGCATAGGTAGGGCGCGAAGAGGGGTTCGCCAAGGCGTCGTCGAAGCGGTTTCGACAAGGATGCGAGACCTTATGTAAATGGTGCTTGACCCGTCCGGATGACATGTCTAGGTTGCTTGTCATAAAGACAACCTTCCTTGGATGAGGACGCCATGACCGCCACCGCTCCCGCCGCCGGCGACGCCCAGAACCGCAAGCCCCTGACCCGCACCCGCCTGATCGGCTTCACGGCCATGGGGGTCTGCGCCCTCGGCTACGCCGGCATGGGCCTGGCCCTGCTGGCGGGCAAGCTGGACTATCTGGACATGACCTACGCCGCCCTGTTCGCGGCGATCGCGGCCCTGATCGGCGAGATCGGCCTGTGGGTCGGCGCGGGCTGCCTGGGCCTGACCCTGTTCAAGAAGCGCAAGGCCCTGTTCGACCGCCTGTTCCGGCGCCCGTCCGAGCAGAAGGCGAAGGCGGCTCCCGAGGTTTGACCTGACGGTCCGGTCCGCCTAGGAACGGCGCGAGCCTTTCCAGACCCGGACCGGACCCATGCCTCCCCGCCACATCGACGCTGTCATCCCCCCGCCCGAAGAGATCGTCGTCTCGACCAAGCGCGTCGCCTGCGACGGCGGCGGCGGGGCGCTGGGCCACCCGCTGGTCTACATGGACATGGGCGAGGACGACTTCATCGAGTGCGGCTACTGCGACCGCCGCTTCGTGCTGTCGGCCCACCCGCAGCCGGAGAGCGAATACCTCGATCCGGCGGCCCGCCCGCCCGAGGCGCACTGAGCCCGGTCATGCGTTATCTGCACACCATGGTCCGCGTGAAGGACCTGGACGCCTCCCTGCGCTTCTATCGCGACCTGCTGGGCCTGGTGGAGACCCGCCGCAGCGAGCACGAGGCCGGCCGCTTCACCCTGGTCTATCTGGCCGCGCCCAAGGATCAGGCCCGCGCCGAGGCCGAGCAGTCGCCCGAGGTCGAACTGACCTGGAACTGGGACGATCAGGATTATGACGGCGGCCGCAACTTCGGCCACCTGGCCTTCCGCGTCGACGACATCTACGCCGCCTGCCAGCGCCTGATGGACGGCGGGGTGGTCATCAACCGCCCGCCGCGCGACGGCCACATGGCCTTCATCCGCTCGCCCGACGGCATCTCGATCGAACTGCTGCAGGAAGGCGCCCGCCTGGCGCCGGCCGAGCCCTGGGCCTCGATGCCGAACGTCGGAAGCTGGTGAGCGTGGGTTCAGCGCGTCTCGTCCTGCAGGGCGCTGTCCTGGGCGTCGTCGTGGCTGCGCTGGGCGGCTGCGCCATGGTCACCGAGACCAATCCGGCGCGGACGGCCACCGACATGCTGCTGGTCAACCGGGCGGCGGACCGCGCCGTCGAGGGCCTGACCCTGCCCATCCCCCAGGGCGCGCGCGTCTTCGTCGACGAGACCTATTTCCAGGCCGAGAACGCCCGCTATGCGCTGAGCGCCATCCGCGCCGCCCTGTCGGAGGCGGGCTACGCCATCGTGCGCGAGCGCGGCGAGGCCGACGCCATCTTCGAGGTGCGGGCCGGCGCCCTGTCGCTGGACCAGTTGCGCCGGGTGGTGGGCATCCCCGACATGCGGGTGCCGATCAACGAGAGCCTGAACGTCGTCTCCATCCCCGAGGTGTCGCTCTATTCCAACCGCGACCGCATGGGCGTGGCCGAGTTCTCGGGCTTCCTCTACGACGCGCGCACGGGAATGCCTCTGGGGGCCGTCACCCCGATGATCGGCCAGTACAAGATCCGCAGCCACAAGGCCTTCATGATGCTGACCTGGGGCCAGCAGCTGGCCCAGCCGGGCGAGCGCGATCCGGGCTCGAGCTGGAAGGAATTCTGACTCGCCTCGCGGGGCGAGACAGCCGCCGCGGGCCGTGTTAGGGCGCAGGTGAGCATAAGGCGTTCCGGCCGCGCTCGCCCGTCCGTCGTCGCCGCAAGAGCCGCCCTTGTCCTTCTTCCACGCCGGTCCCGCGCCGAAAGGCTCCGGCCCCCGCCGGGGAGCCCTGCGCGACGGGCTGGACCTGGCGCCGGGGATGAAGGTCGGCCTGTTCGGCGGCTCGTTCAATCCGGCCCACGACGGCCACGCCCATGTGGCGCGGACCGCCCTCAGGCGGCTGGGGCTGGACCGGGTGGTCTGGCTGGTCTCGCCGCAGAACCCGCTGAAATCCAGCCGCGACACCGCCCCTCTGGACGAGCGGATGGCCTCGGCCCGCGCCGTCGCCGCCACGGTCGGCCCGGCCATGATCGTCTCGGACTTCGAGACGCGCGCCGGCACGCGCTGGACGATCGACACCCTGCGCGCCGTCGTCGCCCGCCATCCGGGGGTGCGCTTCGTCTGGTTGATGGGGTCGGACAACCTGGCCGACTTCCATCGCTGGAGGGGCTGGACCGACATCATGCGGATGATGCCCGTGGCGGTGATCGCCCGGCCCGGCAGCCTGCTGGACAGCCGCACGGCCCCGGCGGCGGAGCGCTTCGCCCGCTACCGCGTCCCGGCGGCCCAGGCCGGCCTGCTGCCGAGCCTGGAGGCGCCGGCCTGGACCTATCTGTCGGCGCCGCTGAATCACCGCTCCTCCACCGCCATCCGCGCCGCGCGGGCGGGGCGGGGCGAAGAGTCGAATCCGATCGGGTGACCTTTCGCCCGGGGCGTGCTAGACTGGAGTTTTAGTAATCGCCCTTGGAGCCCTCCGCTGACCCCCTCGACCGCGCACGATGCGCAAGACGCCGTTTCCAACGCGGCGCACGAAATGGACCTGATGGATTCCGTCCATTCCGAAGACGGTCAGGCCGAGGACGGCCCCAGTAGCGACGAGCGCCAGCCCCTGCCGGTCGGCGCGACCGAGCTGGAGCAGGCCATCCTCGCCAAACTCGACGAAGACAAGGCCCAGGACATCGTCCTGATCGACCTGCGCGGCAAGAGCCCGATGTCCGACGCCATGATCGTGGCTTCGGGCCGCTCGCACCGCCACGTCGGCGCCATCGCCGACCACCTGCTGCGCCTGTTCAAGGAGCGGGGGCTGGGCAAGGTGAAGGTCGAGGGCCTGCCGCACTGCGACTGGGTGCTGCTGGATGCGGGCGACGTCATCGTCCACCTGTTCCGCCCCGAAGTGCGCACCTTCTACAACATCGAGAAGATCTGGGCCGTGGACAGCGCCCACCGCGGCGGCCCCGTCCGCGGCTGATCCTCCTGACGGCGGGCTGACCTCATGAAGCTGGCGATCGCGGCCATCGGCAAGCCGGGCCGCGGTCCCGAGGCGACTCTCGCCGAGGACTACGCCCGCCGCGCCACCCTGTCGGGCCGGCCCCTGGGGCTGGGCCCGCTGGAGCTCATCGACCTGGAGCCGAGGAAGCCCGGCAAGGCGCCGGAGGCCGAGCTGCTGCTGGCCGCCGCCGAGGGCGCGCACCTGATCGCCTGCGACGAGCGGGGCCGGACCTATTCCTCGCGCGCCTTCGCCGACCATGTGGCGGCCCTGCGCGACCAGGGCGAGCGGCGCCTGGTCTTCGTCATCGGCGGCGCCGACGGCCTGGACGAGAGCGTGCGTCGCGCCGCCCGTTCGACCCTGGCCTTCGGGCCGCAGACCTGGCCCCACGCCCTGGCCCGCGCCATGCTGGCCGAGCAGCTGTATCGGGCCGTGACCATCCTGGCCGGATCGCCCTATCATCGCGACTGATGCGACGCGGGGCCGTTCTTCTCCTGACCTCCTCCAGCCTGCTGCTGGCCCTGGCCGGGCCGGCGGCGAGCCAGCGCGCGGCCCAGCCTAATCCTGAGCTGGCCCGTCTCCAGGCCGAGTATCGCGACGAGACGGCCCGCGCCCGGCGCCTGCGCGCCGAGGCCGCCGCCGCCGCCGAGGAGATCGTCGACCTAGACCGCCAGCTGCGCGAGCTGCGCCTCGCCGAGGCCGAGGACGACGTGCAGATGGAGGCCCAGCGCGCCCGGCTGAAGGCGTTGGGCGAGCGCGAGGCGGCCCTGGTCGCCGCCCTGTCGCACGAGCGCGCGGCCCAGGGACGGCTGCTGTCGGCCCTGCAGATGATGAGCCGCAAGCCGCCGCCGCCCCTGCTGATCCCGGCGGACAAGGCGGTGGATACGGTGCGCGCTTCCATCCTGATCCGCGCCATCACGCCCGACCTGCAGAAACGCGCCGAAACCCTGGTCGAGCGGCAGGCCGAGATCGGCCGTATCCGCCGCCTGGCCGCCCTGTCCAGCGAGCGCCTGTTCACCGTCGAGAGCGCCCATAACGACCGCCGCGCCGAGATCGAGGGCCTGACGGCGCGCAAGACCGCCCTGCGCTCGGTGCTGAGGGCCGAGGCGGCGCGAGCCGAACGCGCGACACGGGCGCTGGAAGCCCGCATCCGCGAACTGGGCGGGCAGACGCCGCAGGTGGCGGAGGCGCCCGAAGCGGCGCCCGCCGCTCGCCTGCCGGCCGGGCGCAGCCGCCTGACCCCGCCGATCGCGGGGACGCCGTCGCAACGCTTCGGCGGCCGCTCGGCTGGTTGGGCCTGGCGCTCCAGCCATGAGGCGGTCGGCGCGCCCGCGGCGGGGCGCGTCGCCTACGCCGGGCCGCTGAAGGAGTGGGGCGAGGTGGTGATCCTGGACCTCGGCCCCGGCTGGCGCGCCGTGATCGCGGGCCTGGACCGGCTGGAGGTCGAGACGGGCCAACGCGTCGGCGACGGCCAGACCCTGGGCCGCACCGGCGAGGACGGCGAGGCCTATTTCGAGCTGCGTCGCCAGGAGCGGCCCATCGACCCGGCGCCCTGGCTGCAGTAGCGGCGGCGTGAGCGTCGACGGCGTCGAAATGCTCAGGCGCAAAGCTCTATTTCATTCGTCATCCCCGGGCTCGACCCGAGGATGACGGAGAAGGGGGAATGAGGCGGGGGCGTCGTCTGGGGAGTCCGGCTTCGGCCGCAACCGTGCGAAAATCCTTTCAAATCCGCGCGGACGCTGATTGTATCGGCCGAACTGTCGCGCGCGCCGTCCCGGCGTCCGCGCCGCCCTGGACGACCGGAGCCGAAAGCGGATCCGATGGAAAGAGACCGAATGCGTAAACTGCTTCTCGTGGGCTGCGCCGCCCTGGCGCTGGGCGGATCGGCGGCGGCCGTGGCCAGCCAGACCCCGCGCAACGAGACCTTCCGCATGCTCGAGATGTTCGGCGACGTGCTGGGCATCGTCGAACAGGCCTACGTCGTCCCGGTCGACAACAAGAAGCTGATCGAAGCCGCCCTGCAGGGCATGATGTCGGCGCTCGATCCGCACTCCAACTACCTGCCGGCCAAGGCCTTCGGCGACCTGCGGGAGCGCACCTCGGGCGAATATTCCGGCGTCGGCCTGACCATCACCTCCGAGGGCGGCCTGGTGAAGGTCATCTCGCCCATGGACGACAGCCCGGCGGGCCGTGCCGGGGTCCAGGCGGGCGATGTCATCAGCGCCATCGACGGCCAGAACGCGGCGGGCCTGACCGTGTCGGAGGTGTCGGACAAGCTGCGCGGCGCCACGGGCACCAGCGTCACCGTCACCTTCCTGCGCGACGGCGAGGAGCCGCGCGAGGTCAAGCTGACCCGCGAGGTCATCAAGGTCGAATCCGTCACCGGCCGCCTGGAAGGCGACTTCGGCTATCTGCGCGTCTCGACCTTCAATGAGAACACCGGCCGCGAACTCGGCGAGACCATCGCGCGGCTGAAGCGCGAAAAGCCCGGCCTCAAGGGTTATGTGCTGGACCTGCGCAACAACGGCGGCGGCCTGCTGACGGCGGCCATCGACGTGTCCGACGCCTTCCTCGAGCGCGGCGAGATCGTCAGCCAGCGCGGCCGCAAGCCGACCGACATCGAACGCTACGCCGCCAAGCCCGGCGACCTGACCGGCGGCCTGCCGGTCGTGGTGCTGATCAACTACGGCTCGGCCTCGGCGTCGGAGATCGTGGCCGGCGCCCTGAAGGACCAGGAGCGGGCGACGGTCCTAGGCCTGACCAGCTTCGGCAAGGGATCGGTGCAGACGGTGATCCCGCTGCGCGGCGGCCAGGACGGCGCCCTGTCGATCACCACGGCGCGCTACTACACGCCGTCGGGCCGCTCCATCCAGAAGATCGGCATCGAGCCGGACCTGGAGGTCGCGCGCTCCGAGGCCGAGGCGCGCATCGTCTCGCGCTCCAGCTTCATCTATTCCGAGGCGGCCTATTCGACGGCGCTGGACTCCTCCATCGGGGCCGAGCGCAAGGGGCCGCACACCCCGCGCGAGGCGCCCGGCGCCGACTACCCCAAGGACAAGGACTACCAGCTGGAGCGGGCCCTGGACCTGCTGCGCGCCGGCGGCGACCTGCTCAAGCTGGCCGCCGCGCCTTCTGGCGTGGTCATCACCGAGCCGGGCGCCGAGCCGATCGAGATGGCCGAAGCTGAGGCGACCAAGGTCAAGCCCGCCGAGCCAAGCGAACGTCCCATCTCTGCGCCCGAAATCACGCCGGGGAACGAGCCGAAGAAGGACTGATCGCCGCATCGGCCTCGTTCGCCTAACGTGGTGAACGCGCCGTTAGGCTTTCTTAACCGACGTCAGGGCTAACTGAGGCTGAAGGCGTCGCGCCTGTGCGGCGTCCGCATCGCATTTCGAGCCGCCCTGTCCATGTTCGCCAAGCGCCAGTCCGCCCTCGCCGCCGCCGCAGGCGCGCCGCCGGAGCCCCGGTCGCGCGCGGCCGTGGACGGCCTGCTGGCCGCCTTGAAGAAGCCGCCGGTGGCGGCGGGCGCGGCCGGGGTCTTCGTCGTCGGGGCCGCCGCCCTGTTCGTCGCCGTCCTGGGCGATCCGCGCGCGGGCGCCCCTTCGGCCAGCGCCGCCCTGGAGCGGGCCTCGACCGCCGAGACGGCCCCGACGGGCGCCGAGGCCTTCGGCTTCAGCGGCCTGGACATCTATCAGGATCTCGGCCCCATCGACCCGGCCCTGATGGGCGAAGAGGGCGCCGCCGGCGGCGAAGCCCTGATCACCCTGCCGGACGGCGCCAGCGTGGCGTCGGGGCAAGGTTTCAGCGCCCCGGTCCGCGCCCCGTCCAACCCCCTGCCCAAGGCGCCGATCGCGGGCCTGTCCCAGCCCGGCCCGAACGGCCCCCTGCCGCGCATCGCCGCCGACGGCCGCGTCCCCGCCCAGGCCTACGCCCGTCCCTTCCGCTCGAACGGCAAGCCGATGGTGGCCCTGGTGGTCGGCGGCCTCGGCCTGAACAGCGCCACCACCCGCGCGGCCATCGAGCGCCTCCCGGCCGAGGTGACGCTCAGCTTCGTGCCCTACGCCGAGGGCCTGCAGACCTGGATCGACCTGGCCCGCGCCCATGGCCATGAGGTGATGATCGAACTGCCGATGGAGCCGACCGGCTATCCCGACAACGATCCCGGCCCCTACACCCTGCTCTCGTCCGGCGGCGCCGACGACGTGGCGGTCAAGCTGGACTGGCTGCTGGCGCGCGCCACGGGCTATTTCGGCGTCACCAACTATCTGGGCGACCGTTTCGCGACCTCGGACGAGGGCATGGGCGCCCTGATGACCAACCTGCGCCAGCGGGGCCTCGCCTTCCTCGACGACGGCTCCATGCGCCGCCGCCCCGGCGCCTTCGCCCGCGCCAGCGCCGACCGCGTCATCGATGAGGAGCAGACCCCCGCCGCCATCCTGCGCCAGTTCAATGCGCTGGAGGCCGCCGCCAAGACCCACGGCGCGGCGCTGGGGACCGGCTTCTCCTACCCCGTCACCGTCGAGGCCGCCGCCCGCTGGACGGCGGGCCTGGAGGCGCGCGGCCTGCAACTGGCGCCTGCCTCGGCGATGACCCGGCGGCCGGGACGGTAGGACGGGGGGGGGGGGGGCGGGGGGAAGCCTCTCCGCCGTGGCCTGTTCCCGCCGTCATCCTCGGGCTTGACCCGAGGATCCAGTATCGCGACGCAAGCGGATTGAGGCCTCGTAGCCCGAACCTTCCCTCTCGGAGTCTCTGGATCCTCCGGTCAAGCCCGAGGATGACGGAGAAGAGGCAGCGCGTCGCGCGGACGTGCTACAGGGATGGGCATGAGCATTGACGATGATCACGCCCCCGCCGCCGCCTCGGAGGACGCCGCTCCCGGCGAAACGCCCGTCCAGCGGGCGCTGCGGCTCAAGAAGGCGGCGATCGACGCCCGGCCCAAGCCGCCGCGCGGCGGCCGCTTCCAGCGCGAACAGGCGGCCCGCATCAAGACCGGCGCCGCACGCCCCTGGATGAGCAAGTAGGCGCAGACCCCCGGCTTGATCGCCTGAGGGGCATGTGGTCGTCTGCCGATATGACGATGTTCCCTGATCCCGACGGCGCTGGCGAGCCTGTTGGGGGCTCTGGAGGGCGCGGACGCCCGGCTCTACTTCGGCGTCCTGATCGTCATGGGGCTGGCCTGGGTCGGCGTTCACGCCCTGCACCTGTGGCTGGTGGGGCGCTGGCGCCGGGCCGGGGCGTCTAGGCCCGCGCCTGGACCTTCAGCGGCATGGGCTTGAGGTCCAGCAGCAGCTTGCCGCCGACGAAGATGGAGTTGGCGCCGGCCAGGAAGCACAGGGCCTGCATCGGGCGTCATGCCCTCGCGCCCGGCCGACAGGCGGGCGCGCGGCAGGGCAGCGGCCTTTCTTCGCCGCCAGCCTAGACCCTCAGCCCGTAGAAAATCCACGCGGTCATCACGAGGTTGAAGGCGGCGTGGGCGGCGACCGCGCCCAGGATTGAGCCGCTCGCCCGTCGGGCCCAGGTGAAGGCGAGGGCGGCCGCGAAAAGCCCGCACAGCCACCACAGGGCCGGCAATGGCAGCAACGCCCAGCCGGTCCCGCGCCACACCAGGCCGAAATGGGCCAGATGGACAAGGGCGAAGGCGGCGGCGTCGACCAGGGCGGCGCGGTTCTCGCCCAGCCCGGCGACGAAGGATTCGTGGACCAGGCCGCGGTAGAACAGCTCCTCGCCGATGGGACTGAAGGTCATGCCGATCAGGGCGAACACCGCGAACATGATCAGCCGCAGAGTGTCGCTCATTCGATCAGGCAGGGCGGAGTAGGTCCCCGCCACATAGGTGAAGGCGTTGTCGTCACCGGGGCCGAAGAGCAGGCCGGCGGTGGCGATCAGCACCACGCAGCAGCCCGCGCCCAGAAGGACGCCTAGCCCGAGGCCCGTCAGACGCGGCCGCCAGTTCAATCCGATCCGCACCCGCCCTGACCGGGTCAGCAGGAGCAGCGGCGTCAACGCCATGGCGATGAAGAAGAAGGACACCAGGCCATAGTCCCGGGTGACGTTCGCCAGCATGACGAGGGCGAAGCGCGTCACGCCGAAGAGAGCCAGGAGGATCAGCCCCGTCCGAACGTTGAACGCCAGCCAGCCGCGAAAGGGCCGTCGGAAGTCCGCCGCGGGCGCATCGAGGTTCGAGCTCATGACGAAGCCTTGCCGTTAGGCTGGACGGCGCGCCAATGAAATCGCGTTAATCCGCGCGGACGGAGCCAGGCTCCAGCTTCGCGCCCAGACCTGCGGCGGCATGAGCCGCCTAGGTCATGCAGAAGGCGCAGAGCTTGTTTCCGTCGAGATCGCGGAAATAGCTGAACCATAGGCCGGGCCCACGCAGACCGGGCGGGCCGTCGCAGGCGCCGCCCAATTCGAGCGCCTTGGCGTGGAAGGCGTCGACCTCCTCGCGCGTATCGAAGCCGAAGGCGAACATGGACCCGTTTCCCACGCTGGCGGGGCGGCCGTCGTGGGGGCCGAGCACGGCGAAGTTAGGCGTCCGGTTGGCGCCATAGACGCGACCGCCGGACGGGTGTTCGAAGATGGGCCTGATCCCCGCCGAGCCGAGCAAGGCGTCATAAAAGGCTTTCGCCTGGTCCAAACGGTTGGAACCCACGGTGGCATAGACGAGCGCGGCCATTGTGTCCCCTTCCGGCCCTTCCGTTCGTCATCCTCGGCCTTGCGCCGAGGACCCGGCAATGCGGCCCGAACGGCGAACCCTGGAGTCTCTGGATCCTCGGCGCAAGGCCGAGGATGACGGAGAAGCGGGGGACGGCGAGCCTCAGGCCCGCGCCTCGACCTTCAGCGGCATGGGCTTGAGGTCGAGCAGGGCGAACAGCTTGGCGTCGTCGTCCTCTTCCGGGTTCGGCGTGGTCAAGAGCTTGCCGCCGACGAAGATGGAGTTGGCGCCCGCCAGGAAGCACAGCGCCTGCATCTCGGGCGTCATGCCTTCGCGGCCGGCCGACAGGCGGACCATCGACTTGGGGCAGACCAGACGGGCGACGGCGACGGTGCGGACGAACTCGATCGGATCGATCTCGCCTTCCTTCAGCACCCGTTCGCCCAGCGGCGTGCCGCCGACGGGGACGAGGGCGTTGACCGGCAGGCTGTCGGGGTGGACGGGCAGGGTGGCCAGGGCATGCAGCAGGCCCGCGCGGTCGCGGCGCTTCTCGCCCATGCCGACGATGCCGCCGCAGCAGGTCGACATGCCGGCGTCGCGGACGTGCTGCAGCGTCTCCAGCCGGTCCTGGTAGGAGCGGGTGGTCACCACCTCGGCGTAATATTCGGGCCCGGTGTCGAGGTTGTGGTTGTAGTAGTCGAGGCCGGCGTCCTTGAGCTGCTTGGCCTGATCGGCGTTCAGCATGCCCAGCGTCGCGCAGGTCTCCAGACCCAGGGCCTTCACGCCCGAGATCATGGCCGCCAGCTTGGGCGTGTCGCGGTCCTTCAGCTCGCGCCAAGCGGCGCCCATGCAGAAGCGGCTGGCGCCGCCCGCCTTGGCCGCCATGGCCTCGGCGATGACGGCGGTCGGCTCCATCAGCTTTTCGGCCTTGAGGCCGGTCTTGAAGCTGGCCGACTGGGAGCAGTAGCCGCAGTTCTCGGCGCAGCCGCCGGTCTTGACCGACAGCAGCTGGGATTTCTGCACCTCGCTCGGGTCGAAGGTGCGCCGGTGCACCGTCGCCGCCTCGAACACCAGCTCCATGAAGGGGCGGGCGAACAGGGCCTCGACCTCCTCCAGGGTCCAGTCGTGGCGGGGGATCGAGAGATCGCGGGCGGGTCGGATCGAAGCGTCGTCAGCCATGGCGTCACGGCTTAGCCGTGCGAACGGGCGCGGCCAAGCCGGAACTGACCGCCCGCCGTTACGAGATCAGCGCTCGTCCTTGTAGATGCGGCCATCGCGCATGACGAAGGCCACGGTCTTCAGCGTCGTCACGTCGCTGAGCGGATCGCCCGCCACGGCGATGACGTCGGCGCGCTTGCCCGGCTCCAGCGTGCCGATCTCGGCGGACAGGCCCAGCAGGTCGGCGGCGTTGACGGTGGCCGCCTCGATGGCCGTGGCCGGGGTCATGCCGTTCTGGACCATCAGCTCGAACTCATCGGCGTTGCGGCCGTGCTTGGACACGCCCGCGTCGGTGCCGAAGGCGATGCGCACGCCCGCCGGGACCGCGCGTTGCAGCGACTGGCCGGTGATCTCGATGCGCCACAGGATCTTGGGCAGGACTTCGGGCGGATAGGCGTTGGGATCGGCGGCCAGGCGCTCGCGATAGCCGTTGATGGTCGACAGGGTCGGCACATAATAGGCGCGCGTGCGGCGCAGCAGCTGCAGCGTCTCGTCGTCGAAGATGGTGCCGTGCTCGATGGAATCGGCGCCCATGCGCAGGGCCAGGTTGATCCCGTCGGCGCCGTGGGCGTGGACGGCGACCTTCTTGCCGTACAGGTGGGCCGTGTCGATCAGGGCCTTGGCCTCGTCCTCGAACATCTGGGCGCCGAGCCCCGCGCCGATGCGGCTGTTGACCCCGCCGGTGGTGGCGATCTTGATGACGTCGGCGCCGCGCCCGACCTGAAGCCGCACGGCTTCGCGGCAGCTCTCGGCGCCGTTGCAGACGTTGTCGTGCGCAATGTGCTCGCGGAAGTCGTCGTTGAAGCCCAACCGCCCGTCCATATGGCCCGAGGTCGTCGAGATGCTGGAGGCGGCGTCGAGGATGCGCGGCCCCGGCAGGCGGTGGGCCGCCGTCTCATTGCGCAGGGCCAGGGTCACGCCGCCGCTGTCGCCCAGGTTGCGCACGGTGGTGAAGCCCGCCATCAGGGTCTTCCGGGCGTTCATGGCGGCGCTGTAGGCGTGGACCGGCAGGTTGTCGGTGATCTCGGCCAGGAAGCCGGCCTGGCCGGCGACGTCGGACACCAGGTGGACGTGGCTGTCGATCAGGCCGGGCAGGACGAAGCGGTCGCGCTGGTCCACCACCACGGCGCCGGGAAAGGCCGAGGCGTCGACGAAGCCGTCGCGGATCTCGACCACCTTGCCGTCGCGCACCACCAGGGTCGACGGGCCGCGCGGCGTCCGGCCGGGCCGGTCCAGCAGCCGTCCGGCCTGGATCAGGGTCACGACGCCCGCCGCGGGCGCGGCGCCGGTCGGCGCGACCGGGGCGGTGTTCTGGGCCAGGGCCGCGGGCGCGGCCGCGCTCAGGGCCAGAACGCAGGCGGCCGCGCTCAGCAAGGTCTTCATGATCGATGCTCCCCCATTCGAACAGGAGAGTCTGTTAGCGCGCTCCCGCCGACCTGCGCCAGCGGGATTCGCGCCGCCGGATCAGGCCACCAGGCGCGGGCCCGTCGGCGCGGCGCCGGCGGCGACCGGGCGGTCCAGGCGGAAGCGGCTGACCTGCTGGTTCAGGCTGAGGGCCTCGTTGGCCAGCTGACGGGCGGCGGCGGTGGCCTCTTCGGTCATGGCCGCGTTCTGCTGGGTGATGTCGTCCATCTCGCCCATGGCGCGGCGCACGCGGGCCAGGCCCTCGGCCTGTTCCTGGGCCGAGCCGGCGATGCCCCCGGCCAGGCCGTCGACGGCCGTGACCTTGGCCCCGATGCGCTCCAGCGCCGCCCCGGTGCGCTCGACCAGGTCGACGCCGCGCGCCACCTGGGCCGAGGAGGTGGAGATCAGGGCGCGGATCTCGCCCGAGGCCTCGGACGAGCGCTGGGCCAGGGCGCGGACTTCCTGGGCCACCACGGCGAAGCCGCGGCCGGCCTCGCCCGCGCGGGCGGCCTCGACCCCGGCGTTCAGGGCCAGCAGGTTGGTCTGGAAGGCGATCTCGTCGATCAGGCTGGTGAAGCGGGCGATGCCGGTCGAGGATTCGGCGATGGCGTGGATGGCGTTCACGGCGTCGCCGACGACCTTGGCCGTCTCCTCGACGTCGGCGCGGGCGGCGGCCAGGGCCTCGGCCGTCTGGCGGGCGCCGTCGGCGGTGGCGGCGACTTCGTTGGCGATGGCCTCGGCCTCGTTGACGGTGCGCTCCAGGTTGGCGGCCTGACGCTCGGTGCGGCTGGCCAGGTCCTCGGAGGCGACGGCCAACTGGCTGGAGCCCGCGCTCAGGCTTTCGACGCTGTCGGCCACGGCGCGCACGGCGGTGCGCAGGGCGCGGGTCGCGGCGTGGAAGTCGTTCTGCAGCGAGCGGTATTCCTCGGGGAAGCTCTCGGGGATGGTCACCGACAGGTCGTTCTCGGCCAGGGCGTGCAGGGCGGCGCCCAGGGCGCGGACCACCTCGGTCTGGCGCGCCTCGGCGGCGTCGTGGGCCGCCTGGACCCGGTCGCGTTCTTCCTGCAGGGCCTCCAGATAGGTGGAGATGGCCAGCTCCATGTCCAGCATGACGCGCTGGCTGAGCTCGCTGATGGCCTCGGCGGTGACGCGGTCGTGCTCGCGACGATTGGCGAACAGCTTGCGGGGCCGTTCGATGATGGCGCGGGTCAGGTGCGCCAGGATGACGCTGTAGCCGCCGATGTACCAGCGCGGCTCCAGGCCGATGCGGGCGTGGACGCGGCCGATGGTGCGCACCGAGGCGGCGTAGTCGGCGTCGGCGCGGCCGTCGATGATGGCGTCCCAGTGGCGCTGCTGGGCGGTGCTGGCCGCGCTGATGTGCCCCTCGTCGCGGAAGAAGCGGCGCGTCTCCGGCTCGGCCCGCACCCGGTCGTAGAAGGCCGCCAGCGCCAGGGGCAGCTGACGCCGCAACAGGGGGCCGATCGCGCGATAGCCGGCGGAGGGGTGACCCAGGCCCATGAAGTTCATGTGATGATCAATGCCTTCGGACGCCATGAAACGGACTCACTTGAACCAAGGCGCTGGGGAGCGCGCCGTGACAAAACCCTTCCCTCGCTGAGGGTATTGTCCGGGTTAAGCGGCAAATGCGTAGATTCCCTTACCTGTGTTCGTCGGCGCTCATATAAAGATATCCTTATGCCTTGATTGCCCCTGGCGGCGGGCCGCGCTATAGCGGCCGCTGAGACAGAACCGTGGCCGAAAGACCCCTCCGCATGACCGACTACATCGTTCGCGACATTTCCCTGGCCGACTTCGGCAACAAGGAAATCGCCATCGCCGAAACCGAAATGCCGGGCCTGATGGCGCTGCGCGACGAATACGGCGCCTCCCAGCCGCTAAAGGGCGCCCGCATCGCCGGCTCCCTGCACATGACCATCCAGACGGCGGTGCTGATCCAGACGCTGGAAGCCCTGGGCGCCGAAGTGCGCTGGGCCTCGTGCAACATCTTCTCGACCCAGGACCACGCCGCCGCCGCCATCGCCGCGTCGGGCACGCCGGTCTTCGCCTTCAAGGGCGAGACCCTGGTGGAGTACTGGGACTACGCCCACAAGATCTTCGAATGGGCTGACGGCGGCTACCCGAACCTGATCCTCGACGACGGCGGCGACGCCACCCTGCTGTGCGTGCTCGGCCCGAAGGCGGAGAAGGACCCCTCGGTCCTCGACAACCCGACCAATGAAGAAGAGGAAGCCCTCTTCTCGGTCATGAAGCGCTATCTGAAGGAAAAGCCGGGCTTCTACTCGGCCATCCGCGACGCCATCGGCGGCGTGTCGGAAGAGACCACCACGGGCGTGCACCGCCTGTATCAGATGGCCGAGCGCGGCGAGCTGCCCTTCCCCGCCATCAACGTCAACGACAGCGTCACCAAGTCCAAGTTCGACAACCTGTACGGCTGCCGTGAGAGCCTGGTCGACGCCATCCGTCGCGGCACCGACGTCATGCTGTCGGGCAAGGTGGCGGTGGTCTGCGGCTACGGCGACGTGGGCAAGGGCTCGGCCGCCAGCCTGCGTAACGGCGGCGCCCGCGTGATCGTCACGGAGATCGACCCGATCTGCGCCCTGCAGGCGGCGATGGAAGGCTATGAGGTCCAGACCCTGGACGACGTGGCCGACAAGGCGGACATCTACGTCACGACGACCGGCAACAAGGACGTCATCACGGTCGAGCACATGCGCCGGATGAAGAACAACGCCATCGTCTGCAACATCGGCCACTTCGACTCGGAAATTCAGGTCGCGGGCCTGAAGAACTTCAAGTGGGACAAGATCAAGGATCAGGTCCACCACGTCGAGTTCCCGGACGGCAAGAAGATCATCCTGCTGTCGGAAGGCCGCCTGGTGAACCTGGGCAACGCCACGGGCCACCCGTCCTTCGTCATGTCGGCGTCCTTCACCAACCAGACCCTGGCCCAGATCGAACTGTGGACCAACGCCTCGAAGTACGAGAACAAGGTCTACACCCTGCCCAAGCACCTGGACGAGAAGGTCGCCTTCCTGCACCTGGCCAAGCTGGGCGCCAAGCTGACCACCCTGACCAAGGACCAGGCCGCCTACATCAGCGTGCCGGTCGAGGGGCCGTTCAAGCCCGAGCACTACCGCTACTAAGGCCTGCTGAAGGTCTGAAGGCAGAAACCCCGCGCCGGCGACGGCGCGGGGTTTTTCTTTCCTCCCCTGCAATGGGGAGGTGGATCGGCGGCGTAGCCGACGAGACGGAGGGGCTGCTTGGTTCCGCTGCCCCGGCTTCTTTTCCGCCTGATTCCGCTGTTCAAGCCCCTCCACCCCTTGGCTGCTTCGCGCCGCCCATCGGGTCGGGGTCCCCCTCCCCATGTCATGGGGAGGAAAGCGGCGCGGCGCTGCTACGCCGCGTCGCGCGGGTCGTAGGCGTCGGCCTCGCGGCCCATCAGGCCGGTCTCGAAGTCCATGAAGACGTCGATCAGCTCATCGACGCCGATGGGCGGCGCCTTGGGGTTGAAGCGGAAGCGCCAGAAGCTGACGATGTGCTGCACCGCCCCCAGCTGGTCGCCCAGGCGGGTGAACAGGGCCGGCGCCTCCAGCAGGAAGTCGCGGAAGGCCAGGGGATTGCCCTCGCGGGTCAGGGCCGCATAGGCGTCGTCGTAATAGCGCAGGGTGCGGCTGACCTCTTCGCAGGTCTTCATGATGCGGCCGCGCAGCACGGCCCGCCCGCGCGCGATATAGTCCTTGGCGGCCTGGTCGCTGGGCCCCACGGGCTTGACCGTCCCCACCTCGTCGGCGACGTGGACGATGTCGGCCATCAGGCTGCTGAGCGCCCATTTGTAATAGAGGAAGCCCTTCCAGCAGAAGACGCCTTCCTGATACTGCTCGGGCTCCAGCTTCAGCGTCAGCCGCAGGGCCTCCAGCCGGTCGCCGGGGGCGTTGGACAGGATCTTCGACGCCATGCGGGCGGTCGAGCCGGCGGCGACGACCCCGTCCCCCACGCTGAGGGTGACCAGGGGCTCGATCTCCTTCTGGACGAACTCCAGCATCCGCTCCAGGTCCGCCTCGCTGAGGGCGAAATAGCAGGGGGCGGCGTCGACCCCGCCGCGCCGCAGCTGTTCGCGCAGCAGGAAAGGATCCAGCGACGGCAATTGGTCCATCAGGCGCAGGGTCTTCAGATCGGGATGCTCGGCGTCGACGCCGAACGCCTCCTGCATGGCGCGCTCGAAGCCGATCTGATTGACGAAGATGAAGCGGCCGCCGGTCTTCAGATCGGTGCTGTCGATCGGCACCACGATCTTGGTCGCCACTTGGCGGCGACCGGGGAAGGCGTCGGTCTCGTTGCGGCGCAGCCGGTGCTTGATGATCAGGCAGCGGTTCAGCGCCGCGGTGCGGAACATGGGGCGCTCGCCCCAGTCCTCGGTGTCGCCGTGCTCGTCATAGACCTTGAGCAGGTTCAACACCCGCGCCGTCGAGGCGGTGCGACGCAGGTGCTCCAGATTGCGGATGGCGCGGTCGGTCATGCGGTCACCCTGCCAGCGAAAGATGACCAACGGCTTAGCTTGGGCCGCACAGCCGCAAACCGGGCCCGTCGCGTCTGGCGTGGGCGTCGCCGGGGGCCTATGAAGCAGGCATGGACCTGTTCGACATTCTGATCCTGATCGCCGTGGCGGCCGTGGCTGTCACTCTGGGCTTCGGCGTCTATTCCCTCTATCGCGGCGGGGACTTCGCGCGGACCTATTCCAACAAGCTGATGCGGCTGCGGATCATCCTGCAGGCCCTGGCGGTGCTGCTGCTGATCGCCGGCATGTGGTGGAAGAACAGCCACGGGGCCTGATCGGGGACCGAGGCGAGAGGAGGGGAGGGCGCCATGGTGACGCTGAACAAGATCTACACCCGCACCGGCGACGCCGGCCGGACGCGTCTGGCCTCGGGCGCGCCCGTGTCCAAGACCGACCTGCGGGTCGAGGCCTATGGCGCGGTGGACGAGCTGAACGCGGTCATCGGCCTGGCCCGGCTGAACAGCGGCCAGAACGACCGCATCGACGCCATGCTGGGCCGCATCCAGAACGAACTGTTCGACCTGGGCGCCGACCTGGCCACGCCGCTGGAGCCCGCGCCCAAGTGGGAGGCGCTGCGCATCCTCGCCTCCCAGGTCGAGCGGCTGGAATCCGAGATCGACTGGATGAACGAGAGCCTGAAGCCGCTGGACAGCTTCATCCTGTCGGGCGGCTCGCCCCTGTCGGCGCATCTGCACCTGGCGCGCACCGTCTGCCGCCGGGCCGAGCGCGACGCCGTGCGCCTAGTCGAATCGGGCGAGGCCGTGAACCCCGAGGCGGCGCGCTATCTGAATCGCCTGTCGGACCACCTGTTCTGCGCCGCCCGCCGCGCCAACGCCAACGGCGCGGGCGACGTCCTGTGGCGGCCCGGCGCGACGCGCTGATCATCCCCTCGCACGGCCGGCGCCACCGCCGTCATCCTCGCAGAGTGAGGCAAGCAGGCGCGGCCTTACTGCGCCCGCAGCGCCTGGACCCGTTCGCGTTCGGCCTGGGTGGCGGCGGCGCGGGCGCGCTTCTCGGCGGCGACCTGGTCTTCCAGACCCAGCAGTTCCTGGTTGGCCTTGTTCGAGGCCTCGGCGCGCGTGACCCCGGCCGGGCGGCCGGTGATGTCGGGAATGTAGATGGGCTGGGCGCAGATGCGCGTCTCCAGGTCGTACCAGTAGCCCTGGGCCTCGCAGCGCTCGCCGGGGTCCATCCAGAAGCGCTGGAAGGCGAACAGCCCCGCCGTCACCAGGGCGAACAGGCCGAAGAAGAGGATGCTGAGGCGCCGGATCGTCAGGAAGCGTTTCATGCGGGTCTCAATAGATCAAAAATGCGCCCGCGACACGACCGCAGTTCACGTAGCGTTACGTTGACAGGCCGGTTTCGCCGGTCCAATCCCTCGACCGACATTTCGATGACCAAGTGGATAGGCTCATGAAGGTACTCGTCCCGGTGAAACGGGTGATCGACTCCAACGTCAAGGCGCGCGTCAAGGCGGACCAGACGGGCGTCGACCTGGCCAACGTCAAGATGAGCATGAACCCCTTCGACGAGATCGCCGTCGAGGAGGCTGTGCGTCTGAAGGAAGGCAAGGAGCACCATGCGGCGGGCACGGCGACCGAGATCGTCGTCGTCTCCATCGGCGTGACCCAGGCTCAGGAAACCATCCGCACCGCCCTGGCCATGGGCGCCGATCGCGGCGTCCTGGTGCAGTCGGATACGGACCTGGAGCCGCTGGCCGTCGCCAAGGTGCTGAAGGCCGTGGTGGACGAGGAGAAGCCGGACCTGGTCCTGCTGGGCAAGCAGTCGATCGACGGCGACAACAATGCGGTGGGCCAGATGCTGGCCGCCCTGCTGGACTGGCCGCAGGCCACCTTCGCCGGCAAGCTGGCGATCGAAGGCGGCAAGGCGGTCGTCACCCGTGAAGTCGATGGCGGCCTGCAGACGGTCGCGGCGGAACTGCCCGCCGTGGTGTCGGTCGACCTGCGCCTGAACACGCCGCGCTATGCGTCGCTGCCCAACATCATGAAGGCCAAGAAGAAGGAGATCGCCATGAAGTCGGTCGCCGACTACGGCGTCGATACGGCGGATCGCCTCAAGGTGCTGAAGGTGACGGAGCCGCCGAAGCGTTCGGCGGGCGTCAAGGTCGCCGATGCGGCCGAACTGGTTTCCAAGCTCAAAGACGCAGGGGTTCTGTAATGGCCGTTCTCGTCATCGCCGACCACGACGGCTCGGCCGTTCGCGACACCACCCACAAGACCGTGACGGCCGCCCTGGCGCTGTCGTCCGACGTCGACGTTCTGGTGCTGGGCAAGGGCGCGCAAGCCGTGGCTGACGCCGCCGCCAAGATTTCGGGCGTGCGCAAGGTGCTGCTGGCCGAAGGCGACGCCGTCGCCCACGGCCTGGCCGAGGCCGTCGAGGCCACCGTCCTGCCGCTGGCCGGGAACTACGACGCCATCCTGACCCCGGCCAACACCGACGGTAAGAACTTCGCCCCGCGCATCGCCGCCAAGCTGGACGTCGCGCCGATCTCGGACATCGTCGAAGTCGTCTCGGGCGATACCTTCGTGCGCCCGATCTACGCCGGCAACGCGCTGGAGACGATCCAGTCGGCCGACGCCAAGAAGGTCATCACCGTGCGCCCGACGGCGTTCGCCGCCGCCCCCAATAACGAAAGCGAAGGCGGTTCGGCCTCGGTCGAGAGCGTCGCCGCCGGCGAAGCGCCCAAGACCGCCTTCGTCTCCGAAGAAATGGTCAAGTCGGATCGCCCCGAACTGGGCGCCGCCAAGATCGTCGTCTCGGGCGGTCGCGCCCTGGGCTCGGCCGAAGAGTTCCACGCCGTCATGGACCCCCTGGCCGACAAGCTGGGCGCCGCCGTCGGCGCCTCGCGCGCGGCGGTCGATGCGGGCTATGCGCCGAACGACTATCAGGTCGGCCAGACCGGCAAGGTCGTGGCCCCGGCCCTCTACATCGCCATCGGCATCTCGGGCGCTATTCAGCACTTGGCCGGGATGAAGGACTCCAAGATCATCGTCGCCATCAACAAGGACGCCGACGCCCCGATCTTCCAGGTCGCCGATTACGGCTGGGTCGCCGACTACAAGACCGCCGTGCCGGAACTGATGGCCGCCCTGGGCTGAGAGCAGTCGTCACGCTGAACATTGAAGCGCGCCGGGCGAGGGATCGTCCGGCGCGTTTTCTTGTATCGGCCCTTCCTTCCGTCATCCTCCGGCGAGCGGAGCGAGACCGGGGGACCCAGCGGCGCCGAAGGCGATCTTCATGGCAAGCGCAACGCGTGGGCTTTTCGCCCTGACGGGCGCCGCTGGGTTCCCCGGTCTGCGCCGCTGCGCGGCTTGCCGGAGAATGACGAAGATTTGGCGCTCTCGCGTCCATGGGCCAAACACGCTCCCATGACCGCCCGCATCCCCGTCAAGCTGACCCCCCGCGCCGCCGCCGACCGCATCGACGGCTGGGACGTCGACCCCGACGGCCGCCCGGTGCTCAAGGTCCGCGTGCGCGCCCAGCCGGTCGAGGGCGAGGCCAACGCCGCCCTGATCGCCGTCCTGGCCAAGGCCCTGGGCGTGCCCAAGCGGGCGGTGTCCCTGGCGCGCGGCGGCCAGTCGCGGCTCAAGATGATCGAGGTCCAGGGCCTCGCCGAAGACGAGGCGAAGGCCCGCCTGTCCGTGGGCTGAGTTTTAGAGCTTTACGCTAGGGGAAACTAAGGTTTCTATACGGCCCGTATCTGCCCGCCGTTCGCGGGCGCGAGGGGGCTCGCCCATGTTGTTCAGTCGCCTGCGGGGTCCCAGCCTCGCCGTTCTCACCTGCGCGCTCGGCGCGCTCAGCCTGTCGGCCTGCGCCACGACCGGCGACGCCGCGCCGAAGACCCAGACGGCTTCGGCGGCTCCGGCCTCGAAGGACCGGACCATGGCCCCGGGCCTGGACGGCTGGGCCAATCAGGATCCCTATCCCTCGACCTATCGCGGCCTGCCGCGCCAGGACATGGCCATCGTCGGCGCCACGGTGCTGACCGGCGCGGGCCAGAAGATCCAGAACGGCGTCGTCGTCGTCACCGACGGCCGCATCGTCGCTGTCGGCGGGGCCGACACCCCGGTCCCGGCGGGCCACCAGGTGGTGGACGCGCGCGGCCGCTACGTCACCCCGGGCATCATCGACATCCACAGCCACCTGGGCGTCTATCCTTCGCCCGGCGTGCAGGGGATGAGCGACGGCAACGAAGCCACCAACCCGAACACGGCCCAGGTCTGGGCCGAGCACTCGATCTGGCCGCAGGATCCCGGCTTCAACACCGCCCGCGCGGGCGGGGTGACGACCATGCAGATCCTGCCCGGCTCGGCCAACCTGTTCGGCGGGCGCGGCGTGACCCTGCGCAACGTGCCGTCGGTCACCATGCAGGGGATGAAGTTCCCGAACGCCCCCTACGGCCTGAAGATGGCCTGCGGCGAGAACCCGTCGCGCGTCTATGGCTCGCGCAACCAGTCGCCGGCCACCGGCATGGGCAATGTCGCCGGCTATCGCGCCGCCTTCATCGCCGCGCGCGACTACAAGGACAAGTGGGACAAGTGGCGCGAGACGGGCCAGGGCACGCCCCCGACCCGCAACCTGCAGCTGGAGACCCTGGCGGGCGTTCTGGACGGCTCGGTCCTGATCCAGAACCACTGCTACCGCGCCGACGAGATGGCGGTGATGCTCGATGTGGCCAAGGAGTTCGGCTACAAGATCACCACCTTCCACCACGCGGTCGAGGCTTACAAGGTCGCGCCGCTGCTGGCCCGCGAAGGCGTCTGCGCCGCCATGTGGACCGGCTGGTGGGGCTTCAAGATGGAAGCCCTGGACGGCATCGAGGAAAACGCCGCCCTGACCGACGCGCCCGAGGGCTCGTGCGCCGTCATCCACTCGGACGACGCCGAACTGATCCAGCGCCTCAACCAGGAAGCCGCCGCCGCCCTGTCGGCCGGTCGCCGCGCCGGGATGAACATCGCCGAAGAGCACGCCATCAGCTGGATCACGCTGAACGCCGCCAAGTCCATCGGCATCGACAAGGAGACGGGCTCGCTGGAGAACGGCAAGCGCGCCGACGTGGTGATCTGGAGCGCCGATCCCTTCTCGATCTACGCCCGCGCCGATCAGGTCTTCATCGACGGCGGCTTGGCCTATGACCGCGCCAACCCCGCCTTCCAGCCCGTATCCGACTTTGAACTGGGCCAGCCCGGCTTCGGCCAGGCCGCCGTCGGCGTCGCCCAGGGAGCTCGCTGAACCATGCGTATCAACACTCTCCTCGCGGGCGCTGTCGCGGCCATCGCCCTGGCCGGTCCGGCCCTGGCCCAGGACGTCGCCATCACCGGCGGCCGGGTGCTGACCGGAACCTCGGTGATCGAGAACGGCACCGTGGTCATCCGCGGCGGCAAGGTCGTCTCCGTTGGAACCGGCGCGGCGCCGGCCGGCCTGCGCGTCATCGACGCACGCGGCAAGGTCGTGGCTCCCGGCTTCGTGGCCGTGGATTCGGGCCTGGCCGGCACCGAGGTCGGCTCGGTGCGCGGCACCAACGACCTGGCCAACCGCGCCAACACCCTGACGGCGGCCTTCGACCTGTCCTATGGGCTGGACCCCTGGTCCTTCACCCTGCCGGTGGCGCGCCTGGGCGGCGTCACCCGCGCCGTCGTCACGCCGCAGCACGGCGGCTCGGGCGGCGGCCACAGCCATGACGATTCCGACTTCGCCGGCGCCGGCGCGGGCGGCTATCAGACGCCGGGCCTGTTCGCGGGCCAGGCGGCGGTCATCAAGCTGGGCGGTTCGGACATCCTGGTGAAGCCGCGCGTGGCCATGACGGCCCCGTTCGGCGAGGCCGGGGCAACGGTGGCGGGCGGCGCGCGCGGCGCCGAGTTCGTCCTGTTCAAGGAGACCCTGGCCGAGACGCGCCTCTACGCCCGCAACAAGGCGGCCTACGACCGGGCGGCGCTGCGCGACCTGTCCCTGTCGCGCGCCGACCTGGAGGCCCTGATCCCCGTAGCCGAGGGCCGCATGCCGCTGATCGTCACCGTCAACCGGGCGGCCGACATCCGGCAGGTGCTGCGCCTGGCGCGCGAGGAAGGCGTCAAGGTCATCCTCGACGGCGCGGCCGAAGGCTGGCTGGTGGCGGACGAGATCGCCGCCGCCAAGGTTCCGGTCCTGCTGCACCCGCTGACCAACCTGCCCTCGAACTTCGAGATGCGGGCGGCGCGGATGCAGAACGCGGCGGCCCTGAACGCGGCCGGCGTGGTCATCGCCATCAAGGGCAACGAGGGCGGCGCCCACCGTGCGCGCGACCTGCGCTACAACGCCGGCAACGCCGTCTCGCACGGCCTGCCGTTCGCGGCGGCCATCCAGGCGATCACGGTCAACCCGGCCCGCATCTTCGGCTTCGACGGCCAGTTCGGCGAATTGAAGCCGGGCGCGGCGGGCGACGTCGTGGTCTGGTCGGGCGACCCGCTGGAGCCGCTCAGCCAGCCCTCGGCCGTGCTGATCGACGGGGTGGAGCAGCCGCTGCAGGCGCGCAACCTGCTGCTGCGCGACCGCTACCGCACCGGCGGCGAAGGGGCCATGCCGCCCGCCTACGGCAACTGAGGCTTCACGGCCTGACGACAGAGGGCGCCGCGGGAGACCGCGGCGCCCTTTTTCGTTTGGGGCTGAAGCCCTCCCCCTCGATGGGGGAGGGTTGGGTGGGGGTGAGGGCCGCGGGTTTCCGATGTGGCGGGAGAGACGCCGACGCGCCTCATGCCCTTGCTCGGCGACGTCGAGCGTCCACCCCCATCCCCGGCCCTTCCCCATCGAGGGGGAAGGGGGAGCAGGCGCGCCCTATTGCGCCGTCAGGCCGCCGTCGATCTTGAACTCGGCGCCGGTCACGAACTTGGACTCGTCCGACGCCAGGTACAGAACGCACCAGGCCACGTCGTCCGGCTCGCCGATGCGCTTCAGCGGAATGCCGCGAGCCAGCTTCTCGTGCGCCGTCGTCTCGTCCCCGCCCGCCATGGCGACGAAGGGATCGAGGATCGGCGTCTTGATGAAGACCGGGTGCACCGAGTTGGCGCGCACGTTCCAGCCCGCCTTGGCGCACTCCAGCGCCACCGTCTTGGTGTAGAGCCAGACCGCCGCCTTGGTGGCGTTGTAGGCGCCCATGCCCGGCGCCGCCGCCAGTCCCGCGATCGAGGAGATGTTGATTATCGAACCCGCGCCCGAGGCCCGCAGATGGGGCAGGGCGTGCTTGCAGCCCAGCATGACGGACTCCAGGTTCACCGCCTGGACCTTGCGCCAGTTCTCCAGGGTGTCCTGCTCGGCCCACAGCAGACGGCCGCCGATCCCGGCGTTGTTCACCAGGATGTTGAGGCCGCCCATGTCCTCGGCCGCCGCCCCGACGACGCGGACCCAGTCGTCCTCGCGCGTCACGTCGTGCTCATAGGCGAAGGCCGCGCCGGGATGGTCGGCGTTGATGGCCTCGGCCAGAGCCCGCGCGCCGTTCAGGTCCAGATCGCTGATCGCCACCTTGGCGCCTTCGCGGACCAGCATCCGCGCCATGGCCTGGCCCAGGCCCCCGGCCGCGCCGGTGATCAGGGCCGTCTTGCCGACGACGCGCCCGCCGGTCACTCGACCTGACCCTTCACGGCGTCGTCGATGAAGCGGGCCATGGCGACGTCCCGCTCAGTCACCCCGTCCGCGTCATGGGTGGTCAGCAGCACCTCGACGCGGTTGTACACGTTCGACCATTCGGGGTGGTGATCGACCTTGTCCGCCAGCAGGGCGACCCGCGTCATGAAGCCGAAGGCGGCGTTGAAATCCTTGAAGCGCAAGGAGCGGGCGATGGCCGGGCGCGGGTCGTCGGCGCGGCGCCAGTCGGGCAGGCCCGCCAGAACTTCGGTCACGTCGAGGGCGGCGGTCATGGGCGTCTCCTTGGATTCCAGCATGAGGGGTATCGCGCGCCCGGCGGGGCGACAAGCCGTGACGCTGTGTCAGATTGCCGGGCGACGCTTCCCCGGATGACGGGCGGCGCGTGAGGCGTTACACCCGCATCCATGACCCAGGCCGACAACACTCCCCCTTCCGGCTCCTCTTCCGGCAAGACCTCCTCCTTCGGCTTCCGCGACGTGGACGCCAAAGAAAAGGTCCGCATGGTGCGCGGCGTGTTTGACTCGGTCGCGTCGAACTACGACCTGATGAACGACCTGATGAGCGCGGGCGTGCACCGCATTTGGAAGGACGCCACGGCGGCCAAGCTGAACGCCCGCCCGGGCGAGGTCATTCTCGACATGGCCGGAGGCACCGGCGACATGGCCCGGCGCTATTCCAAGATGGCTCGCGCCGCCCAGGACCGGCGCGGCGGCGAGGACGCCACCGTCATCGTCATGGACTACAACGCCGAGATGATCCTGAACGGCGTGGCCAAGGGCGGCGAGCCCGAGATGGCCTGGAGCGTCGGCGACGCCATGCACCTGCCGCTGCCGGACGCCTCGATCGACGCCTATTCGATCAGCTTCGGCATCCGCAATGTGGCCGACATTCCGCAGGCGTTGCGCGAGGCGCGCCGCGCGCTGAAGCCGGGCGGCCGCTTCATCTGCCTGGAGTTCTCGCGGCCCACGACCGGCGCCCTGCGCAAGGCCTATGACGCCTGGTCCTTCCACGCCATCCCGCGCATCGGCCAATGGGTGGCCAAGGATCGTGACAGCTATCAGTATCTGGTCGAGAGCATCCGCCGCTTCCCCGATCAGCAGACCTTCAAGCGGATGATCGAGGAGGCGGGCTTCAGCCGCGTCAGCGTCACCAACCTGTCGGGCGGGATCGCCGCCATCCACCACGGGTGGGCGATCTGAGCCGGCTGACCTTCAACGCCCCGCCGCCCAAGCCCGAGGCGCAGCCCGTCCGCCATCCGGTCGGCGCGGCCCTGCGCATGATCCGCTGGGGCTGGGTGCTGGCGCGCCATGACGCCCTGATCCCGCGCGAGGCCAACCCCTGCTGCCCGCCTGGGGCCGCCCCTTCGCGCAACTGATTCAGATGTTCGCCAGCCGCCGACACCGCGCCGGACGGCCCGGCCAGCGCGTCGGCGAAGCCTTCGAGCACCTTGGCCCCGTCGCCATCAAGCTGGGCCAGGTGCTGGCCACCCGCGCCGACATCTTCGGCCTGCAGTTCGCCCAGGACCTGGGCCGGCTGAAGGACAAGCTGCCGCCCTTCCCGCTGGAGGAGGCCAGGCGCGAGATCGAGCGCTCGCTGGGCCGCCCGGCCGAGAGCCTGTTCATCGACCTGGTGGAGCCCATGGGCGCCGCTTCGCTCGCACAAGCGCATCCCGCCTGGCTGGCCGACGGGCGCAAGGTCGCGGTCAAGGTGCTGCGCCCCGGCGTCGAGCGCCGGGTGGCCCAGGGGCTGGACGCCATGCGCCTGGGGGCCAAGCTGGTCGACCGCTTCGTCGAGCCCGCCCGTCGGCTGGAGCCGCGCGCCTTCGTCGAGATCATCGCCCAGTCGCTGCAGCTGGAGCTGGATATGCGGCTTGAGGCGGCCGCCGCCTCCGAACTGGCCGAGGTCATGGCCAAGGACGGCTATATGACCGCCCCCGCCGTGGTCTGGGACGGGGTCGGCAAGCGGGTGCTGACGCTGGAATGGGCGCCCGGCCTGCCGATGACCGACCCGGCCCTGGCCGAGCTGCCCGGCCTCGACAAGGACGCCCTGGCCGACAAGGTGGTGCGCGCCTTCCTGGTTCAGGCGCTGGACCACGGCGTCTTCCACGCCGACCTGCACGAGGGCAATCTGTTCGCCGACGCCCCGGCGCAGCTGACCGCCATCGACTTCGGCATCGTCGGCCGCCTGGGCCCGGCCGAGCGGCGCTATCTGGCCGAGATCCTGTGGGGCTTCATCAGCCGCGACTACGACCGCATCAGCCGGGTCCATTTCGAGGCCGGCTACGTGCCGCCGCACCATTCGGTCGACACCTTCGCCCAGGCCCTGCGCGCCGTCGGCGAGCCGGTGGTCGGCCGTCAGGCCAGCCAGGTGTCGATGGGGCGTCTGCTGGGCCAACTGTTCGAGATCACCGCCCTGTTCGACATGCACATGCGCCCTGAACTGGTGCTGCTGCAAAAGACCATGGTCTCGGTCGAGGGGGTGGCGCGCCGCCTCAATCCCGATCACGACCTATGGGAAGCCGCCAAGCCGGTGGTCGAGCGCTGGATCAAGCGCGAACTCGGCCCTCGGCCCAGGTGAAGGAGACGCTCGAGGAGGCGGTCGCCGCCCTCAAGGCCCTGTCGCGCCTGGTGCAGAACCCGCCGCAATCTCAAGCGTTGGTGATCGACAAGGCCGGAACGCGGCCCTGGGTGGTCGCCGCCGTCACCGTCGCCGCGTGCGCGTCGGCCGCCGCCCTGGCGCTGACGCTTTGGCCGATGATCGTCGCCTGACGTTTCTTCGGAGGCCGCGCGCCATGAAGACCTGCTCTCTCGCCGTCGTCCTGTCGGGCGCGCTCCTTCTGGCCGCCCCGGCCCTGGCCCAGACGGCGCCCCCGAGCGGCGCCGTGGCGGCGACCTTGCCGGGCGCCTTCGACGAATCGGCCGCGGCGCCCCCGGCGCAGGCGCCGCCCGCTGCGGCTCCGGCGGCCCCGGCCTCCGACGTCGCCCGCGCGGAAGCGGCCCTGCGCGGCGTCATCGCCGCCTTCCAGAGCAATCAGATCGACTATGCGGTGTTCAGCCCCGACCTGGCCGACCAGATCCGCGCCCAGGCGGCACAGGTGACGCCGATGGTGCAGCAGTTCGGCGCCTTGAAGTCCATCGAGCATCGCGACAGCGACGGCGGCGCCGACCTGTTCCGCGTGGTGTTCGACAAACAGGCCACCGACTGGGTCATCGCCTTCGACGAGGACGACCGCATCGCCGCCCTGCTGTTCCGCCCGGCGCGGGATTGAGGGCGTTTCCCGGTCGATGCAGAGCGTGGAAGGCTAATCCAGCGACGGCCTGCCGCGCCCGCTCTTGATCGATGACCGGCTCGACTTGGCCTTCAGCCGCCGTTCCTTGGACGCCCGCGTCGGCCGGGTCGGCACGCGATAGACCGGCTTGATCGAGGCCTCGGCGACCATGGTCTCCAGCCGTTCGATGGCGTCGGCCCGGTTGCGCTCCTGGGTGCGGAAGCGCACGGCGCTGATGACGATCACCCCGTCCAGCGTCAGGCGGCTGCCCGCCAGCTTCATCAGCCGCGCCTTCACCGGCTCGGTCAGGCTGGGCGAGTTCTTCACGTCGAACCGCATCTGCACGGCGGTGGAGACCTTGTTGACGTTCTGCCCACCCGGGCCGCCTGCGCGGAAGAAGCGGAACTCCAGCTCCTCCTCGGGAATGCGGCTCATGCGGCGTCCCTGCGCGCCCGCACGACGGCCGCGTCCAGCGCCTGCAGGAAGCGCGAGCGGTCGGCGGCCGAGAAGGGCGGCGGCCCGCTGGTCGGCACGCCCATGGAGCGCAGGTGCTCGCCGATCATCCGCCCCGCCAGGGCCGATCCGATGGAGTCCGTCGTGAACGGCTGGCCGTTCGACTTCAGCGCCTGGGCGCCCGATTTCAGCACCCGGTCGGCCAGCGGGATGTCGGCGGTGATGACGATGTCGCCGCGCCCCGCGCGCTCGGCGATCCAGTCGTCGGCCACGTCCGGCCCGGCGTCGACGACCACCTGTTCGATCAGGGGCTCGCGCGGCGTGTTGATCCAGGCGTTGGACACCACGAAGACCTTGAGGCCGCAGCGGCGCGCCACGCGATAGACCTCCTCCTTCACGGGGCAGGCGTCGGCGTCGATGTAGAGGGTGGTGGCCATGACAGGCTTATGGCCCGTGGAGAGCAAGGGGAGAAGGCCGCTTGATGCCGGGCCGCGGTCAGAAGGCTGCGCCTTCTCGACCCGACGCGGCCTTCTCCTCCCCACTGTGTGGGGAGGTGGATCGGCGGCGTAGCCGCCGAGACGGAGGGGCTGCTTGGTTCCGCCGTCGCAAAGCCCCTCCACCACTTCGTGGTCCCCCTCCCCACGCTGTGGGGAGGAGAAAGCATAGTCAGCCTTGGCCGTCGCGGAGGCGCTTCAGATCCGGCGCCAGGGCCTCGTCCGTCAGCAGGGCGATGGCTTCCTCGACCGTGACGATGGTCTGGGCCTGGGAGCCGAAGCGGCGGATGGCGACCTTGCCTTCCTCGGCCTCCTTGCGGCCGACCACGGCGATGGCGGGGACCTTGGCGACCGAGTGCTCGCGGATCTTGTAGTTGATCTTCTCGTTGCGCAGATCGATCTCGGTGCGCAGGCCCGCCGCACGGAATTTGGCCAGAACCTCTTCGGCATAGCCGTCGGCGTCCGAGGTGATGGTCGCCACCACGGCCTGCGTCGGCGCCAGCCACAGCGGGAAGGCCCCGGCGTAGTTCTCGATCATGATGCCGATGAAGCGCTCGAAGCTGCCCAGGATCGCGCGGTGCAGCATGACCGGGCGGTGCTTCTGGCCGTCCTCGGCGATGTAGGTCGCATCCAGACGCTCGGGCAGCACATAGTCCAGCTGGATCGTGCCGCAGGTCCATTCGCGGCCGATGGCGTCCTTGACGATGAAGTCCAGCTTGGGCGCGTAGAAGGCGCCGTCGCCCTCGGTGATGACCGGCTCGGACCCGGCGGCGCGGGCGGCCTCCAGCATCTGGGCCTCGGCCTTGTCCCAGAACTCGTCGGTGCCGGCGCGCTGCTCGGGACGGGTGCCCAGGCTGATGTATTTGGTCTCCATGCCCAGGTCGGCGTGGACACTGCGGCACAGCTTGATGAACTCCGCCGTCTCCTCGACGATCTGGTCTTCGCGGCAGAAGATGTGGGCGTCGTCCTGGGTGAAGCCGCGCACCCGCATCAGGCCGTGCAGCGAGCCCGACGGCTCATAGCGGTGGCAGGCGCCGAACTCGGCCATGCGCAGCGGCAGTTCGCGATAGGACCGCTGGCCCTGATCGAAGATCTGCACGTGGCCCGGGCAGTTCATCGGCTTGAGGCTGAGCGTCTCGCCCTCGACCGTCTCGCAGACGAACATGTTGGGGCGATACTTGTCCCAGTGGCCCGAGGCTTCCCAGAACTTCCGGTCCAAGACCTGCGGCGTCTTGACCTCGACATAGCCCGAGGCGTCCAGACGGCGGCGCATATAGGCCTCCAATACGCGCCACAGCACCCAGCCCTTGGGGTGCCAGAAGACCATGCCGCGGCCCTCTTCCTGCATGTGGAAGAGCTCCATGGCGCGGCCCAGCTTGCGGTGGTCGCGCTTCTCGGCCTCCTCGATGCGCAGCAGATAGGCGTCCAGGTCCTCCTTGGAGGCCCAGGCGGTGCCGTAGATGCGCTGCAGCTGGGCCTTGGAGGAATCCCCGCGCCAGTAGGCGCCGGCGAGCTTGGTCAGCTTGAAGGCCTTGCCGACGAACTTGGTGGTCGGGAAGTGCGGTCCCCGGCACAGGTCGGCCCATTCGCCCTGCTTATAGACGGTGATCGTCTCGCTCTCGGGCAGATCGCGGATCAGCTCGGCCTTGTAGGTCTCGCCGACGCCTTCGAAGTGGGCGATAGCCGTGTCGCGGTCCCAGACCTGACGCTCCAGCGGGGCGCCCCGGTCGATGATCTCGGCCATCTTCTTCTCGATCTTCGGGAAGTCGTCGGTCGAGAAGGGCTCGTCGCGGGCGAAGTCGTAATAGAAGCCGTCCTCGATGGCCGGGCCGATCGTCACCTGAGTGCCCGGGAACAGCTCCTGCACCGCCTGGGCCAGAACGTGGGCGGCGTCGTGGCGGATGGTCTCCAGCGCCTCGGGGTCGTCGCGCATCAGCAGGCGGAAGTCGCCGTTCCCGTCGATAACGCGGTCCAGGTCGCGCTGCTCGCCGTTCCAGACGACCAGGGCCGCCTTCTTGGCCAGCGAGGGCGAGATGGCGGCGGCCACGTCGCGGCCCGTCGAGCCGGCCGGATACTGACGCACGGCGCCGTCGGGGAATTTCAGTTCGATCATGACGGTCGTTCTTTTTCGGTCTTGGCGGGCGGAACGGGATCATAGCCCGAACCGCCGAAGGGATGGCATTTACAGAGACGGCGCACGGTGAGCCATCCCCCCCGCACCGGACCGTGCTGGAGCAGGGCGTCGCGCCCATAGTCCGAACAGGTCGGCAGGAACCGGCACGACTGGCCGAAGAAGGGGGACAGCGTCACCTTATAGCCCCGATGGGCCGCGCGGACGCTGCGTTCGTAGAGAGACATGGAGAGACCGGGGTCCCTTCGCCGGGGGCTCTGTTTCGGGTTCGTCGCGCTTATCCCTCGTCACAGCAGGGGGATCAACCGGACGAAGCCGTTCAGGCCGCGCCGGCGAGGCGAGTTCGCGTATCGGTGTGGTGTTTGGCCAACGCCTGCTGCACGGCGTCCAGCGTGGCCTCCAGCGCCACCATGGTCGAGGCGTGGCGGGCCGGGTAGTCGGCGACCTGCTTCAGCACGCGAAGGCCCTCGAAGCGGCCTTCGGGACCGTCGCCGCCGGATTTCAGCATGGCCGACAGGGCGTCGCGCGCGCCCTCGATCTCCTGGACCGAGGCGCCGAGGATGGCCTCGCCGACCACGCCCGCCGCCGCCTGGCCCAGGGCGCAGGCCTTGACCGTCTGGGCGAAGCCGCTGACGCGGCCGTCGGCGTCCAGCATCACGTCGACGATGGCCTTGGAGCCGCACAGCTTGGCGACCCGCTCGGCCGAGCCTTCGGGCGCGGGCAGGCGCCCGCTGTGCGGCAGGTTGGCCGCCAGCGACAGGATGCGCGCGCTGTAGAGGTCGTCGATCACGGGAGGAAGATAGGCGTTTGCGGGTGGAAGGTGAAGGGATGCCGCGCCTCTCCCTCCCCGTCCCGGGGAGGGTGGTCGCGCAGCGACCGGGTGGGGAGGGCGAGGTGATGCAGGACGTCGCGCTCGAATAGCCTCGCCGCCCCCACCCGGCTTCGGCCTGACGGCCTCAGCCACCCTCCCCGGGACGGGGAGGGAGAGGCGTGGCGCGCGTCCTATCCGCCCTGCAGCGACGACCACGTCCTGGCCGTGGGCGAGACTTCTGCCCCCGCAGCCCCCGCCTGCATCCGCGCGGCCAGCCAGCGCAGGTTCTGATCCGCCGCCTCGGGCGGCAGGTCGCGGCGCAGGATGGCCTCGGCCTCGGCGGTCTTGCCCTGCAGCCCCAACGCCAGGGCCAGGTTCTGGCGCACCTGCAGCCCTGCGCCCGGCTGGGCGGCGGCGCGGCGCAGCAGAATCTCGGCCGAGGGCGCGTCGCCCTCGCCGATGCGGGCGATGGCGGCGTTGGTCAGGACGTCGGGATTGTCGGGCGACAGGCGCAGGGCCTCGGCCCAGGCGGTCTTGGCGTCGTCGGCGCGGCGCACCTGCTGATAGGCCACGCCCAGCAGCGACAGGGGGCGCCAGTCGCGCGGCGCCGCGGCCTTGGCCTGCTCCAGGGCGGCGATGCCGTAGAAGGCCTGGCCGCGCGCGATATGGGCGCGCCCGACCTCCAGCATGGCTTCGACATTGGCGGGCTGGACCACCAGCACGCCCTGAGCCGTCTCGGCGGCGCGGTCGAACTGGCCCAGTTCGCGCAGGGCCTGGGCCAGCTTGACCCCGGCGACCGGGTCGAGCGGATTGACCGCCTGCTCCTGGGTCCAGAAGACCGAGCGGCTGAGGGCGTCGGCCCGGTCATAGCCCGCGCGCGTCGCGGCGTCGGCGGGGGCGCGCGCCGTGGCTTGAGCGGGCGGCGTCTGGCCGAGCGCCGGGGCGGCGAGGGTCAGAAGCGTCAGGCTGACGGTTGCGGCGAGGGCGGTGTTGCGCGACATGGAAGGGGTCCGTGCGGTTTAGGCTCGAGGGTCGCGCCGACGGGTCAAGGTTTGGTTAAGCGGCCTTTAAGGGCCGGAAAGGTCGCCCCCATGTCCCACCAGTCCGAACTGCTGATCGCCGCCTCCGAGACGGCGCGTCCGGTGCGCGTGGTCGGGCAGGGTGCAGCGCTGGACGGCCGCCTGGCCGCCTGGGCCGAGGCCAACGGCTTCACCGGCAAGGCGGGCCAGCTGCTGGTCGTGCCCGACGCCGACGGCGCGCCGGAGCTGGCCCTGTTCGGGGCGGGCGACGCCTTCGACCCGATGAGCGCGCGCGGCCTGCCGACGCGTCTGCCCGCGGGCGACTGGCGGCTGGAGGGCGTGGACGGCGAGGCGGCGCATTCGGCGGCCCTGGCCTTTGCGCTCGGCGGCTATCTGTTCGACCGCTACAAGGCCAAGATCAAGGAAGGCCCCGAGCGCGGCCGCGCCCGCCTGGTCGCGCCCGACGGCCTCGACCTGACGGCGACGCTGAACATCGCCGCCGCCTGCGCCCTGACGCGCGAGATGGTCGACACCCCCGCCGCCGACATGGGGCCGCTGCAACTGGAGACGATCGCCCGCGAGATCGCCGAGGCCGCGGGCGCGAGCCTGACCGTCACGACCGGCGACGCCCTGCTGGAGGAGAACTATCCGGCGGTCCACGCCGTCGGCCGCGCCGCCGCCCCGCACCGCGCCCCGCGCGTCCTCGAGATCGGCTGGAACCTGGACCAGACGGACCGGCCGCTGGTGGCCCTGGTCGGCAAGGGGGTGGTGTTCGACACCGGCGGTCTGGACCTCAAGCCCGCCGCCGGGATGCGCAACATGAAGAAGGACATGGGCGGCGCCGCCCACGCCCTGGCGCTGGGCCGCCTGATCATGCAGGCCGAGCTGCCGGTGCGGCTGGTGGTGCTGGTCGCGGCGGTCGAGAACGCCGTCTCGGGCGACGCCTTCCGGCCGGGCGACATCCTCAACAGCCGCAAGGGCCTGACCATCGAGATCGGCAACACCGACGCGGAAGGGCGGCTGATCCTGGCCGACGTGCTGACGCGGGCGGGCGAGCATGAGCCGGACCTGACGCTGGACTTCGCCACCCTGACCGGGGCGGCGCGCATCGCGCTGGGGCCGGAGCTGCCGCCGCTCTACACCGACGACGACGCCCTGGCCGAGGGCGTGCTGAGCGCGGGCCGGGCCGTGGGCGACCCCCTGTGGCGGATGCCTTTGTGGTCGGGCTACCGCGCCTCGCTGGACAGCGAAATCGCCGACCTGCGCAACGATTCCGCCGCCTGGGCCCAGGCCGGGTCGGTGACGGCGGCCCTGTTCCTGCAGACGTTCGCCCCGACGACGGGAAGCTGGGCGCACATGGACGTCTTCGCCTGGAATCCGCGCGCCCGCCCGGGCTGGCCCGAGGGCGGCGAGGCCCAGGCCCTGCGCGCCTGCTTCCGCTACCTCAGCGACAAATTCGCCGAATAGCCGAGGCTGTTAACGCCCCCTTGGGGATCGGCGCCTAGGGTAGGCGGCTCGATTTGTCTGAGCCGTCTAGAGACCGCCGCTTGACCGATGTCCTGGCCCTTCTGCCGCCCGGCGCGCCCCTGATCCTTCGGGACGGGGACCGCGTGGTGTTGGCCGAACAGGCGCTGGAGGGTCTGATGCGGGCCGAGGCCTACCGCCGGACCGAGCCCATGCATTGCCGCCTGCCGGTCGCCGACCTCGTGTCGGACGAGGGCCGGCGCATCGACCAGCTTCTGTTCGGCGAGGCTTTCGACGTGCTGGAGCGTCGTCAGGACCGCGCCTGGGGCCGGGCGCGGCGCGACGGCGTGGTCGGCTGGGTCCTGCTGGAGGCCCTGGCCCCCGGCGCGCCCCTGGCGACGCGCCGCGTCGCCTCCGTCTCCGCCGCCCTGCCGCTGAACGCCCTGGTCGACCAGGACGCGGACGGCGTGGCGGACGCCGATCTTCTGCCCGTGGGCGCGTTCGAGCGCGACCTCGTGGCCGTGGCCGAGCGTCTGCTGGGGCGTCCGCACGCCCTGGGCGCCCGCTCCTCGATCGAGACCGACTGCTCCGGCCTGGTGCAGCAGGCCCTGCTGGCCTGCGGCCTGCCGGGGCCGCGCCGTTCGGACGAGCAGGCCGGCCTGGGCCGCGCCGTGACCCGGGCCGAGGCCGCGCGCGGCGATCTCGCGATCTGGCTGTCGACGGCCGAGGGCGACTGGACCGGCCATTCGGCCCTGATGGTCGACGCCGAGCGCGTCATCCACGCGACCGGCGCGCGCGGCGGCGTGGTCATCGAGCCCCTGGCCGAGGTCGAGGCCCGTCTGAGCGCCGACGGCTTCGCCTCCGCGATCTTCCGCCGGGTCTGATTTCCTCCCCATTCCATGGGGAGGTGGATCGGCGGCGATAGCCGACGAGACGGAGGGGCGGCTTGGCTCCGCTGACGTGGCCTCTCCACCACTTCGTTCCGCCTAGGTAGCCCCTCCACCACTTCGTGGTCCCCCTCCCCATGAAATGGGGAGGAAAAACGAGCAGCTGAAACGAAGAAAGGCGGCCCGAGGGCCGCCTTTCCGTCGTCTGTCCTGTCCGTTCGCCTTTAGGCTTGCGGCGCGGGGGCCGCGGCGGCCTCGGCCGGAGCCTCGGTCGCGGCGGCGCCTTCGGCGGCCGGAGCCTCGGCGGCGGCCGGAGCCGCGGCGCCCGGCTGGCGGGCCGGATCCGGCGCCGGGATGGCGAAGCCGGCCGAGCCTTGCGTGCGCAGCCAGGCGATCAGGTTGATGCGGGTCTTCTCGTCGCGGATGCCGGCGAACGACATCTTGGTGCCCGGGACGTAGCGGCCCGGCGCGTTCAGGAAGTGGTCGAGCTCGTCATAGTTCCAGGTCGGAGCCGCGGCCTTGTGCTTGGCCATGGCGTCCGAATAGGCGAAGCCCGCGCGGTGCATGGCGGGGCCGCCGACCACGCCGAACAGGTTCGGGCCGATGCCGTCGGCGCCGCCCGAGTTGACGGTGTGGCAGGCCTGGCAGCGCGCGAAGGCGGCCTCGCCGGCGGCCAGGTCGGCGGTCGGCAGGACCGTGCCCCAGTCGATCGGCAGGACGGCTTCGGCCGGGCCGGCGGCGGATTCATCCGGCGCGTCGACGAAGTAGCCCATCTTTTCGGGCTGCTTGGTCTGATAGACAAAGCCCGAAACCTGCTGGACCACCAGGATCGCAAAGGCGGTGCCCAGGCACGCGCCCATAATCTTGTTCCACTTCAGATCGCCGCTCATACCGCGTCGTCGCATCCCGTCTCTAGATGAGCCCCCCGACCGCGAAGCGGCGTTCAGGCGTATTCTTGCGTGGGCGTCTCTTACACGCTAGCGCGACCTTCGCAACTGGCCCGGACGTTTCCGGGCGTTTCAGGACGCTCGCCGACCATGAATCCGCTGATAATGATACCGGCTCGCATGGCGGCCACGCGTCTGCCGGGCAAGCCCCTGGCCGACATCGGCGGCAAGCCGATGATCGTGCGCGCCTGGGAGCAGGCCATGGCGTCGGGCTTCCGCGTCGCCGTGGCGGCGGGCGATCCGGAGATCGTCGCGGCGGTGCAGGCGGCGGGGGGCGAGGCCGTGCTGACCGATCCCGCCCTGCCGAGCGGCTCGGACCGCATCCTGGCGGCGGCCCAGGCGGTCGATCCTGACGGCGCCCACGAGGTGGTCATCAACATCCAGGGCGACATGCCCTTCGCCTCGCCGGACCTGGCGAAGGCCTGCGCCGCGCTGCTGGCGGGCGAATCAGCCTGCGACATCGCCACCCTGGTCGCGGCCGAGGCGGATGTGTCGGATCGCGCCAATCCCGACGTGGTCAAGGCGGTGTTGGCCCTGCCGGAGGACGGGACCAGCGGCCGCGCCCTCTACTTCACCCGTTCGACGCTCTACGGCGACGGCCCTGTTTGGCGCCACGTCGGCATCTACGGCTATCGCCGTCAGGCCCTGACCCGCTTCTGCGCCGCCCCGCCGTCGCCGCTGGAGAAGCGCGAGAAGCTGGAGCAGTTGCGCGCCCTGGAGATGGGCCTGCAAATCTGGGCTTCGGTGATCGACGAGGCGCCGCTGTCGGTCGACAACCCGGCGGACCTGGAGGCGGCGCGGGCGCTGGCGTGACCTTCTTCCTTCTCCCCTTGTGGGAGAAGGTGGGCGCCGAAGGCGCTCGGATGAGGGGTGCCGGCGTCGCGCTTGGCAATGATGGGGCGACGTTGCAGGCGAATCTTCACGCCGCGACGCAGTCACCCCTCATCCGTCTCGCTGCGCGAGCCACCTTCTCCCACAAGGGGAGAAGGGTCCTATTCCGCCGCCCAGCTCTCCAGCAGCCGCCGCGCGATGGCGTAGGGCGCGGGCGCGTGGATCGTGGGGTGGGTCTCGTCCAGCACGGCGCGGGCCTCGGCCCGGGTCAGCCAGGCGACGGCCTCCAGTTCGGTCTGGTCGGGGGCGGCCTCGTCGGTCGTGACCTCGGCGATCAGGCCGATCATCAGCTGACCGGGGAAGGGCCAGGGCTGGCTGGAGTGGTAGCGCACGTCGCAGACCGTCAGGCCGGCCTCCTCCATCACCTCGCGGGCGCAGGCCTCCTCGATCGATTCGCCCGGCTCCATGAAGCCGGCCAGGGCCGACATCCGCCCGGCGGGCCAGGCCGCCTGACGGCCCAGCAGGCAGCGCGGCTCGGTCCCGCCCTTATAGACCGGCAGCATGATGACGACGGGGTCGACGCGCGGGAAATGTTCGGTCCCGCAGGCCGGGCAGACGCGCTTCCAGCCGCCCGAAGCCTGATCCGTCGCCTGGCCGCAGGCGGCGCAGAAGCCGTGGCGGCGGCGCCAGTCGAACAGGCTCTTGGCCGTCGCGGCGATGCCAGCGTCGGCCTCGGGCAGGACGACCGCCGCCTCGCGCATCTCGACGAAGCGGCCCAGGCCCCCGGCGGGGCCGCTGGTGGGGTCGATGGAGCCCTCGAACTCGGCGGCGAAGACCGGCGCGCCCTTCCACAGCCCCAGGAAGACGTCGCGGTCGCGCGCCAAGTCACGTGCGTGGGCCAGAGACAGCCAGACCAGCCGCTCGGCCCCCTCATGGGTTTCGATCAGCGGACGGCCTTCCCACAGGATCATGGCCAGGGCTTCGGGGTTGGCTTCCTGCTCGGCCAGCCAGGCGGCGTCGTTACGGAGGTCGCCGGAGCGGTCGAGCGGATTGCCGGAGAAGGCGTGACGATAGGGCATGGCGCTTCATAGCCCCGACCGCGCGCGCAGGGGAGGGCTTGATTCCCGCGCCGTCCGCCGTCATATCCCCTCTCGGAGATCGCGGGCGAAGGCTTCGCCAACCTGGTCAGGGCCGGAAGGCAGCAGCCACAACGAATTCCCCTTCGGGTCGCGGTCTCCACCCTTTCCCTACATCGTCGACGTCGCTTGGTTCTAAGGGACCGCTCGGACCGCGCCGAGCACCAATCCCGCCATGTCACCCTCGGTGATGACATAGAGCGCATAGAGCTTTCGCTTTCGGACCGCCTCGACGATGGCATTGTCGTCGATGTCTTTCAGCGAGGCTTCGGAGACGAAACCAGCAGCGGTTCTTGAATACAGCCACACCGTCATGTCGTCGCTTTTGAAGGGCGGGAAACCGAGATGGGCGGTCACGGCGCGTTTGAGGGATTGGACGTCCGCTACCGGCGACATCAGTCCGCAGGCATCGAGTCTGAGGCCGCTGATTTCCATGATGGTTTCGCCGTCGCCCCAGCCGGTCACCAGGATTTCCATCGATTTCATGGATGCGGCGTTCGGCCGGTTCGGATCGAAGTTGAGATGGATGGCCGGATCCTGAAACTCCTTGCCCATGTCCGGGAGGGCGCCGTCGGGCATTTTGAACCAGCCGCTGTCCTGGGCGACCGTTGCGACAGTCCGGGCGTCGCCATTGGTCGACAGGCAGATGTCGACGAACGACTGGAAGGGTTCCGCGAAAGCCGAACAGGCGATCGCCCAGGCGGCGGCCCCCACAAGGCCCATGACCGTTTTGTTCTTCATCATCGCCCGTCCCAGTTCCGATGCCGTCACGGTATCAGGACGTGCCTCGATATAACAATGATCTCTTGTGGTCCATTAAGAGGGGCGCGGGCTCGCGAGGGGTTGCGCGACGGCGCCCCTTCGCGCGCAAACGCGCTGAAGCGGGTATCTGAGTTCAGATGCGTCGCATCTGAACCGATTCCGCTCTAAGACAGGCGCATGAGCGACGTCGATCCGAGTTTTGATGGCCCTCCCTGGGAGGAGGACGTTCCCGAGCGGGACGAGAACACCGACGACATGTTCGGCGCCCCGCCGCCGGCCGCCGAGGCGGCGCCCGCGCCTGAACCGGCGCCCCAGCCCGCCCCTGCGGCGGCCCAGGCGCCGCCCGCCGAGGGCGAGGCCTACACCGTCCTGGCCCGCAAATACCGGCCGCGCGCCTTTGAGGACCTGATCGGCCAGGAGGCGATGGTCAGGACCCTGACCAACGCCTTCGCCACGGGCCGCATCGCCCACGCCTTCATGCTGACCGGGGTGCGGGGCGTCGGCAAGACGACGACCGCCCGCCTGCTGGCCCGCGCGCTCAACAACGAAACCGAGACCATCGACAGGCCGTCCCTGGCCCTGACGGCGCACGGCCGTCACGACGCCGCCATCATGGCGGGCCAGCACATGGACGTGATGGAGATGGACGCCGCCTCGCACACCGGCGTCAACGACATCCGCGACATCCTCGAGAGCGTCCGCTACGCGCCGGTCGAGGCCCGCTACAAGGTCTATGTGCTGGACGAGGTCCACATGCTGTCGACGCAGGCGTTCAACGCCCTGCTGAAGACGCTGGAGGAGCCGCCGCCCCACGCCAAGTTCATTTTCGCCACCACCGAGATCCGCAAGGTGCCGGTGACGATCCTGAGCCGCTGCCAGCGCTTCGACCTGCGCCGGGTCGAGCCTGAGGTTCTGGCCGGCCATCTGGGCCGCGTCGCCGAGCGCGAAGGCATGAAGATCGAGCAGGAGGCGCTGGCCCTGATCTCGCGCGCGGCCGAAGGGTCGGTGCGCGACGGCCTGTCGCTGCTGGATCAGGCGCTGGTGCAAGCCGAGCGCGGCGCGGTGGTCGAGACGGCCACGGTGCGCGACATGCTGGGTCTGGCCGACCGCACCCAAACCATCGCCCTGTTCGAACAGACGATGGCGGGCAAGACGGCCGAAGCCCTGACGACCTTCCGCACCCTGTACGGCTATGGCGCCGATCCGGTGCAGGTGGCCAACGACCTGCTGGAGCATTGCCACGCGGCCTCTGTGGCCAAGATGCTGGGGCCGAACGCCACCCGCCTGCCCGGCGATCAGGCGCAGAAGCTGGCGGCGCTGGGCGCGGCCATCTCGGCCGGGACGCTGTCGCGGACCTGGCAGATGCTGCTGAAGGCGCTGGACGAGGTGCGGCGCGCGCCCAATCCGGCCGATGCGGTGGAAATGGCGATCGTCCGCCTGGCCTACGCCGCCGACCTGCCCGGTCCCGAAGAGGCGCTGAAGGCGATCCAGTCGGGCGGCGTGCCCGGCGGCGGCGCTGGCGGTCCTCGCGGCGGCGGCTCGGGCGGGGGAGGCGGCGGCGCTTCGGCCATGCTGGCGGCGCGTCCGGTTCAGGCGCCCGCCCTGCCGGACCCGCAGAGCTTCGAGGCCGTGGTCGCTCTGATCGGCGAGAAGCGCGAGATCACCCTGCAGATGGATGTGGAGCGCTACGTCCGCGTGGTCAGCTTCCGCCCCGGCGCCATCACCTATGAACCGGCCGAGGGCTCGCCCCACGATCTGGCGCGGCGTCTGGCCGGACGGCTCAAGGAATGGACCGGCCGCACCTGGCTGATCGCCGCCAACGGCCAGGGCGGCGGCGAGACCCTGATCGAGGTCGAGAAGAAGGCCCGCGCCGCCCGCCGCGCGGCGGTCGAGGCGGACCCCTTCGTGGTGTCGATCATGCAGGCCTTCCCCGGCGCCGAGATCAAGGAGATCACCACCCTGGCCCCGGCGGTCGAGATGCCGGTCATCCCCGAGGATGACGAGGCGGGCGACGACGACTGAGTCCGCGTCATCCCGGCCGCAGCGTCAGCGGAGAGCCGGGACCGCCCAGAACGCCGGGCTTGCCGCGGTCCCGGATCGGCGCTGCGCGCCGTCCGGGATGACGTCTTTGAGCTTACAGAATCTGCGCGGCTTCTTCGAAGTCGAGGCGGGGCGAGCGGGGGAACAGGTTCTCGTCCGTGCCATAGCCCAGGTTCATGATGAAGTTCGGCTCGACATTGCTGTCGGGGAAGAACTCGGCCTTCACGCCCGCCGGATCGAAGCCCGACATCGGACCGACATCCAGACCCAAGGCGCGCGCGGCGATGGTCAGATAGCCGCCCTGCAGCGAGGCGTTGCGGAAGGCGGCTTCGCGGCGGCCGGCTTCGTCCAGGAACCAGTCACGAGCGCCGGGCGCGTGCGGGAACAGCTTGCCCAGGGTCTCGTGGAAGTCGATGTCCTGGGCGATGATCAGATTGACCGGCGCGGCCAGGGTCTTGGCGCGGTTGCCCTCGGCCATGTGCACGGACAGGCGCGCCTTGGCCTCGGGCGAGGTGACGAAGACGAAGCGGGCCGGGGTCATGTTGACCGCCGTCGGGCCGAACTTGGTCAGGTCGTAGAGTTTGCGGATCAGCTCCTGCGACACCGGGCGGTCGCTCCAGCCGTTGCGCGTGCGCGCCTCGGTGAACAGCTGGGCCAGGACGGCGTCGGAGACGGGAACGTCGCGGGCGGAAAGGGCGTCATAGGCCATCGGAAAACCTCCTGAGCAGGATCGGTAACTACAGTTGTTGCGAATATGGCGCGCGTTGCGGCGCCGTCAAGATGATTCGTGATGAAAACTGTTGCTGATGCGGTCGGGCGCTTGGCGCAAGGGGGCTGGAGCCGCGCCGCGCTTCGCCCTATCTAGGGGATATGAAAGACCTCAACGCCCTGATGCAGCAGGCCCAGGCGATGCAGCAGAAGCTGCAGGACGCCCAGGCGAAAATGGCCGAATCCACCGCCGAGGGCACCTCGGGCGGGGGCCTCGTCTCCATCGCCCTGAAGGGCCCCGGCGAGATCACCGCGGTGAAGATCGACGACAGCCTGATGACCCCCGGCGAGGGCGAGATCCTGGCCGACCTGATCGTCGCCGCCCACGCCGACGCCAAACGCAAGCTGGACGAGATCAACAACGCCCTGATGCGCGAGGCCGCCGGGCCCATGGCCGGGATGAACATCCCGGGAATGCCGAAACTCTTCTGATGGCCGCGGTCAAGCTTCTGTCGTCATGCTCGGCCCTGTGCCGAGCATCCAGATACGCCGACCTTTGATGATGACCAGCGACCCGTCGTGTTTCTGGATCCTCGGGACAAGCCCGAGGATGACGGGCGAGAGGAGAGACTGATGGCCGCCTCCGCCGGGCCGGAAATCGAACGGCTCATCAGCCTGCTGGCCAAGCTGCCAGGCATGGGCCCGCGCTCGGCCCGGCGTGCGGCCCTGGCCCTGCTGAAGCGGCGCGAGCAACTGCTCGTCCCGCTGGCGGCCTCCCTGGCCGAGACGGCGGACAAGGTCGTCAACTGCTCGGTCTGCGGCGCGCCCGACACGCGCGACCCCTGCTCGGTCTGCTCGGACCCGAGCCGCGACAACGCCCTGATCTGCGTCGTTGAGGAGGCCGGCGCCCTGTGGGCCATGGAGCGTTCGGGCGCCTTTCGCGGCAAGTATCACGTGCTGGGCGGCCTGCTGTCCGCCCTGGACGGCGTCGGACCCGAACAACTGCGCATCGCCGAACTGATCGGCCGCGTCAAAGGCGGCGAGATGGGCGACGGCGAGGCGAGGGAGGTCGTCCTGGCCCTGCCCGCCACCGTCGACGGCCAGACCACGGCCCACTACCTGGCCGAGCGCCTGTCGGCGGCGGGGGTGCAGGTCACCTCCCTGGCGCGCGGCGTTCCCGTCGGCGGCGAACTGGACTGGCTGGACGACGGCACCATCATCCAGGCGCTGCGAGCGCGGCGTCCCGCCTGAACCTCTCCCGACGGGCGACTTTCTTCCGTTCCCGACTCCCGCTAGGAACGGAGCATGAACACGCTCGAACTCGTCCTCCTGATCGCCGCCCTCGTCGCCGCGGGCGGCTTCGTCTGGGCCTTCATGGGCTGGCAGAAGACGCGAGGCGCGCTGGACGCCGCCGACGCCCGGCTGGAGCTGATGGAGGAGAGCCGGGACTCCATGGCCGAGTTCCTCAAGGCCCAGGCCGCCCAGTCGGCCGAGGCCGTGGCGACCAAGCTGGTGGCCCGCGCCACCGAGACCTTCCAGGCCCAGGACCGCGTCGCGCGCGAACGGATGGAGGCCCAGCTCAAGCCGGTCTCCGAAACCCTGGCCAAGTTTCAGGAACACGTCACCGCGCTGGAAAAGGCGCGCGCCGACGAGACCGGCGGCCTCAAGGAGCAGCTCAACCTGTTGATGGCCGCCTCCACCGCCACCCGCGACGAGGCGCGGCGCCTGACCGAGGCGCTGAAGGGCAACACCGGCCGGCGCGGACGCTGGGGCGAGCAGACCTGCCGCAACGTGCTGGAGGCGGCGGGCATGGCCGGCCGCTTCGATTTCGAGGAGCAGAACTCCTCGGCCAATGACGAGGGCCGCCAGCAGCGCCCGGACTTCATCGTCAAACTGCCCGGCGGCGGCATGTTCGTCATCGACGCCAAGGTCTCCCTGGCTTTCGCTGACGAGGCGGACGGCGACGAGGAGGCCCAGGCCCGGGCCATGTCGCTGCGCACCGCCGCCAGCATGAAGACCCACGTGCGCCAGCTGTCGTCCAAGGCCTATCAGGACCAGTTCAAGCCCAGCCCCGACTTCGTCGCCATGTTCGTGCCCGGCGACGCCTTCCTCGCCGCCGCCCTGGACCATGAGCCGGACCTGATGACCACGGCCATGGCCTCGCGCGTGGTCATCGTCACCCCGACCACTCTGTTCGCTTTGTGCAAGGCCGTCGCCTACGGCTGGCGCGCCGAGGAGCAGGCCCGGAACGCCGAGGACGTCGCCAAACTGGGCAAGGAGCTCTACAAGCGCCTGTCGGTGATGGGCGGCCACGCCGCCTCGGTCGGCAAGGCGCTGGATGCGGCGGTGTCCCGCTACAACCAGTTCGTCGGCTCGCTGGAGAGCCAGGTCATGGTCTCGGCCCGCCGCTTCGAGGACCTGAAGGTCGACCACGAGGGCAAGGAGCTGCCCGAACTGGCCGCCGTCGAACAGTCGCCGCGCGCCCTCAGCCGGCCGGAGCTGCTGGCCGCGCCGGAGTGACGGCGAGGCGGTGACAAACACGCTTGACGCAGCCGGGACGGGCTGTAAAACTCGCTTGTCTAACAGTCCAGGCGTGGCGGGGGCCCATGAAATCGAAGAAACCTCTCGGCCCGAAGGGCGTCGCGGCCATGGTGGGCCTGGTCTTGCTGCTCGGCTTCGTCGGCGGGCTCGGCAGCGGCTTCCTCTCCGAGCGTCCCGGATCGGCGGGATTCTGGACGACCGTGATCTTCACCTGCGTGGTGATGGCGGGGGTCCTGGGCGTGTCCTTCTGGTGGTGGCGTCGCCTCGACGAGGCCGCGCGCGAGGCGCACAAATGGGCCTGGTACTGGGGCGGCAGCACCGGAATGCTGATCGGCCTGGTGCTCATGATCATGCTGACGACGCGCCCGGCGGACATCGTCATTCCGGCGCCCTTGGGCGAGACGCCCGCCGATCTGGTCGGGGCCGGCATGCTGGCCATTCTTCTGTTCCAACTCGTCGGCTACGGCCTGGCCTGGGCCTGGTGGTGGCTGGGTCGGCGTTGAGGGCAACCGCATGAAGAACCGTCTCAAGGTGCTGCGCGCCGAGCGCGACTGGAGCCAGGCGCACCTAGCCGACGAACTGGGCGTGTCGCGCCAGACGGTGAACGCGCTGGAGACCGGCCGCTACGACCCCTCTCTGCCGCTGGCCTTCAAGATCGCCCGCCTGTTCGAGATGCCGATCGAGGCCATCTTCCTCGACGACGAGGATTGAGAGCTGCGTTTCGTCCGCCTTTCCCTCATGGAGCCTGACATGATCCGCCGTCTCTGGAGCCGCGTCGCCGCCTGCGCCTCCGCCGCCGTCCTGGCTGCTGCGCTGCTGGCGCCGACGACGCCGGCCTTCGCCCAGGCGCCCGCCGCCGCTGATCCGGCCGCGGTGGTCAATGCGCCCGCCGGGTCGGGCCCGCGCCTGTGGGTGGTGAAGGACGCGGATTCGACTCTCTACCTGTTCGGCACCGTCCACGTGCTGAAGCCCGAGACGCCCTGGGGCAGCGAGAAGCTGAACCGCGCCTTCGCCGCCGCCGACGAATACTGGTTCGAGATCGCCGACCTGAACGACGTGTCCGGCGCCCTGCCGGTCATTCAGGCCAAGGGGGTGTCGCCCGACCGGCCCCTGTCCAGTCTGCTGACCGCCGAGGAACAGGCCGATCTGGACGCCGCCGCCCGCCAGGTCGGGGTCACGGCCGCCCAGCTCGACCCCCTGCGGCCTTGGTTCGCGGCGCTGCAACTGACGGTGGCCGCCGTGACCAAGGCCGGTTACCTGCCGCAGAACGGCGGCGATCAGGTGCTGCACGCCCGCGCCGCCGCGGCCGGCAAGCCGATCAAGGGCTTCGAGACCATGCCGCAGCAGATCAATCTGATCGCCGACATGTCGGAAGGGGCCCAGCTGGCCATGCTCCGCTCCGGCCTCAAGGAGTTCGACCAGGCGCCCGAGTTCCTGGGCCGCATGGTCGCGGCCTGGGCCAGCGGCGACGTGGACAGCCTCGACGCCCTGATCGGCCGGGAGATGAAGGCGGAATCGCCCGAGATGTACGAGGTCATGCTGACCCGTCGCAACGCCGACTGGACCGATCAGATCATGGCCCTGCTGGACGGCTCGGGCACGGCCTTCATCTCGGTCGGCGCCGGCCATCTGGCGGGGGCGGACAGCGTCCAAGCCATGCTGGCCAAGCGCGGCGCCGTGGTCGAGGAAGTCCGCGACTGACCGCTTCGGCAAAAAACCGCAGGCCCGGCCCCGCCGGGCCTTTTCTTTTGCCCGCCGCCCTATATCTTCCCGGTCCGCCTCGGCGCGGCGCGGGTATAGTTCAGAGGTAGAACGTCAGCTTCCCAAGCTGAATGTCGCGAGTTCGATTCTCGCTACCCGCTCCAACGCCGCGCGGATTATCGGTTATGCTGGGGCATGACCTTCATGCCTCCCTCCGCTTCTCCCATCAGCGCCGATGAAAGGCGCTCCCGCATCCAGGCTCTGGCCGCCCAGCTTCAGGCTCAGGGCCTGGCCGCCCTTCTGGTCGGTCCGACGGCGTCGTTGCGCTATTTCACCGGTCTGGACTGGCATCCCTCCGAGCGCCTGACCGGCGCCCTGATCCACGCCGACGGGCGGCTGGAATACGTCTGCCCCCGCTTCGAGCTGGACAAGGTGTCGGCCGTGATGTCGGGCGAGACCGCCGTGGCCGGCGAGGTCCTGACCTGGGAAGAGGACGAGAGCCCCTACGCCCTGGTCGCGGGCCGGGTGCCGGCCGGCGGGCGTCTGGCGGTGGACGACCAGGCCGCGACCTTCATCTGGCTGGGGCTGGCCCGCGCGCTCGGCGCCGAGCGCCTGGTCGACGGCGGCCCGCTGATCGTGGCGCTGCGCCGCATCAAGTCGCCCGCCGAGATCGCCCTGCTGACGCGAGCCAAGGCCATTACGCTGGAGGTCCATCGCCGCGCCCACGCCTGGCTGAAGGAGGGCGTGCTGACGTCGGAGGTCAAACGCTTCATCGACGCCGAGCACCGCGCCCTGGGCGGCGAGGGCGGCTCGTGGTTCTGCCTCGTCTCGTTCGGCGACGACACCTGCCTGCCGCACGGGGGCGAGGGCGACCGCGCGCTGAAGGTCGACGATGTGGTGCTGATCGATACGGGGACGCTGATCGACGGCTATCACTCCGACATCACCCGCACCTATGTCTTCGGCGAGCCCACGCCCGAATTCCGTCGCGTGTGGGAACATGAGAAGCAGGCCCAGGCCCTGGCCTTCGAGGCGGCGCAGATCGGCGCGACGTGCGAGAGCGTGGACGCGGCGGCGCGAGACTATCTGACCGGTCTCGGCTACGGCCCCGACTATCGCCTGCCGGGCCTGCCGCACCGCACCGGCCACGGCGTCGGCCTGGATATCCACGAGGCGCCGAACCTGGTGCGCGGCGACCGCACCGTGCTGGCGCCGGGCATGTGCTTCTCCAACGAGCCCATGCTGGTCATCCCCGGCCGGTTCGGCGTGCGGCTGGAGGACCACTTCTACATGGGCGAGGCTGGCCCGGTGTGGTTCACCACGCCCCAGCATAGCCTGGACGATCCGTTCGGCGCCGAAGCGGCGGGCTGACACTCGGCGTGAATTCAGCCTTCTGAAAATGAGACGACGGCGGCCCGCCTGGGGCCGCCGTCGCTTCGGCTTAGCGGGGCTCGCCGGTCGTCGCCGGGCCGTAGAACAGGGCGTTGAACAGCAGCCGCGACGAGGCGCGCGCCTGGGCGCGGTTGACCACGTCGGGGCCCAGGACGATGACGCGGCCCTGACCGTGCTCGAGGTCCAGCACGGCGTCGGCGCCCGACAGCTTGTCCGAGCCGATGGCCCAGCCGCTCGAGACCGACACCTGCTGCGGATAGCGCACCAGCGACGCCCCTTCGCCCGCATGGCGGAAGCCCGCGTTGCGGTTGAAGAAGACGTCCATCTGACGCGGGGCGCCGAAGGTCAGGGGGCGGCTGTTGTCGACCTCGGTCTTCAGCACCGCGCCGGGGATGAAGAAGTCGGTCGAGGCCAAGGGCTTGCCGTCGGCCGTGGTCAGGACGTCCTGCACGGGCGCGCCCAGGGCGGCCGCCAGGCGGTGGGCCGAGCCGATGGTGACGACGCTGCCGCCGCCGCGCACGAAGGCGTCGATCTGCGGCACGGTCTTCTCGGCGGTGATGTGGCCCAGCCAGCCGCGATACTCGGCCGGGATGGTCTCGGGCGCCGGCTGGTCGCGCTGGGCCGAGGCCGACAGGTCGGCCGGGATCATGTCCGAGGCGAAGACCAGGACGTCGAAATCCTTGGCCAGGTCGCCGGCGTCGAGGCGCTGGGGATGGATGACCTCGAACGGATATTCGAACTGCTCCAGCATCCAGCGGGTCCAGCCCGAGGCCATGGAGCCGCCGTAGCGGTCGACCAGGCCGACGCGGACCGGCTTCAGGGCGATCCGGTCGCCGCCGGGGGCGCGGGCGGCGGCGTGGGCGTTCAGGCCCAGGTCGCGCACGGCGGCCTCGACGATCGGACGCGCCTTTTCGTCGGCCGGAATCCACAGCGCGCCGGGGGCCAGGGTCGCGCGGCCCGCGCGGGTCTCGCCTTCCTGCCAATAGACCGGCACGCCCGCCGCCAGCAGGCGGTTGGTCAGGATGTAGCCGTTGACCGGCGCGTGGTCGATCAGCCAGCCGGCGCGGCCCGAGCCCTCGATCTTGCCGGGCGGCGGGGCCATGACGTCGGCGACGCGCTCGGTCGGGGCCTCGAAGCCGTCCAGGATGCGGTCGAACTTGACCCCCATCTGCAGCGCCAGGGTGTAGCCGGTGGCGTCATAGGGCAGGGCGGGCGGGCCGCCCGGATACTGCAGGTCGTGCGGGTGGTCCTGCGGCTCGAACATGTCCAGCACGTGCGGGCGATAGGCCTGGGCCGTCTTCACCACATAGGAGCCGGCCGGATAGGTCTTGCCCCCGATGGTGAAGGCGCGGGTGGCGCGCTCCACGTCGACGCCCGTCTTGATCAGGCTGTTGAGGAAGGCGACGGCGGTGGGCAGGTCGGCCTGGTCCGCCGGGATGACGTAGCCGCGCGGATCGCGGCGCGCCGGATCGCGCAGCACGCTGTCATAGAGGGCCGGGTCGACGCCCCGACGACCTGGCTGGGCGTTGTCGCCGGCCGCGGCCTGCAGGGCCTCGACCGCCGAGGGGGTGACGCGCCAGGTGTCGGCATTGCCCTTGTCGATGGCGTTCTGGCCCATGCGCCAGATGTTGAACAGCACCCGGTCCTTGTTGCGCGAGGCGTAGTTCAGCACGGCGCGGTTGATCGACAGGGAGTAGTCGATCGACTGGCGGAAATGCCAGGTCTGCGGCGCGACCGGCATGGGCAGGTCGTTGCGCGGCAGCTGGTTCTGCGGGATCAGGCTGATCTGGCTGGGCGTCGGATGGCCGGTGATCTCGGTCAGCAGGCCGACCGCGTTGTGGAAATAGGTGACGGAGCGCTCCATCCCGTTGTTCCAGGTGGAGTAGCTGGCCCCGCTGCGCATGGTCGAGCCGGGCTTGCCTTCCTCGATCAGGCGGCTGTGCATGGCCGCGCCGACCTCGGACAGGGTGCTCATGACCAGCGGGTCGTAGTTGTAGTTGAAGGGATCGCGGAACGGCGGCATGAAGACCACGGTCCCCGCCGGCGCCGTCTGGTGGTGGTTGTAGATGATCTGCGGGAACCACTCGCGGAAGAACTGCCGGTTGACGTTGGTCGTCTCGGCCATGGCCGACAGGTAGTAGTCGCGGTTGTTATCGTGGCCGACGTACTTCTGGTACAGCTGGGGGATCGAGGCGTACTCGCGCTTCAGCGGGTCCTCGTTGCGCATGTACCAGGTCGAGACCAGCTCCCAGCCGTCCGGGTTCAGCGGCGCGAACAGGATGACCACGTCGTCCAGGATGCGCTTGGCCTCGGCGTCCTCGGCGGTCAGCCACTCATAGAGGGCGGCGATCAGGGCCTGGGGCGGCACCGTCTCGGTGGAGTGCAGCCCGCCGTCGATCCAGACCACGGCCTTGCCCTCTCCGGCCAGGGCGCGGGCCTCGGCCTCGCTGACGCCTTCAGCTTTCGCGAGGCGGCGCGCGATCTCCTGATAGCGGTCGATGTTGGCCAGGTTGGCCGGCGAGGAGACGATCGAGAGATATTGCGTCCGTCCTTCGGACGACTTGCCGATCTCGACCAGCTTCATCCGGTCCGACTGCCCGGCGAGGGTGTGCAGATAGCGTTCGAACTGGCTGTAGGTGATCAGGCGATAGTCGTCGCCGACCTCGTGGCCGAAGGCCTCCAGCGGGGTGGTCAGGGCCCGGGCGGGCGCGGCGGTCGCGGCCGGGGCGACGGCGGGCGCGGAGAGGGTCGCCGCCTCCAGCGCCAGGACGCTGGTCGAGGACAGGGCCAGGGCGGCCAACCCGGCGGCCAGTCGTGTGGCCGGGCCGAGGATGGGACGGGACATGCAAACTCCTGATGCGTTCACTCAAAACGAGCCTTCTGCGAGGCTTGGCCGCAGCTTGGCCTGTTCGGCGCGGGGGCGCAATTTGCCGGGCGGCGCTTCGGCGCGCTTTTTCGCGTAATTTTTCTTCGCCGAGCTGCGCGAAGCGGGTGAGATCGATCCTGGCGGGGGAGCCGGCCGAAAAGCCCCGTCGCCGGCCGGGAATCCGGCGCGGGCAAGGGTTCGTCCGACGAAACCACGAGGAGTTCATTGGAGGGGCGGCGAATATCGGTTATTCGCTGGCCCTTATTTCGGACGGGGGGGGACCCTCCATCGGTTGCAACTGCGGTCCGGCCCCTGCCGGGCCCGCAAAGCTGGACGACTTTTGCATGAAACGCTTGTTCGCTTATCTCATCGTGGGAGCGATGATCCTGGGGGTCCTCGCGGGCTGGGGCCTCAATCATTTCCTCAGCGCCGACCAGGCCTCGGCGGCGGCGTCCAACCTCAATCTGGTCACGGACATCTTCCTGCGGCTGATCAAGATGATCATCGCGCCGCTGGTGTTCACCACCCTGGTGGCGGGCATCGCCCACATGGAGGACGCCGCCTCGGTCGGGCGGATCGGCGTCAAGACCATGACCTGGTTCATCGGCGCCTCGGTGGTGTCGCTGGTGCTGGGCCTGGTGATGGTGCAGCTGCTGCACCCGGGCTCGGGCATGCATCTGCCCGAGGCTGTGGCGGCGGCGGCCCCGGCGGCCTCGACGGACGCCTTCTCGCTGCACGGCTTCATCACCCATCTGGTGCCGACGTCGATCTTCGACGCCATGGCCAAGAACGAGATCCTGCAGATCGTCGTCTTCTCGGTCTTCGTCGGCACGGCGGTCGCCGCCCTGGACGACAAGGCCCCGGCGGTGCTGCACCTGGTCGAACAGGCCGCCTCCATCATGCTGAAGGTGACCGAGTTCGTGATGAAGCTGGCGCCCTTCGCCATCTTCGCCGCCCTGGCCTCGACCATCGCCACGCAAGGGTTGGAGATGCTGGGCACCTACGCCAAGTTCGTGCTGGGCTTCTACGGCTCCATGGGCGTGCTGTGGTTCCTGCTGTTCCTGGCCGGCGCCGTGGTGCTGGGCAAGCGGGTGATCCCGCTGTTCCAGGTCATCCGCACCCCGGCGCTGCTGGCCTTCTCGACCGCCAGTTCGGAAGCCGCCTATCCGCGCATCCTGGACGCCCTGCCGACCGTCGGCGTGCGTCGCCGCATCGTCAGCTTCGTCCTGCCGCTGGGCTATTCGTTCAACCTGGACGGATCGATGCTCTACTGCACCTTCGCCACCATGTTCATCATGCAGGCGCACGGGGTGCACCTCAGCGTCTCGCAGCAGATCTTCATGCTGCTGCTGCTGATGGTGACGTCCAAGGGGATCGCCGGCGTGCCGCGCGCCTCCCTGGTGGTCATCATGGCGACCCTGACCTACTTCGGCCTGCCGGAGGCGTGGATCGCCATCGTCCTGGGCGTCGACCACCTGCTCGACATGGGCCGCTCCGCGACCAACGTCGTCGGCAACTCCGTCGCCGCCGCCGTGGTGGCCAAGTGGGAGGGCGAACTGGACGACATGCCCGAGGCCGGCGGGACCGACGGCGCCGAAAAGCCGGCGGTCGCCTAGCGCGCCTCAACGTTCAAAGCGGAAACGGCGGTCCTGCGAAGGGCCGCCGTTTTCAATTGGGGCCCCGCTGTCCGCTGTCGCCTTATCCCCAGGTCGACGTGAAAATCATGCCACGTTCGGCCTACTTTCGGCGTTTCTTGATCGGTGGTTCGGAAATTTGGATTATTTGGAGCAATAAATATGTTCGTTCTGTGGGTATGCGCTATTGTGTCCACAGTGCTCAGGCGTTGCATCCTTTGAAGGCGCGGCGTGTTCAGGTCCGGGGACCCGCGCAAACTCCTGGAGCGTTTGACGTTGGAACAAGCTTTTTGGCAGACCGGCCGCGCGCGGCGCCGGGCCGGGGAGGAGGCGTGGGTCGCCCCCGATCGGCGCACCAATCCGGATCGCCGTCGACCGCCGTCGGGATCGCCTGACGACGCCGACGGCCAGTGCAACCGGGCCCTGGCCGCCTGGATCGACGGCGAGATGCGCGCGCGCCTGCTGGTCACGCGGGCGCTGGACGTGGTGTGGATGAACGAGGCCGCCCGCATCCTGCGCGAGGACGGCGAACTGTTCGGCGTCGAGGGCGGGCGCTTCGCGCCCCAGTCGCGCGTCCTGGCCCGCCTGGCGGCCCAGGCCAGGCCGGGCGAGGCGCGCTGCCTCGCGGCCCCGGGGGCGGACGGCCGCACCTGGGTGGTGTGGGCGCGCGAGGTGGCGACGTCGCCGACCTCCCTGATCGGCCTGACCCTGCAGCGCTCGGGCGGGGAGGTCCGCTTCCAGGCGCTGATCGAGACCCATCTGCTGTCGCCGTCCGAGGGGCGGATCGTCGAAATGCTGCTGGCCGGGATGGAGACCGGCCGTATCGCCCAGACCATGGACGTGTCGCTGGAGACGGTGCGCTCGCATCTCAAGCGCGCCTATCAGAAGATGGGCGTGCGCAGCCGGGGCGAACTGTTCGCCCAGGCCCTGGCCTTCGTCGGTCCCTGACGGTCTAGGGCGCGGTCAACGGGCTGAGGCCGGCCTCGACCGGCGGGGGCGCGGCGCTGTCCACCAGCAGGGGGCCCAGGGCGAAGGCCGCAGCGGCGGCGCCCGCCGACAGGGCCAGGACCGCCACCACCCCATAGGCGATCAGGGAGCGCGAGCGACGACGGCGAAAGCCGCCGGGCCGCACATTGCGCACCAGCACATAGGGGCGATTGCTGAAGGCCTCGGAGCCGATGATGTTGTGCTGGGACAAGAGACGCTCCCGACTGTCCACAAACGGAACAGGTCAGAGAGCGACTCCATGGGGCCAAAGGATGGCGAACGGCGGTCAAACGATCGCTGTCGATCGCCCCGAAAACGGCGGAGCTAACGGCTCAGCCGGCGGTCCGGCTCAGCCGCCGAGCGTGACGGTGACGGCCCGGCCGCCGCGCGTCTGCACCCGGCGCATCAGCACCATGATCTCGTCGCCGCCCTTGACCGGAGCGATCAGGAACCAGCTTCCGTCGGGCAGGCCCGAGAAGCGGAAGGCGTCGCCCGCGCAGGCGTTGGCCCGCTCATAGGAGCGGTAGTCGGCGCCCTGTTCCCCGGCGGAACGGGCGCGCACCACGGCGGCAGGCACGGCGGCGCGGTCCGAGGCGCCGTACAGCCGTTCGATCCGGGCGCGGGTGTAGCGGGTGTCGGGGATCAGGCCGACGTTGCCGACGCAGTGGAACGTCTTTCCATCCTGGGCGAAAGCCACCCGGCCCTCGATCGAGGCCTGGCCCGCCCGGGTCGACCAGGCGAAGTCGTCGGCGCTGAACACGGCGGGGCCGGCGGCGCCGCCCATCGGCGTGGTCGCGCAGGCGCTGAGGGCCAGGCCGCCCGCCAGGACGGCGGCGAGGGCGATGGAGGGGCGACGGGTCGACATGGCAGGGCTCCCGAAACTCGTTTCAAGCTCTACGGCATGACGCCCGAAGGCGAGGCGAGTCAAGGTTGCCCGCGGTCGCGGCCTGTTCCAAAAGGGACGCTGCAGACCGGACGACAGAGGCCGGCCGTAAACAAAATCAGGGACTTCATGACCGTCACCATCGACGACATCCGCGCGGCGCAGCAGCGCATCGCCGGCCAGGTCGACCGCACGCCCGTCCGCCATTCGCGCCGCCTGTCGCAACTGACCGGCGCCGAAATCTGGATCAAGTTCGACAACCTGCACTTCACCGGCAGCTTCAAGGAGCGCGGCGCCCTGAACCGCCTGCTGCAGCTGACGTCGGACGAGAAGAAGCGCGGCGTCGTCGCCGCCTCGGCCGGCAACCACGCCCAGGCCCTGGCCTACCACGGCGGCCGCCTGGGCGTGCCCGTGACCATCGTCATGCCGGAGGGCACCCCCTTCGTGAAGGTGGACGGCACGCGCGCCCATGGGGCCAATGTCGTCATCCACGGCCTCGACTTCTCGGCCTCGACCGAGGAGGCTAAGCGGCTCCAGGCCGAGCACGGCTACGTCTTCGTCTCGGCCTTCGACGATGAAGGCATCGTGGCGGGGCAGGGGGTCTGCGGGCTGGAGTTCGTCGAGGACGCGCCGGACCTCGACGCCCTGATCATCCCCATCGGCGGTGGCGGCCTGATCGCCGGCAGCGCCATCGCCGCCAAGGCGCTCAAGCCGGACATCAAGATCTTCGGCGTCGAGGCCGCCCGCTACCCCTCCTTCACCGCGCGGCGTCGCGGCGAGCCCGCCAAGTGCAGCGGCCAGACCATCGCCGAGGGCATCGCCATCAAGGCCGTGGGCGAGATCCCCTTCGCCCTGGCCGACGTCCTGATCGACGAGGTCTTCGTCTGCGAGGAGGCGGATTTCGAAAAGGGCGTGGCCCTGCTGGCGACGCTGGAGAAGACGGTGGCCGAGGGCGCCGGGGCCGGCGGCCTGGCCGCCATCCTGGCCAACCCCGAACGCTTCAAGGGCATGAAGGTCGGCATTGAGCTGACCGGGGGCAACATCGACGCCCGCATGCTGGCCGTGGTGCTGAACCGCGAAATGGTCCGCGAGAAACGCCTGATCGTCTATCGCATCCTGGGCGACGACCGCCCCGGCATGCTGTCGGCCATGGCCGCCGTGATCGGCGGTCTGGGCGGCAACATCATCGACGTGGTGCACAACCGGCTGGCGCTGGACGTGCCCGCCAAGGGCGCCGAGTTCGACATCATGGTCGAGACCCGCGACGCCCGTCATGCCGAGGAAATCGGCGCCGCTCTGAAGGACCAGGGTTATGAACTTCGCATGGGCTAAGCGCCCCTCCGCCGCCGCCCTCGCCGCGACCGCCCTTTTGGCCCTGGCCGCCTGCGGCCGCCCGGCCGCCGCGCCCGAGGACCTGGCCAGGAACGCAGCCGAAGCCGCCGCCTTCATGAAGCAGAACGCGACGGAAGAGGGCGTCCAGACCCTGCCGTCGGGCCTGCAGTACAAGGTCGTGGCCTCCGGCCCGGCGGGCGGCGTCAGCCCCGACCGCAACGACCTGGTAAAGGTCGACTACGAGGGCACGCTGACGGACGGGACGGTGTTCGACAGCTCGTTCAAGCGCGGCGCCCCGGCGGTCTTCTCGCCCGAGGGCGTGGTGCCCGGCTGGACCGAGGCCCTGCAGATGATGAAGCCCGGCGACGAGTGGATTCTCTTCCTGCCGCCCGAACTGGGCTACGGCGAGATGGGCGGCCCGCCGATGATCCCCGGCAATGCGGTGCTGGTGTTCCGGCTCAAGCTGCTGGACGTGGCCCCGGTGCCCGGCGGCGGCCGCGGCGTGGGCCAGGCCAGCGTTTAAGCTACGCCTCTCCCTCCCCGTCCCGGGGAGGGTGGTCGACGCGCAGTGGAGACCGGGTGGGGAGGGCTAGGTGATGCTGGGCGCGGCGCCTGAATAGCCTGGCCGCCCCTACCCGGCTTCGGCCTGACGGCTCAGCCACCCTCCCCGGGACGGGGAGGGAGAGGTGTCGCGCGCCACTCTTCGCGTACCGCCTCGTCCGCTTCCCCCGCCAGCCGGGCTTCGCGCGCCGCCTCGAACCGCTCCGGCGCCAGCCGCCCGAGCGCCCAAGTCGCCGCCCCACGCACCATGGACGCCGCATCATCCAGCAATCGCTCGACCGCACCGACCAGCCCCGTCTCGCCCGAATTGCCCGCCGCATAGAGCACATTGCGCAGGAACCGATCCCGCCCGATGCGCTTGACCGGGCTCTTGGCGAACAGGGTGCGGAAGGCCGGGTCGTCCAGCGCCAGCAGCTCGGCCAGAGGCGGCGACTTCAGCGCCTCGCGGGCCTGTAGCCGGGCCTCCGACGCCGCTTGCGCGAACTTGTTCCACGGGCACGCCGCCAGGCAGTCGTCGCAGCCGTAGATGCGGTTGCCCGTCGCGACGCGGAACTCGCGCGGCCAGGCGCCTGCGTATTCGATGGTCAGGTAGGACAGGCAGCGCCGGGCGTCGATCTGGAAGGGCGCCGGAAAGGCGTTCGTCGGACAGGCGTCCAGACAGGCGGTGCAGCGGCCGCAATGCTCGCTCTCGGCTTCGTCCGCCTCGATCTCGGCGGCGGTCAGGATGACGCCGAGGAACAGCCAGCTGCCGTGGGTGCGGCTCAGCAGATTGGTGTGCTTGCCCTGCCAGCCTAGCCCTGCACGCTGCGCCAGGGGCTTCTCCATCAGGGGGGCGGTGTCGACGAAGACCTTCACCTCCTGGCCCAGCCGGGCGGCGATCTGGCCGGCCAGGATCTTCAGCCGGCCCTTGATGACCTCGTGATAGTCGTCGCCGCGCGCATAGACGGAGATATAGCCCGCCGAGGGCTGGTCCAGTTCGGGCCGTGGGTCCTCATCCGGGCCGTAATTCATGCCCAGGACGATGGCGGTCCTGGCCCCGTCCCACATGGCGGTCGGGTGGGCGCGGCGCTCCAGCGTCGTCTCCATCCAGCCCATGTCGCCGTGACGGTCCGCCTCGACGAAGTGCGCCAGCTTCTCGCCCGCGCTCCACGGTTCGCTGGCCGAGGCGAAGCGGCACACGCCGAAGCCCAGTTCGGCGGCGCGCTGTCGGATGAAGATGCGGGGATCGGCCGCCATGAGGGCGCTTTAACGCCCGTCGCCCTCAGAAGTCGAGGTCGGCGTACCAGGGGGCCGGATGCACGCCGGGGAAACGGTCGCCCAGCAGCGGCCGGAAGCAGGGCCGCGACTTCAGCTTGGAGTACCACAGCTTCAGCGCCGGCCAGGAGGCCCAGGCGATCTCGCCGAAATAGTCCAGCACCGACAGATGTCCCGCCGCGATCAGGTCGGCCTGGCTGAGGCGACGCCCCGCCAGCCATTCGCGGCCGGACGCCAGCGGCTCCAGCAGCGACAGGTGGCTCCTCAGCGCCTCGCGGCCCTCGCGCAGCATGCGCGCATCCGGCGGACCCAGGCGCAGCAGGGGCTTCTCCATCCGCTCATGCAGCAGGACGGCGTCGACCTCGTCGGTGAAGCGGCGGCTGAACCAGGCGCCGAGGCGGCGCGCCTCGGCCCGCTCGGCCATGTCGGAGGGCAGCAGCAGGTCGCCCTTGGAGCGCTCCTCGATCCAGCCCAGGATGGCGTCGATCTCGCACAGGGTCAGGGCCTTGCCCTTCTCCGTCACCGTCAGGACCGGCGGCATGCCCGAGGGGTTCAGCTCGAACAGGGGGCAGTCGTCCTCCCACGGGCGGACGGGCTCCTCGCCATAGTCGATCTTGGCCTCGCCCAGCGCCAGCCGCGCCGCGCGCGAGGCCGGGTGAAAGGCGAAATGATAGAGGACGGCGGGTGCGGACATCGTTCGATCTTCATGCGCCCGTGCGCCTTAAGGCTCCGTTTACCGCGACGCGATCGTCGCCGGCGCTCAGGACCAGGGGCCGGGCCGCGCGGCGGGGGCCTCGGGCGCGACCGCTTCGACCGGCTTGTCCGGCGCCGTCGGCCGGGCCGAGGCGAAGGCGCCGCCGTGGGGCTCGGCCGCGCCGCGCGGATCGGCGTGGATCAGGATGTCGGCGTGGGGGAAGGCCTTGAGCACCCGTTTCTCGGCCTCCAGCACGATGTCGTGCGCGGCTTTCAGGCTGAGGTCGGGGTCCAGGTCGACGTGCATCTGCACCATCAGGGCCTGGCCGGCCATGCGGGTGCGCAACTGATGGACGTTGGTGATGCGGGCGTCCTCGCCGACGGCGGCGACGATGGCGGCGCGGTCGGCGTCGGGCGCGGCCCGGTCCAGCAGGTGGCCGGCGGCGTCCTTGAGCAGGCTGACCGCCCCCCAGGCCAGCCAGACCGCGACCACCAGGCCCGCTGCCGCGTCCAGCCCCGGCGCCCTGAGGAAGGCGCCCGCGACCACGCCGATCAGCACCACGACGTTGGCGGCCAGGTCGGCGGCGTAGTGGGCGCGGTCCCCCGCCACGGCCAGGGAGCCGGTCTTCTTCATCGCCTGGGTCTGCATCCACACCAGGCCCGCCGTGATGGCGATGGACAGGAGCACGACCCCCACGGCCCAGCCGCCGGACGTCACCGGGCGCGGATCGAAGATGCGCTGCAGCGCCTCCCAGCCGATGAAGACGCCCGAGGCCAGCACCATGCCCGACTGCACCAGGGAGGCCAGGCCCTCGGCCTTGCCGTGGCCGTAGCGGTGCTCCTCGTCCGGCGAAGCGGCGGCCCAGCGCACGGCGAAGAAGGTCGCCAGCGAGGCCACCAGGTCCAGCGCCGAATCCGCCAGGCTGGCCAGGATGGACACCGACCCGGAGGCCCCCAGGGCGAAGGCCTTCATGACGATCAGCAGGACCGCCGTGGCCACCGACAGGGCGGTGATCCGGCGCGTGGTCTCATGGGCGGCGTCGAGGGCGGAGGCGGTCATTTCCCCGCCCTTGTCGCGCAAAACCGCGCCCGCGCCAATGGCGGTGGCCGCGGCGGGACGCTAAGAAGAGCGCCGAGGCGGCGCGCGGCGCGGTGCCCGCGACCCCAATGACAGACATGGCGATGGAGCATTCATGGCGGACTGGCTGACGGCGATCCTCCTGGGTCTGGTCGAGGGATTGACCGAGTTCATTCCGGTGTCGTCCACCGGCCACCTGCTGTTGCTGGGGCATTTCCTCGGCTTCGAGAGCACCGGCAAGACCTTCGAGATCGTCATCCAGCTGGGCGCCCTGCTGGCCATCATCAGCGTCTATTTCAAGCGGCTGTGGCAACTGGCCACGCGCTGGCCCTTCGATCCGGCGGCGCGGCGCTTCCTGATCGGCCTGCTGGTCGCCTTCCTGCCCGCCGTGGTGATCGGCTTCCTGGCCTACGGCTTCATCAAGACGGTGCTGTTCGAGACGCCGCTGGTCGTCTGTATCGCCCTGATCGTCGGCGGGGTGCTGCTGCTGTGGCTGGACCGGATGGACAAGGTCCCGGTCCATCTCGACGCCGACCGCTACCCCTTCCGCGTCTATTTCCTAATCGGCCTGTTCCAGTGCCTGGCCATGATCCCCGGCGTGTCGCGCTCGGGCGCCACCATCGCCGGCGGCTTGCTGCTGAAGACCGACAAGCGCTCGGCGGCCGAGTTCAGCTTCTTCCTGGCCCTGCCGACCATGGGGGCGGCGGTGGCCTATGACCTGTTCAAGAACCGCGCCGTGCTGGACTTCAGCGATTTCGGCCTGATCGCCGTGGGCTTCATCGCCGCCTTCCTGACGGCCCTGGCGGTGGTGCGCTTCCTGCTGGACTTCGTGTCCAAGCGCGGCTTCGGCCCCTTCGCCTGGTGGCGGATCGTGGTCGGCGTGGCCGGCATCATCGGCCTGGCGGCCACGGGGGCGCTGTAAGCTTTCCTCCCCACGCCGTGGGGAGGAAAGGCAAGGACACCTCCTCGTGCGCCGTCATCCTCGGGCTTGACCCGAGGATCGAGTTGTCCGCCCTTCGACATCGGAAAAATGGAGCGCGCGTCGTCTCTGGATCCTCGGGTCAGGCCCGAGGATGACGGAGCCAAGAGAGCGCCGCCCAAGAAAAAACCCCTCGGGACGCCGGTCCCGAGGGGTTTTTCACAAGCGGTCCGCGATCAATCCGCCGGGTTCTCGGCGTACTGGCCGCCGTCGCGGTAGCGCCACAGATAGTTCGGGGCGATGGCCTCCAGGCCCGAGGGCTCGATCCCCAGGTCGGCCAGACCCTTGGCGCCCGGCGAGACGACGTTGTCCGTCTCCAGCAGCGTCACCTGGTCCTTGGTCAGTTGCGGCGTCAGGCCGATCACGGCCGGGATCTGGGCCAGGGAACCGATGATGCGGGCGATCGGGAAGGGCAGAGGCAGCAGGAGGTTGCGGCGGTTGGTCTCGCGCAGGATGAACTTGAGGATGTCCTCGAAGGTCCAGACCGACGGCCCGCCCAGTTCATAGGTCTGGCCCTCGGCCTCGGTCGAGACGGTCGCGGTGGCGACCGCTTCGGCGACGTCGGCGACGTGGACCGGCTGGAACCTGGTGTGGCCGCCGCCGATCAGCGGCAGGACCGGCGACCAGGTCGCCATGGCGGCGAAGCGGTTCAGGAAGTTGTCGCCCGAGCCGAAGACGATCGACGGGCGGATGATCACGGCGCCGGGGAAGGCGGCGCGCACGGCGGCCTCGGCCTGGCCCTTGGTGCGGGCGTAGTCGGCCTTGCCGTTCGCGTCGGCGCCCAGGGCCGAGATGTGGGTCAGGCGCTTGGCGCCCGCCGCCTTGGCCGCCTCGGCGACGTTGACGGCGCCCTGGACGTGCAGGGTCTGGAATTTGCGGCTGCCCGTCTCGAACAGGATGCCGACCAGGTTGACCACGGCGTCGGCGCCCCGGACGGCCTCGGCCACGGCGGCCTTGTCGGTGATGTCGCAGCGGACGGTCTGGACCTGGCCGACGTCGCCGGTCATGCGCATCTCGGCGCCGCGCGTCGCATTGCGCACGGCCACGCGCACGCGCCAGCCGCGACGGGCCAGGGCGCGCACGACCTGGGTCCCGATGAAGCCCGAGCCTCCGAACACGGTGACCAGACCGGGGGCGAAATCAGCCATCTCAGACGCTCCAACGCCAAGCCCCGGCGCGACGGGCGGCCGGAGACGAAATCCTATGGGCGGGGCTTAACCGAAGCGGCCCCCGCCCGCAACGAGAAGGGGCGGGATTCCGCCGTCAGTCCGCCGCCGTCAGTCCGCCCGGTGGATGATCCGGCCGTCCACCACGGTCAGCACGGCCCGGCCCTTGGGAATAGCGGCGGCCGGGACGGTCATCAGGTCGATGTCGAAGGCGGTGAAGTCGCCGCGCTTGCCCACCTCGATGGTGCCCAGCTCGGCCTCGCGGAAGCTGGCGTAGGCCGGCCACAGGGTGAACATCTTCAACGCCGTCGCCCGGTCCACCGCCTCGTTCGGGCGCCAGTCCGGCCCCTGGAAGCCGTTCAGGTCGCGCCGCGCCACGGCGGCGTAGAACTCGATCAGCGGATCGCCCCGTTCGACGGGGGCGTCCGAGCCGCCCACCACGATCACGCTCCGATCGACCAGGGTGTGCCAGGCATAGGCCCCGTCCAGCCGCGCGTCGCCCAGGCGGTCGGCGGCGAAATGCAGGTCGCCGATGGCGTGGCTGGGCTGCATGGAGGCGATGATCGGCAGGTCGCTGAAGTAGTGATAGTCAGTCGGCCGGATGATCTGGGCGTGCTCGATGCGCCAGCGCGGATCGGCCAGCTTCCATTCGGCGCGCGGGACCTCGCGCATGACCTGTTCGTACCAGGCGGCGACCTCGTGGTTGCCCCGGTCGCCGATGGCGTGGGTGGCCAGCTGGATGCCGGTGCGCAGGGCCTCCTCATACAGGGGGACCATCTCCGCGCCCGAGGTCTGCATCAGGCCCGTCGTGCCCGGCTGGTCGCTGTACGGCTCGAACAGGGCCGCCCCACGCGAGCCCAGGGCCCCGTCGGCGTAGAATTTGACCGCCCGGGTGATGACGCGTCCGTCCGCCACGCTGCGCGGCCCCTGGGCCATCAGGGCGCGGGCGCCGTCGGGGGTGACGCTGTTGTAGACGCGCAAGGGCGCTTCGCCCTCGGCCGCCATCGTCTCGAGCAGCGGCACGTCCTTCCACGGCGCGCTCATGAAATGCACCCCGGTCCAGCCGTAGCGGGCATAGACGTCGAAGCCGGCGCGATAGGCCGCGCGGGTGGCCGCCGCGTCGGCCTGCGGCATCAGCTTGGACACCAGCTGTTCGGCGGCGTCGACCAGCAGGCCGGTGGGGCGGCCCTCGGCGTCCTTCAGGATGTCGCCGCCCGAGGGCGCCTGGGTCGTCGCATCCACCCCGGCGGCGGCCAGGGCGGCGCTGGAGGCGGCGACCGCATGGCCGTCGGCACGGCTCAGCAGCACCACCCGGCCCGGCGCGGCGGCGTCCAGGTCGTCGGCGGTCAGGAAGCGCTTCTCGGGCCAGTGGGTCTCGATCCAGCCGCGCCCGACGATGACGCCCTCGGGGTGGGCCTGGGCCCAGGCGGTCAGCCGCTGCATCGCCTCGACGACCGAGGCCGAGCCTTCTAGGTTCAGCGTCATCTCGCGCCAGCCGATGCCGTCCAGGTGGGCGTGGCCGTCGGTGAAGCCGGGGAACAGGGTCGCGCCCTTGAGGTCCACCGCCTCCAGCCCCTCGGCCGAGGGCGCGCCCGCCGCCGCCCCGACATAGGCGATGCGCCCGTCGCGCACGACGACGACCTCGGCGGTCGGCTGGGCCTCCGCGCCGGTGTGGATGGTCCCGCCCCGGATCAGCAGGTTCTGGGCGAAGGCCGCCGGGGCCGCCGCCAGCATGAGGGCGGCCGCCAAGGGCAGGGCTTTCAGAGTGGTTCGGATCATGAAGGTCTCCAGTCGCGGCGTAGGGAGCGTGCCGCAAGGCTCGGCGTCAAGTCTGGGGCGGGGGGACGCAGGGGCTTGCCGCAGATTGAAACGTTACTCGGGCGCCGGGTGTTGTCCCGTCATCGGAGCGGCGGATCAGACAACGGAGCGACCAATGCGCATGCTTTTGAAGGTTCAGATGGAGGTCGAGGCCGCCAATCGCGCGATCAAGGACGGGAGCCTGCCGAAGATCATCCAGCGCTTCACGGAGGCGGCCAAACCCGAGGGGGTCTGGTTCACCGCCCTGGGCGGCAAGCGCACCATGGTCGCCGTGTTCGATCTGGCTTCGACCGCCCAGATTCCGCCGCTGGCTGAACCTTTCTTCACCGAGCTGAACGCCTCCTTTGAGATCAACCCGGCCATGGATGCGGCCGACCTGCAGGCAGGCCTTTCGAAGCTGTGATCGGGCAAATCGCCCTGCATCCTCCCCCGCTCGGCGGGGGAGGATCAGGTCAGTTCGCTCAGGGCCGCCCCACCACCTGATCGACGGAGTTGCTGGTCACCGGGTGATACAGCGGCCGCGCCTTGGCGTAGATGCGCGTGGCGATGGGGCGGCCCCAGTCGCCTTCGGCCCACAGGGTCTGGAACAGGGGCAGGACGAATTTGCGCCGGCCCTGGCTGGTCAGGAAGCGGTCGGCCACGGCCACGGCGGGCTCGTAGCGGTTGGCCAGGGCCGCCTGCAGCCAGGCGAAGGTCAGTTCGGCGTTGCCTTCGCTGTCCAGCTTCAACGTGCTTTCCAGGTCGGCCAGCTGGGCCGGGGTCAGCCAGTCGACGCCCGCCGCCAGGCCCTCGGGTCGCCACGACAGGAAGCGCAGCCGCTGCTGGGTGTTCCAGTCCTTCCACGGCACGGCCGAGGCCGGCCCCTTGGCGACGTAGAAGGCGCGGGCCGCCGCATCCACCGGCTCGAAGGCTTGCGACACCGGGGCCTCGACATTGTCGGGCAGGCCCGGCTCATAGACCCAGGCGTTCAGCATCAACCTCTGCTCAAGCGCCGGATCGCCCTTCACCAGGTGGGCGCGGATGTCTTCCAGGAAGCGCTCCGACGTCATCGGCCGCCAGGCGTTGCGCTCGAAATAGCCGCGCAGCCAGGCGTCGAACTTCTCGCGCCCGGCGATGCGTTCGAGGGTGCGCAGGAAGGCGGCGCCCTTGTCATAGGCGATGGTGTTCATGCCCTCGTCGGGGTCGCGCCCTGCCAGTTCGAGATGCAGGCGGGTGTCGGCGGGGGCCAGCGCCTTCAGCTCGTCCTGCAGCCCGCCCCAGGCCAGCACCTGCTCCTGCAGCGCCGCCTCGCGGCCGTAGACCGCCTCCATGATCCGGTTCTCGAAATAGGAGGTGAAGCCCTCGTTCAGCCAGAAGTCGTCCCAGGTGGCGTTGGTCACCAGATTGCCGGACCAGGAATGCGCCAGCTCGTGCGCCACCAGCGATACCAGCGACCGGTCGCCGGCGATGATGGTCGGGGTGGCGAAGGTCAGGCGCGGATTCTCCATGCCGCCGAAGGGGAAGCTGGGCGGCAGGACCAGCAGGTCGTAACGGCCCCAGCGATAGGGGCCGTAGAGCGCCTCGGCCGCGTCGACCATCTGCGCCGTCGGCTCCAGCTCCCACTGGGCGGCCTTCAGCTGGCTTGGTTCGGTCCACACGCCGGTGCGCGCGTCGAACGAGGCGAAGGCCAGGTCGCCCACGGCGACGGCGATCAGATAGGGCGGGATCGGGTTGTCCAGCTTGAAGCGCCACGCCTTGGTCCCGGCGCCCGCCGCCTCGCCCTGGGGGGCAGTTGTTCGGCCGCCATGACGACCGTCAGGTCGGCCGGGGCGACGATGCGGGCGCTGTAGGTCTGGCGGATGCCGGGGCTGTCCTGGGTCGGAATCCAGGTGCGGGTCAGGATCGCCTGGCCCTGGCTGAACAGATAGGGCTTCTGGCCGCCCGCCGTCTGCTGCGGGCTCAGCCACTGCAGCGCCGAGGCGTCGGGCCGGGTGGCGTAGGCGACGACGATCTTCTGCGTCTCGTCGCCCTGGAAGGCGGGAAGGCGCACGCTCAGCGGCTGGCCCTTGATCGGGTCGGCCTCGCCCAGGCTCCATTCAAGGGCGCGGCCCCGGCCGTCGGTGACGCCCTTGATGTCCAGCATCTTGGCGTCCAGCACCACCTCGGTCGCGCCAGGGCGGCCGGTGACGTCCAGCGTCGCCTTGCCCGACAGGGTCTTGGCGGCGAAGTCGGCGGCCAGGTCCAGGTCGACGTGCGTCACCCGGGCCTCGGCGGGGCGGGCGTAGGAGTGGGCGTCGTCGACGTAGTCGGCGGCGGGCCGAGACGCCGCAGCGGCGGCTTCAGGCGCCATGGCGTCGCCTCCCGGCGTGGTAGCGCAGGCGCCCAGCGACGTGGCGAGGGCGGCGGCGAGGGCGAGGGCGGAAACCCGCCCGACCAGCTTCAGGGTCATCGAACGCTCCGTGTGCAGATGCGCTCGAAAAAGGCTCCCTCGCGCCCGAAAGATCAAGCCTTTGCTGCGACCGGGGGCAGGTGGTGGGCGCGGAACAGCCGCCCCTTCTCGGCCGCCAGCACCAGCGCCAGGGCCAGGAGGCCCAGGACGGCGAAGCCGACCGTCATCGGCACGGTGGTGCCGTCGAAATGCTGGCCGATGGCGAAGCCCAGAAGGGCGCCGCCGATGGTCGAGATGAAGCCCTGCGCCGAGGAGGCCGTGCCCGCGATATGGCCCATGGGCTCCATGGCCATGGCCCCGAAATTGCCGGCGATGAAGCCGAAGCAGAACATCTTGCAGGCCTGCAGGGCGGCGAACATCCAGAGACTGTCGTGCCCGGCATAGGCGACGGCGGCGTGCAGGGCGCTGAAGCCGATGAAGCCCAGCAGGGCGGTGTGCGCGATCAGGCGCGAGCCCAGCGCCTCGACCAGGCGCGCGTTCAGGACGGAGGCCACGGCGATGCCCGCCGCCACCAGGGCGAAGACGACCGGGAACAGGCCCGGCGCCCTGAACACGTCGAAGAAGATCTGCTGCGAGGAGTTGATGAAGCCGAACAGCGCCCCGCTGATGACCGTCATGGCCAGGGTGTAGCCCATGCCCAGCCGGCTGGTCAGGGCGAAGCGGAAGGCCCCGGCGATGCGGCCCAGGTTGACCGGCATCCGGTCCTCGGGATGCAGGGTCTCGGGCAGGCGCAGGGCCGCCCACAGCAGGAAGGCGCCGCCGAACAGGGCGAAGACGCCGAAGATCCAGCGCCAGGGCGCGACCAGCATGATCAGCTGGCCCACCGTCGGGGCCAGGATGGGCACGCCCAGGAAGACCAGGAAGCTCAGCGACATGACCCGCGCCATGGTGCGCCCGGCGTAGCGGTCGCGCACGATCGACACGGCCAGCACCCGCGTCGCCGCCGAACCGAGGCCCATGCCGATGCGCGACAGGATCAGCCACTCGAACGAATGGGCGAAGGCGGCCAGGATGCTGAAGGCGACGTAGAGGCCGATGCCGGCGAACAGCACCGGCCGCCGCCCATAGCGGTCCGACAGCGGGCCGTAGAACAGCTGCGCCCCGCCGAACCCCAGAAGATAGGCGGTGATGACCCACTGGCGGCTGTTCTCATTGGCCACCCCCAGGTCCTCGCCGATGTGCGGCAGGGCGGGCAGCATGGCGTCGATCGCCAGGGCGTTGAGCGCCATCATCACGGCGATCAGGCAGACGAACTCGGCGAAACCCGGCCCCGTGGGCTTGGCGGCCCCGGTCGGGGCGGAAGGAAGGGGGGCGGTGGTCATCCGGCCCAGATGCGGGCTGCGACAGGCTGACGCAACCCTGCGACGGTGAAGATTTGCGCACTGCAGCAATTAAGTCAGGCGGCGGGCGGCGGTTTCGAAGCTTGTTCGTTCCACCCTCCGCTCATCCCGGCGGAGTCCGGGATCCGGCGCTTTGGCTTCAAACGGCTCCGGTCAAATGGATGGGGCGCTGCTCTGCGTTCTTACTGGGTCCCGGCCTCCGCCGGGACGAGCGGGATTAGGGTCGAAGCCTAGCCCCGCACCTTGATCCGCGCCGTCACCGACATGCCGGGGGCCAAGCGCTCGACGCCCGCCTGGCCGGGATCGACGGCGATGCGAACGGGAATGCGCTGGGCCACCTTGGTGAAGTTGCCGGTGGCGTTGTCGGGGCGGATGACGCTGAACTCGGACCCCGTGGCGGGCGAGATGCGTTCGACCTCGCCGGTCAGGACGCGCCCGCCCAGGGCGTCGACGGTGATCTCGACCGGCTGGCCCACCCGCACGTCGCGCATCTGCGTCTCCTTCATATTGGCCGTGACCCAGACCACGTCGGGGACCAGGGCGGTCAGTTGGGTTCCCACGGCGACCTGCTGGCCCTGGCGCACCGTCACCTCGCCCAGCCGACCGTCGCGCGGGGCGGTGATGCGGGTGTTGTCCAGGTCGATCTGGGCCAGGCGCACCTGGGCGCGGGCGTTCTCGACGGCGGCCTCCAGCGAACCGCGCCCGACCACGACCGAGGTCACGCCGGTCTGGGCCACGCCCTCGGCGGCGCGGGTCTGGGCCAGCTGGGCCTCGGCGGCGCGCAGGGCGTTCTGGGCGACATCGACCTGGGCCTGGGCGACCCAGCCGCCCTGGAACAGGGTGCGCACGCGGGTCGCATCGGCGCGGGCCTTGGTCACGGCCGACTGGGCGGCGGCGACGGCGGCGCGGCTCTCGGCCACCGAGCCGCGCGCCGAGGCCTGGCTCTGGGCCGAGTTGGCCAGGGCGGCTTCGGCCGAATGCAGCGCGGCCTGGGCCTGCTCCAGCCGCTGGCGATAGATGCGGTCGTCGATGGTCGCCAGCAGCTGGCCCTGCTTGACCGTCTGGAAGTCCTGCACCTCGACCGTGGTGACATAGCCGCTGACCTGGGGGCTGATGATCGTCACCTGGCCGCGCACATAGGCGTTGTCCGTCGTCTGGGGCCCGCCGTCGAACGGCGGCAGGCGCCAGGCGTGCAGCACCAGGCCGATGCCCACGACCGCCATGGCGATCAGCACCACGGTCCACATGACACGGCGGCCGCTGGACGGGGCGGGCGTCGGCGCGGCTGACGGCGGCGCGGCGGGAGCGGGAGCGGGGGCGGGAGCCGAGGGAGGAGGGGCGGCGTCGGTCATGGTCGTGTCCGGGTCATTCGACGGCGGCGGCCGCGGCGGAGGCGGCCGTCTCGGAAGCGGTCTGGGCGTGGCGTCGGGCGGCGCGGCGCGCCTCCAGGCGGGGGCGGAAATGGTTGAGGGCGACCCAGGCGGCGCCGACGGCGGCGGCCCCCGAGATCAGCAGGAAGACGTCGTTGTAGGCCAGCACCTGGGCCTGCTGGCTGATCTGCTGCTGCAGCAGGCGCAGGGCGGCGCCCTGGCGCTGGGCCGCGTCGCCGATGACATGGGCGTAGGCGCCGCCCAGCTGCTGCAAGCGCAGCACCGTCTCGGGATCGCCCAGGCTGACGCCCTCGCTCAACTGGTTGGAGTGGAACTTCTCGCGCAGGGTCTGGATCGTGCCGACCAGGGCCGAGCCCATCAGCCCGCCGACGTTCTGGCCGATGGAGAAGACGACGATGAAGCTGACCAGGTTCTTGCCGCCGGTCTGAAGCACCTGGCCGAAGCCCAGGATCATGGTCGGGCCGATGAAGAAGGCGGCGGCGAAGGCCAGCAGGGCCTGGCTGAAATAGAGGTTCGTCGGCCGCGTGAGCACCGTGGCGTGGCTGTCGAGGAAGGCGCCCACGGCGATCAGGGCCAGGGCGATGGAGACGGGCTTCCACAGCTTCATCGGGTTCAGGGTGAAGGCGCTGACCAGGGTCCCCGCCGCCGTGGCGATCAGCATGACCAGGAACAGCCCCTGCATCTGCTGCGGCCCCAGGCCCATCTGCTGCAGGAAGCCGACGGCCCCGGTCGTCTGCTCCGACAGGACGATACGCACCAGCAGGATGGCCAGGATCAGGCGCACGATGTCGCGCCCGGCCAGCCACTTCAGGTCGATCAGCGGATTGGCCCGGTTGTATTCGATCAGCACGGCGGCGGTCAGCAGGACGATGGCCCCGACCAGAGCACAGCCGATCCACGCCGCCTCGGTCCACCAGACGATGCGCCCCAGCCCCAGCACCGCGGTCAGCAGGGCCACCCCCGGCGCGAATAGGGCGAAGGTGACGAAGTCCAGCCTCTCGAACGCCCGCACCCGCTGGGCCGGCGGCATCCGCAGGGCGAAGACGGCGGGCAGGGCGACCAGCACCAGCCCCAGCTCGAACATGTAGAAGGCCCGCCACTGGTCCAGGTCCAGCAGGCGCGTCACCCCCAGCCGGGCCAGGGGGATCGCCAGGCTGGACAGGCCCACGCCGATGATGATGCCCTTCAACCGGTGCTGCGCCGGAAAAGCCTGGACCAGATAGAGGATGCCCAGGGTCGACATCCCCGCCGCCGCGATCCCGGCGACGCCGCGCACCACCAGGGTCGAGCCGAAGTCCTCCAGGAACAGGTGCGCCGCGGCGGTCGCCAGGAAGACGACCATGATGATCTCGGCGAACAGGCGCAGGCCGTACTGCATGCGGAACTTGACCAGCAGCAGGTTCATGCAGGCGTTGGTCATGACGAAGACGACCGGCAGCCAGGCGGCCTCGGTCGTCGTCACCCCCAGGGCGCCCGCCAGCTGCGGCAGGTCGGCGGTCACCGCCGCATTGCCCAGGCTGCCGGTCAGGGCGACCAGCACCCCGACGAAGGCATAGGCCAGCCGCCAGGGCAGGGGATGGTCCGGCGTGGCGGGCGATCCGGGCAGGGCGGGCCGCTCGTGCGGCTTGAGGGTGGCGAGGAACGTCTCCCACGGCAGGTCCCAGTCGCGGCGGCTCATGCGGCCTCGCCTCGGGGCCGCACCGCGTCCAGCACCAGCGCCAGCGAGCGGCGGCTCAGGGCCTCGCGGTCCTCGGCCCGCACGGTGCGCGACGGGGCGCCCAGCATCAGGGCGAGGACGCGGATGTCCTCGACGGTTAGGTCGGGCCGCACCCGTCCCGCCGCCTGGGACACGGCCAGGGCCTCGGACCCCGCCGCCTTCAGCCCCTGGCGAATCGGAGCCAGGGCCTCGTCCGCCAGGTCGCGGATGGCGCCGGACAGGCCCGCGCTGTCGAGCATCAGCCCCGTCATCTGCTCCAGGAACCAGACGAAGACCTCGGGATCGTCCAGCCGCTCGCGCGTGCGCCGGGCCAGGGCGTCGATCTGCTTCAGGAAGACCGCCAGCGCCAGCTCCGACCGATCGGCGAAGTTGCGATAGAGGGTCGCCCGCCCCACGCCCGCCTCCTCGGCGATCAGGTGCAGCGGCGCGTCGAGCCCGTCGCGCGCGAAGGCCGCCTCGGCGGCTGCCAGCAGCCTTTCACGGCGTTCCGCGGCGTCTTGTCGCAAGGGGCGGGTCATGGCGCGCTAAGTGGACACTTGTGTCCGCTTGTTCAAGGGGTCTTGTCCCTTGAATGCGCAAGTCGCGCGCACGCTGCACCGCAGGGGCGGCGTATTCACGGACGGATTATGAAGGGGAGGGGCGGCTCGGAAGCCGATGGTGCCGGTGGTCGGACTCGAACCGACACTCCTTGCGGAACCGGATTTTGAGTCCGGCGCGTCTACCAATTTCACCACACCGGCACGGCTTGGCTCAAGGCGGCGCAATCTAGCGGCGGCTGGGGTCGCGTCAATCGACGAAGCGCAGCCGCCGCCAGTTTTTCGTCTGAGGGTCCGTCTGGCGGTTCAGACCGCCGCCACCGTCTGCTCGATGGCGCCGAACAGGGTGTGGTTCTTCTCGTCCAGCATCTCGATGCGGACGGTGTCGCCATGCTTGAGGAAGGGGGTCTTGGCCGCGCCGGTCTGGATGGTCTCGACGGTGCGGATCTCGGCGATGCAGGAATAGCCCAGGCCGCCCTCGGACACCGGCTTGCCGGGGCCGCCGTCGGCGTCCTTGTTCGACACCGTGCCCGAGCCGATGATCGTCCCGGCGCCCAGGGCGCGGGTCTTGGCCAGGTGGGCGATCAGGGTGCCGAAGTCGAAGGTCATGTCGACCCCGGCGTCGGCGCGGCCGAAGTCCTGGCCGTTGACCTGCACCAGCAGGGCGCCGTGCAGCTTGCCGTCCTTCCAGCGGTCGCCCAGGGCGTCGGGCGTGACGAAGACCGGCGACAGGGCGCTGGCCGGCTTGGACTGGACGAAGCCGAAGCCCTTGGACAGTTCCGCCGGGATCAGGTTGCGCAAGCTCACGTCGTTGACCAGGCCGACCAGGCGGATCGCCGCCAGGGCCTCTTCGCGGCTGGCGCCCAGGGGCACGTCGCCGGTCACGACCACGATCTCGGCCTCCAGGTCGCAGCCCCAGGCCTCGTCCTTCAGCGGGATGGCGTCGCGCGGGGCCAGGAAGCCGTCGGAACCGCCCTGATACATCAGCGGGTCGGTCCAGAAGCTCTGCGGCATCTCGGCCCCGCGCGCCTTACGCACCAGTTCGACGTGGTTCACATAGGCCGAGCCGTCGGCCCACTGATAGGCGCGCGGCAGGGGGGCGGCGGCCTCGTGCTCGCGGAAGCGGCCGCGCGGCACGGCTTCGTGCTCCAGGCTCTCGGCCAGGGCCCGCAACAGAGGTTCGCAGCGCTCCCAGTCGTCCAGCGCGGCCTGCAGCGTCGGGGCGATCAGGAAGGCGTCCGTGAACCAGTTCAGGTCCTTGGAGACGACGACGAGGCGGCCGTCACGGCCGTGCTTGAGCGAGGCGAGTTTCATAGGGCGAAGCTAATCTTGGCGAAGGCGGTTGGAAAGCGGAGACATGGTCGGCGCGGACGCCGTTCGATCAACTGTTCGGGGGCGCGATGACGGCGCGGGCCTCGGCGCCGGTGCGCAGGGCCGGGTCGCGCACCTCGACCTCGACGGCGATGGCGCCGGCGGGTTCATGTGCCCACAGGTAGCGGCGCTCGATCTCGACCACGCGGCCCGAGGGGGCCATGCCCTCATAGACGTCGCCCCAGGGGGTGACGGCCTTCAGTTCGACCCAGCGCAGGCCGCAGGCGGCGTCCAGCTCCTCGATGGCCATTTCCGACAGTTCGTCGGCGTGGGGGGCGGGCGTCTCGGGGGTCACAGCCATCGACGGACCTTTCCTTTGTAGGCCGCGTAGGCGGCGCCGAACCTGGCCGCCAGATAGCGTTCCTCGCGGGCGATGACGAAGCGGTCGATCACGATCAGGCAAGGGAACAGCAGGGCCAGGGCGACGGGGCTGTCCATGGCGACGGCGAAACCCGCGTAGGTGATGGCGAAGCCGAGATAGATCGGGTTGCGGCTGACGGCGTAGAGGCCGCCCGTGGCCAGGGCCGTGGTCGGCTTCCACGGCTCGGGCGGGGTGCCCAGGCGGCGGAAGGTCCCCGCCGCGATCCCGTCCAGCAGCAGGCCGCCGATCACCAGGACGAAGGCCAGGCCGCGCCGCCAGTCGACCGCCAGGCCGAAGGAGGGCTCATGGATCAGCCGGCCGATGCCGAACCCGGCCAGCAGGAAGGCCAGGTAGATCAGCGGCGGGGGTGCGATGACCCCAGGCGTATCAGTCTTGCCGATCATTGCGAGGCCGGTTCCGCTTCTGGCTCGGCTTTGTCGGCGGTTATCACCTGGGCGATCATTTCGCGCATCTCTTGCTTGAGGGCCGTGCGCTGCTGATCAGCCATGAGCCAACGGGTAACCGGGACGAGTTGTCCGCCGCCGCCGCCGTTCATGCCGTTCATGGTCGCCTGGATTCCGTGGGAGCAAATCCACCAAGCGCTCGCTCTCCCCGCGAAGATAGGCGAGCCATCGCCAAGACGCTCGAACGCAGCGAGCTGGACGGCAGGCGCGAAGAGGCCTTTAAAGGCATCAGGATCGGTTTGGTTGATGGTCATGTCCACTATCTGAAGTCCGCCGCGGGCTGACCTGTCGATGCACGAATAGCCATCCCAAGTCCCGCGCAGCCGTCCCAGTTGGAACCAATAGGCGCCTTCCCCCAAATTCGTCTTTGCAAGGCGCCGGCCCATTTCCATGAGGTAAGGCGGTGGCGCCGCCTCACCCATAGCCCGAACCTCGGCGATGACCGCTTCGTCTTCGTCGGCGGGGCGGGCGACCATGGCCTGAAGGCCAGTGTAGATAGCCGTCCAATTGCCGGCATAAACGGCGCCTGGTTCAGTTTCCCCGCGTGCGGCGGGGACCGCGACCGTGCGTCCGGCGAAGGGCTGCTGCGCTGTCACGGGCGTGCCGACAATGCCGGCCGTCGCGGCTGCGGCTAAGGCCGCAAAGATGATGACCTTCCGGCTCAACGCCGGCCCTCTTCGTCGCCGTAGATGGCCACGCGGGCGGGCGAGGTCGAGGACACGGCCCCGCGATACATGCCCGAGGTGTTCATCGAGAAGGCGTGGACGCCGTCCTTGCCCATGACGATGACGCCGCCGTCGCCGCCGATGCTGCCGACCTCGGCGATTTCGGCGTCGGCGGCCTGCTGGACGCTGGCGCCCTCGGCGGTGCGCTGGCAGATGTCCCGCGCCACGGTGGCGCGGATGAAGTATTCGCCCGCGCCCGTCGCCGAGACGGCGCAGCCGTCGGCGTTGGAGGCGTAGGTCCCGGCGCCGATGATCGGCACGTCGCCGACCCGGCCCCAGCGCTTGCCCGTGGTGCCGCCGGTCGAGGTGGCCGCCGCCAGACGGCCCTGGCTGTCCATGGCCACGGCGCCGACGGTGCCGAATTTGCGCTCGTCCAGCGGGGCTTCGTTGAGGTTGAAGGCCAGGGGCGCGGCCGGGCCTTGGCGGGCCGGCTCGGCCGGGGCGCCTTCGGGACGCGGCGGCACGGGCTCGCCGCGTTCGGTCAGGGTGCGGACCAGGGCCTGCCAGCGGCTCTCGGTGAAGAACCAGGACGGGGCGACCTCCTCCAGCCCGACCGAGCGGGCGAAGGTCTCGGCGCCTTCGCCGATCATCATGACGTGGGGCGACTTCTCCATCACGGCGCGGGCGGCGGCGATGGGGTGGCGGGTGCGGGTCAGGCCGGCGACGGCGCCGGCGGTCAGGTCCGGGCCGCTCATCACGGCGGCGTCCAGCTCGTTCTTGCCGGCCGAGGTGAAGACGGCCCCGCGCCCGGCGTTGAACAGGGGGTTGTCCTCCATCGTCTCGACGGCGGCCTGGACCGCGTCCAGGGCCGAGCCGCCGCGCGCCAGCACGGCCGAGCCGGCGTCCAGGGCCGCCTGCAGCCCGGCGCGATAGGCCGCGTCCCGTTCGGGGCTCAGCTGGGCGCGCTCGATCACCCCGGCGCCGCCGTGGATGGCCAGCGACCATTGCGGCGCGTCTTGAGCAAGGGCGGGCGAGGCCAGGAGGGCGGCGGCCGCGGCGGCGAAGACGACGGATTTCATTTCAAGCTCCCCATTCATTCTCCTCCCCATTTCATGGGGAGGTGGATCGGCCGCGCAGCGGACGAGACGGAGGGGCTGTTTCAAGCCGCTCAACCCCTCCACCACTTCGTGGTCCCCCTCCCCATTCCATGGGGAGGAAAGCAAGGCTAGCGCTTATGGTGCAGGCGTCGCCAGAGGCGGTGGGCCAGGATGGGGGCGAAACCGCAGACGAGGGCGGCGGCCAGGACCATCCAGAAGCCCCCGCCCAGCCAGTATTCGCCCGCGAGGGCCCCGGCCCCGGCGGCCAGAAGCGGGCCGAGCCAGGGCAGCCAGTGCGGCGGTCGCAACTTCATTCAGGCGTCGACCTTGATGACGCCGCGACGGATCTGGTCCAGCTCGATGGAGTCGAACAGGGCCTGGAAATTGCCGTTGCCGAAGCCCTCGTTGCCCTTGCGCTGGATGATCTCGAAGAAGATCGGGCCGAAGGTGTCCTGGGTGAAGATCTGCAGCAGCAGGCCTTCCTCGTCCGAACCGTCGATCAGGATGCGGTTCTTCTTCATCCGCTCCACGTCCTCGCCGTGGCCCGGCAGGCGCTTGTCGATCAGTTCGAAATAGGTGTCGATCGTGTCCTGGAAGGCCACGCCGCGGGCCTTCATCGTCTCGACCGTCTCATAGATGTTGTCGGTCGTCAGGGCGATGTGCTGGATGCCTTCGCCGTTGTAGCGACGGATGAATTCCTCGATCTGGGAATTCTCGTCCTGGCTTTCGTTCAGCGGGATGCGGATGGCGCGGTCGGGCGCGATCATGGCCTGAGAGAACAGGCCCGTCGCCTTGCCCTTGATATCGAAATACTTCTGCTCCTCGAAGTTGAACACCGAGTGGTAGAAGCCCGACCAGGTGCGCATCTCGCCGCGACGCACATTGTGGGTCAGGTGGTCGAGCACCTGCAGGCCGACGCTGTTCTTGCGCTCGGCCTCTTCCCAGCCCTCGATCTCGTCCCAGGCGTCATAGAGGGAGCCGTGCTCGCCGTACTGGTCGACGACATACAGCAGCGAGCCGCCGATGCCCTGCAGCACATAGGGGTAGTCGCCCGCCAGCGCCCCGCCGTGCACGCCCTCGGCGGCGCGGGCGCCGCGCGCCAGCGCGCCCTCATAGGCGGCCTTGGCGTCGGCGACGCGGAAGGCCATGCCGTTGGCCGAGGGGCCGTGGTCCCTGGCGAAGTCCGCCGCCTGGCCCTTCGGGGCGCGGTGGACCAGCATGGTGATGTCGCCCTGCTTCAGGCGCACCACGCCGTTGGCCGGGTTCACATGGGTCTGGGTGAAGCCCATCAGCTCCAGGCGCGAAATCATCGCTTCCGGCTCGGGGCCGGTGAATTCGACGAACTCGAAGCCGTCGACGCCGAGGGGGTTTTCCTGGTCGAGCTTGGCGGCGGCGTCCTGCATGACGCGTCTCCTCTCATTGTCTTATGCGCGGCCCGTCGCCTTGCCGGGCGGGCCGCTGATTGAGGCGGAACCTAATGGCCGTCCCCCGTGGCGCGCAAGGCGGGCCGTCGCCGAAGCGGCACACGTTCCGGTGTCGCAGCCCCTCGCGCCCCTCCGCGCGGGCTGCTATCGGGGCGGCATCAGAGGCGGGGGCCTCGATCGGGACGCCTGAATGCTTCGCAAGCTGTACGACTGGGTCTTCTCCCTGGCCCGCCACCGCCACGCCACCCGGTCCCTGGCCGTGGTCGCCTTCGCCGAAAGCTCGGTCTTCCCCATTCCGCCGGACGTCATGCTGGCGCCCATGGTCCTGGCCCGGCCGGACCGCGCCTATTTCTACGCCATGGTCTGCACCGTGGCCTCGGTGCTGGGCGGCCTGCTGGGCTACGCCATCGGCTACTTCCTGGAGCCGGTCGGCCTGTCGATCCTGGCCTTCCTGGGCAAGGCCGACACCTTCGAGACGTCCAAGGCCCTGTTCCAGCAGCACGGGGCCTGGGTGATCCTGATCAAGGGACTGACTCCGATCCCGTTCAAGCTGGTCACCATCGCCTCGGGCATCTTCCAGTTCAATCTGGCGCTGTTCATCGCTCTGTGCGTCCTGACGCGCGGCGCCCGCTTCTTCCTGGTGGCCTTCGTGCTGCGGCGCTGGGGGCCGCCGATGCTGGCGATCGTGGAGAAGCGGTTGGCCCTGTTCACCGTGCTTTTCCTGGTGGTGCTGGTCGGCGCCTTCTTTATGGTCAAGCTTATCGGACACTGATCGACGCCGGACGCAGCCCGGTTTATGAGGGGCCGGATGAGCGCGCTTTACAAATTGCTGACCCGCTGGTGGACGGCCTTCGCCCTGGCCGCCTCCCTGGCCATGCTGGGGGCGGCTCACGCCTTCGAGCGGTTCGCGGGCCTGGCGCCGTGCAACCTGTGCCTGCGCCAGCGCGAGGTCTATTGGGCCGCCGTGGCCATCGCCGGGGCCGCCACCTTCTGGGCCGTGTTCAGCCGCGCCAGCCGCGGCACGCCGCGCATCGCCTCCTTCCTGCTGGCCGTCGTCTTCCTGACCGGAGCCGTCACGGCGGGCTATCACGCCGGGGGCGAGCTGAAGTGGTGGGCCCTGCCGGCCACCTGCGCCGCCGCGCCGACGACCGCCATCGACCTGTCGTTGCTGACGGCCCTGGCCGAGGGCACGGGCGGCAGCACGGGCTTCGTCTCCTGCGGCGACGTTCCCTGGAGCTTCGCCGGTCTGTCGATGGCCGGATGGAACCTTGTCATCTCCCTGGCGCTGGCGGTGTTCAGCCTGCTGGCGGCGAAACGTCCCAAGGACGCCCGCGCGCCCAGGAGCTAAGGGAATGCCATGACCGAAGCCGCCGAATCCGTCGCCGACGCCCGCCGCATCCCCCTGCCGCGCCCCGGTCCGGGCCAGGACAGGGCGCGTCTGGCCGAGATGCTGCGCGTCGACCACGCGGGCGAGTTCGCCGCCGTCCACATCTACCGCGCCCAGCGCGCCGTGCTGGAAGGCCGCAAGGGCAAGGACGCCATCGCCGCCGACCTGACCGAGATGGAGGGCCACGAGGCCGTCCACCTGGCCCGCTTCGAGGCCCTGCTGACCGAGAACCGCGTGCGCCCCACGGCCATGATCCCGCTGTGGAAGCTGGCCGCCACGGCGCTGGGCGCCGGCACCGCCCTGATCTCGGAAAAGGCCGCCCACGCCTGCACCGAGGCGGTCGAGAGCGTCATCGAGCAGCACTACGCCGACCAGATCGAGGAAATCCGCGAGCGCGACCCCGAACTGGCCGCCGAACTGACCCGGTTCCGCGAGGAGGAGCTGGCCCACCACGACCACGCCGTCGCCCACGGCAGCCGCGAGGCCCCGGCCTATCGCCTGCTGAGCAGCGTCATCAAGGCCGGCTGCAAGGCCGCCATCAAGATCAGCGAGCGGATCTAAAACCCTTCTCCCCTTGTGGGAGAAGGTGGCAGGCGAAGCCTGACGGATGAGGGGTTTCTCCTCAGCGGATCGTGAGAGGCGGGTTATGGCGCGCAACCCCTCATCCGACCTCGCTGCGCTCGGCCACCTTCTCCCACAAGGGGAGAAGGACTCAGTAGGCCACGTCAAACGCCAGCATCAGCGTCTTCTGCGCCGGATTGGCGTTGTCGTCGGACAGGAGGTAGAGGCGCACGCCTTCACCCTGAGCCTCGGCGGCGACGCCCTCGAAATTATCGGCCAGGCCCGGCAGCTTCAGCTCGACCAGCACCGGACCCAGGGCGCCGTCCTGGGCCATGCGCCGCACGCGGGCGCGCAGGTCGAACGGCGGCCGCCACGCGCGCTGCACCGCGAACCAGCCGTCGCCGCCGGGATCGCGGGTCAGCCCGGTCAGCCGCCAGTCGCCCGCGCCGGGCGCCGCGTCCGGCGGCGCGGCCACGACGCGGCAGCCCTCAAGCGAACAGTCCCACACACCGCCGTCCTCGCCGCCGACGCGCCAGCCGTCCGGCGCGGCGGCCAGGGCCTCCATGCCTGCGTTCAGGGGGAAGTCCGCCGCCGGATGCGGCCGGGCCTCGGGCCGGGCGCGCATCGTCTCCAGCGGGCCGTAGCTCCAGATGCGGTGGTCGCGTTCGAAGCTGACCAGCACCTCGCCGTCCTCGGTCAGGGCCAGGCCCTCGGCGTCGCCGTCGGCCTTGTCGGCGATGGGCGTCCCGTCGGCCAGGGTCAGCCGACGCACCCGCAGGTCGTCCAGCCCGGTCAGCCGCCCCGCCTCGTCCAGGGCCAGCCGCCCGCGCACCAGCGCGCCGGAGTCCGACACGGCCAGGAAGCCGCCGTCGCCGGTCAGCGTCAGGTCCGACAGGCCGTGCAGGGCCGAGACGGGGGCGGCGATCAACTGCACCCCTCCGGCGAAGCGCACGCCCTTCGCCAGCCTGGCCCCGCCGGGCCAGCCCAGCCCGACCTGGCGGGTCGCGCCGCCCGCCGCCGCCCAGCCCTCGGCCTGGGCCTCGGGCGTCCACGGATGCGACGACACGGCCGCCCCGGCGCAGGCGGCCAGGGCGAGGGAGATCAGGGCGGCGACATAGAGGCGGCGGTTCACGCCGCGCGCTTGTGCGGACGGCGCCCGCCCTTGCTGCTGACGCTCTTCGCCTCGGCCTCGAACAGTTCGGCCAGCTTTTCGGTCATGGCCCCGGCCAGTTGTTCGACGTCGACGATGGTCAGGGCGCGGCGGTACCAGCGCGTCACGTCGTGGCCGATGCCGATGGCGATCAGCTCGACCGTGCTCTGGGTCTCGATCCGCTCGATCACCTGGCGCAGGTGCTTGTCCAGATAGAGGGCCGAGTTGGCCGACTGGGTGGAATCGTCCACCGGGCTGCCGTCCGAGATGACCATCAGGATGCGGCGCTGCTCGGGCCGGGCCAGCAGGCGATCGTGGGCCCAGGTCAGCGCCTCGCCGTCGATGTTCTCCTTGAGCAGGCCCTCGCGCATCATCAGGCCGAGGTTCTTCTTGGCCCGGCGCCAGGGGGCGTCGGCGGCCTTGTAGATGATGTGGCGCAGGTCGTTCAGGCGGCCCGGATTGGCGGGCTTGCCGGCGCTGATCCAGGCCTCGCGGCTCTGTCCGCCCTTCCAGGCGCGGGTGGTGAAGCCCAGGATCTCGACCTTGACCCCGCACCGCTCCAGCGTCCGCGCCAGGATGTCGGCGCAGACCGAGGCTACCATGATCGGCCGCCCGCGCATCGAGCCCGAATTGTCGAGCAGCAGGGTCACCACCGTGTCGCGGAAGGGGCTCTCGCTCTCCATCTTGAACGACAGGGGGCTGGTCGGATCGGTGATGACGCGGGTCAGGCGCGCCGTGTCCAGCATCCCTTCCTCGAGGTCGAACATCCAGCTGCGGTTCTGCTGGGCCAGCAGCCGCCGCTGCAGCTTGTTGGCCAGGCGCGAGACCACGCTGCCCAGGGTCGACAGCTGGGCGTCCAGCAGGGCGCGCAGCCGATCCAGCTCCATCGGATCGCACAGGTCGGCGGCGTCGATGGTCTCGTCAAAGGCGGTGGTGAAGGCGCGATAGACGTCGACGGCGCGGCCGTCGTCGGCCGTCTGCTGGCGGTTGGGACGGTCGCCCTCGCTCAGTTCGGGGCCGTCCTCCATCCCTTCGCCGTCGGGCTCGGCCGGGGCGCCGTCGGGGCGAGCCTGGCGCTCGTCCTCGGCGGACTGGTCGTCGGCGGTTCCTTCCAGAGACTCGCCGCCCTCGCCGCCGTCCTCTTCCTCCTGCTCATCCTCGTCGGCCTGGTCCTGCTGGTTCTGATCGGGCTCGTCCTCGCCCTCTTCCTCGCTGGAGTCGGGCGTCTCGGCGTCGCCGGCGTCCAGGTCCAGGGCGCGCAGCAGGTCCTTCAATCGGGCGCCGAAGGCCGCCTGGTCGTCGCCGGCGGCGGCCAGGGCGTCCAGCTGCCGACCCGCCTTGGTCTCGAGGTCGGCGCGCACCTTGTCCAGCATGGCGCCGGCGCCGTCGGGCGCCCGCTCGCCGCTCAGCCGCTCGCGCAGCAGCAGCGCCGCCGCTTCGGCCAGGGGCACGCGCTCGGCCTCGGCGCGCAGGGCGCCGCTGCGCTCCAGCCGGGTCAGCAGGGCGGCGTCCAGGTTGCGCCGCACCCCCTTCAGCTCGCGCGCGCCGACGGCTTCGACCCGCGCCTGTTCGACCGCGTCGAACACCTCGGCCGCCGCCGGATCGGCGGGGCGCAGGCGGGCGTCCAGGGCGTCGTCGTGATTGGCCAGGCGCAGGGCCAGCCGGTCGGCCTGGCCGCGTAGGGCGGCGCTTTCAGGCGCGGCCGGATCGCGCGGCGGATGCGGCAGGGTCAGGACGCCCTTGGACAGCTTCGGCCCGTCCGAGCCGAAATGCACTTCCAGCTCGGCCTGTTCGGCCAGGGCCCGCGCGGCGTGCGCCAGGGCGCGCTTGAAGGTCTCGACGGGGGTCTCTGCGGCGGCCATGGGCCACACATAGACGATGCCGCGCCGGGGGAAAGGGGGCGCGGCCTCCCCGACGTGGAATCGCGCGCGCGAGGAGGTCTAGCGCCGGGCCTCGGAGGCGCGCGCTCGACCGGAACCAGCCGGCGGAGGTCCTGCTCACATTGGGCGCGGTCGGCGCGCCGCCATGGCGGAGCGCGCGGGCAGCCTCGCCTGGGGCGACGGCCGGATGGCCGGGATCAGGGGAGCGGAGCCAGCATCATCAGGCTTGCTCGGCGCCGTTGGCGGGATCAGTCGCTGTTGAGACGACCGAGGCGCTGCATGTCCTTCAGCATGTCGCTGGCCATGCGCTCGCGTTCGCTGCTGTTGACCGGAACCTCGCGGCAGACGCGGCGCGAAATGTTGGTGTCCATGGCCCGCTCGCGGGAGCAGACTACGCGCGTCGGGCCGTCCGGCAGGGTCGGGGCGCGGGCCGCGATGACGCGGACGGGGGCGCGGGGCGCGGTTACAGGCACCGGCGCGACCGGCGTCGCTTCGGGCGACTGGGACAGGGCGATGACGGCGAGAAGGGAGATCAGCATGGCTTCAGTTCACCGACCGGCCGCCGGGTTGGCGTTGATTGGGCCCATTTTCTGCGTTCAGACCAATGCTCTGCAATTGCTGCAGGTAGTCGCCCGCCATGCGTTCGCGGCCCGAGTTGTTGATGGGCACCTGGCGGCAGACGCGGCGCTGGATGTTGCTGTCCATTGCGCGTTCGTAGCCGCACACCCTTCGAGTGGGGCCGTCCGGCAGGGACGGGGCGCGGGCCGTGATGGCGCGCGACGGGGTGCTGGAGACCACGCGCGGGCGGGCCTCTTCTTCATTCTGAACGGCCGACGAGGCCAGCAAGGCAAGGACGGCGGCGGCGATCGTGAACATCGGTGGCTTCCTTCCAGCGTGATCATCCACGATGCACTGTTGCGCGCAATTTGACAACACCGTTACCTGAAAGGCTCAGCTTGGGCCAAACGGAAACGGCCGGCGGGTCGTCCCGCCGGCCGTCTCTTCCTCATGTCGGCTCGACTGCGCCTACTGGGCCGTCGTCGGCGCCTCGGCCGAACGCACCTCGACCGGCAGGCCCAGGGCGTCCAGCTGCGGCTTGACCACGGAGGCGTCGCCGACCACCACCCAGACGAAGCGGGCGGGGTCGATGGCGGCGCGGGCGGCGGCGTCCATCTGTTCCGCCGTCAGGGCGTTGATGCGGCCCGCCAGCGTCTCCTGATAGTCGTCCGGGCGGCCGTACAGGGCGTTGGAGCGCAGGGCGTTCAGGACCTGGAACGAGGTCTCATAGCTGCCCGACAGGGCGCGTGTGTCGCCCAGGACGGTGCGCTCGCGCTCGGCCGCCGTCACGCCGTCGGCGCCCAGGAAGCGCTCGTACTGGCCGATCAGGGCGGCGATGGACTCGCCCGTGCGGTTGGCCTGGACCGGGGCGTTGACGATGTAGGGCGCGCGGTTCTGCAGCTGGTTGATCGTGCCGCGCACGCCGTAGGACCAGCCCTTGGTCTCGCGCAGGTCGGCGTTGATCCGCGATAGGAAGTCCGTCCCCAGCACGGTGTTGGCCGTGGTCAGGGTCAGGTTGTCGTCGGTGCCCGACACCGGCAGCACCTGACCGCCATAGATCAGCGACTGCGGCGACTGCGGACGGTCGATCAGGACGATGCGGGCCGCGGTCTGGGGCAGGGCGGCGTCGAACGCCTTGGTCCCCTTGGCCGTCGCTGGGGCGCGCCAGTTGCCGAAAGCGGCCTCCAGCTGCGGCTTCAGCTCGGCCAGCGGCAGGTCGGACACCACGAACAGCCTGGCGTTGTCCGGGCGGATCCAGCGGGCGTGTTCGGCTATCAGGTCGTCGCGCGACAGGCTGCGGATCACCGCCTCGTCGCCCGTGCCGCTGAACGAACGGCCATAGGGGTGGGTTTCGCCATAGATCAGCGGCGGCAGGGCGCGGCCGGCGAGGGCGGCGGGTTGCGTCTTCTCATTGGCCAGGCCCGCCAGGCGGGTGGCGCGCAGGCGCTCGATCTCGGCCGGGGCGAAGGCGGGGTTGCGCACCACGTCCGACAGCAGGGCCAGCGAGGGCTGAAGGTTGGTGGTCACCGCCGACAGATTGGCCACGGTGCGGTCCATCGAGGAGCCGACGGAGACGCTGGCGCCCAGACGCTCCTGCGCCTCGGCCAGGGCCTTGGAATCGCGCGTCGTCGTCCCTTCCTGCATGACGTTCAGCATCAGGGTGTGGGCGCCCAGGCGGTCGGCGCGGTCGGCGGCCACGCCGGCGTCGAACTCCAGCGCCACGCGCGTCACCGGCACGGTGGTCGAGCGGGCGTAAACGATCTCGATGCCGTTTGACAGGGCGGCGCGCTCCACCGCCGGGAAGTCGACGTTGGAGACCTGGCCGATGGCCGGGGCGGGATCGCGGGCGACGCGCTGGATCGGCGCGGCGGGCGTCGGGGTCGCGCCCGACGGGGCGGCGGCGGCCTCGACATAGGCCTCGCGCTCGCCCGGCATGACGATCTGGCTGTAGACGGGGCGGCTCAGCCACTTCCTCATCGCGGCCTGGACCTGGGCCGGGGTCACGGCGGCGTAGGCCGCTAGCTCCTTCTTGTAGAAGTCGGGATCGCCCGCATACAGCTGACCCTCGGCCAGGACCGAGGCCTTGCCGTTGGCCATCTCCAGGCCCTGGATGCGCTGCGAGGCGTAGCGCGTCACCACGCGGTCGATCTCGTCCTGGGTCGGGCCGTTGGCGATCAGGTCGGCCAGGACGGCGTCCATCCGCTGGGCCACGGCGTCGGCGTCGGCGCCCGGCTTGACCACGGCCAGATAGCTGAACATGCCGAGGCGCTGGAACACCTGATTGTTGGCCGAGACGCCGGAGGCGATCTGCTCGTCGCGCACTAGGACGTTGTCCAGGCGCGAGCTGGCCAGCCCGCCCAGCACCGCGGCGCCGACGCTCAGCGGCACCGAGTCCGGATCGCCCAGGCCGGGCACGGCCCAGGTGCGGCTGATGCGGGTCTGGGCCACGCGGTCGTGCAGCACCTGTTCGATCGGCGCCGCCAGGGTCGGCACGGACGCCGCCGCCGGGGTGTTGACCGGGCCGCGCGCGATGGCGCCGAAGTATTTCTGGGTCAGTTCGCGGGCCTTGGCCTCGTCGATGTCGCCCGACAGCACCAGGACGGCGTTGTTGGGGCCGTAGTTCTGGCGGAACCAGTCGCGCACCGTCTCCATGCTGGCCGCGTCCAGGTCGGCCATCGAGCCGATGGTCGAGTGGCGATAGGGGTGGCCCTCGGGGAACAGGGCTTCCAGGGTGGCGTAGTAGGTCAGGCCGTAGGGCTGGTTGTCGCCCTGGCGCTTCTCGTTCTGGACGACGCCGCGCTGCAGATCCAGCACCTCCTGGCTGACCTGGCCCAGCAGATAGCCCATGCGGTCGGATTCCAGATAGAGGGTGTACTCCAGCGCCGGGGTCGGCACCGTCTGGAAATAGTTGGTGCGGTCGAACCAGGTCGTGCCGTTCAGGCCCGTGGCGCCCGCCGCGTTCATGGTCTGGATGTGGCTGGACGGCGAGTTCTCGGAGCCGCCGAACATCAGGTGCTCGAACAGGTGGGCGAAGCCGGTCGAGCCCTTGGGCTCGTCCTTGGAGCCGACATTGTACCAGACCGACACCGCCACCACCGGCGCCTTGCGGTCCTCGTGGACCAGGACGGTCAGGCCGTTGTCCAGCTGAAAGCGCTTCCACGGAATGTCGACGCGGGCGATCAGCTCCGAGACCGGCGCCCCGCGCAGGGGCTCGGCCTGGGGCGCGGCCTGGGTCGTTGGCGCGACGAAGGCGGTCGCCGCGGGCGCGGCCAGGACGGGCGTGCTGACGGCCAGCAGGGCGGCGAGCGCAACGGAAGAGGCGGCAAGGCGCATGGTTTTCAGTCCCCAACGGATGATGCTGGGCCGAACCTTAGCCGCGCGAGCGCTCCCGGCAACGCGACACATCGTTATATGACAGATTGTTCATGATCGGGCGGCCGCCGCCTTCAGCGCCTCCAGCGCCGCCTTCGCCTCCCGCAACTCCCGCCCGGCCTGGTCAGCCTCGCGCCGGGCGGCCATCAGTTCGTCCAGGTGGAAGTTCTTCTCCGTCGCCAACTGACTCCAGTAGAGGGATTTCAGCTCATACTCGGGGTCGTCGTATTTCGACTCCGGCGTCATGGCGAAGCGCGCGCTCATCATCTCGCCGTTGAACCGCGCCGCCAGCAGCACCTCCAGCGGCGTGTTCTCGAGGGTGTTCGCCTTCTCCTGCCGGTCCATCAGCCGCAGATAGACCTCGGCCAGCCGCGCCAGGCCCTGCGCCTCCGGCAGCCGCCGCATCAGCATGGCCCGACCCGAGGCGATCATCGCCGTCGAGGCCAGCGCCACCGCCTTGCCCTCGTGCGCGCCCTCGGCCGTCAGCGGCGCGAACAGGGCCTGGACCAGCGCCGCCTCGGCCGCCGCATCCGCCGCCGCCTTCGCCGTTTCGGCCGCCTCCTGCGCCGCCGCGCGCGCCTTGGCCGTCTCGATGGCGATCTGGTCGCCCCAGTCGCGCTTGGTCGCGCCATGCACCGTGATCCGCTTGCGCAAGGCATGGCCCGACACCCGCCACCGCTCGCTCAACTCCGGCACGGTCGCCCCGTTGCGATATTCGTCGAGGATGATCTCCCACGTCGCCCGCGACAGCCGGTAATGGGCCGGCCCGCCCTTCAGCTTCCCGCTCATCCGCCCAGCATGGCGCCGCCGGAAGGTAGGGCGCGCCGATCCCCCCGATCCGGCCCCAACCCGCAATGCGAGGCTCAACGTCTTCTCCCTCCCCTTCATGGGGAGGGTGGTCGACGCGAAGCGGAGACCGGGCGGGGCGGGCCGGGCCCGGTGCTCCACCCGCTCCCCGCCTGGCCAAGCTCCCACGGCAAAGCTAACCTCCGATAGGCGGAGGGGCCATGATCGACCCATCTAAGGTAGGAACCGACTGGCAGGCCGACGAACTCGACGCGATCGTCGCGACCTATTTCGCTATGCTGGCCGCCGAACTGTCGGGCCGTCCCTACGTCAAGGCGCATCACACGCGCGACCTGATGGCGCGCACGGGCCGGTCGCACCGCTCGGTCGAGTTCAAGCACATGAACCTGTCCTCGGTGCTGGCCGACCTCGGCCTGCCGACGATCCGCGGCTACAAGCGCAAGGACAACATCCAGGGCGCGATCTTCTCCGCCGTCGAACGCTACCTCGACGCCCACCCCGAGACTTGGAGCCTCGGCCTTTCCCTTTCCTCCCCATGGAATGGGGAGGGGGACCGTGAAACGGTGGAGGGGCCGACGCCACGCGGGCCTTCAGTTCACGAACCGGCCCGGCCCTTCGCCTCGCCATGGAGCCAGCCGGACGCGCCGCCGCCCGCCATCCTCCCCATCTCCGCCCCGCCGCCGCTCGGCCCGGCGCGCAAGCCCCGGCCCGACGGCCTCGCCCGCATCGTCCGCAAATACGACCCCGCCGCCCGCGACCACCGCAACCGCGCGCTCGGCCAGTGGGGCGAGCACCACGTCTTCCACCATGAACGCGCCTATTTGATCGCCCACGACCGCCCCGACCTAGCGCGCAAGATCGAATGGACGTCCCAGGAGCGCGGCGACGGCGCCGGCTACGACATCCGCAGCTTCGACCCGGCGGGCCGCGAGCGCCTGATCGAGGTCAAGGCCACGCGCGGCGGCCCCGCCACCGACTTCTTCCTGACCCGCACCGAGCGCGAGGTCGCGACCGAACGCCCCGACGCCTGGCGCCTCTACCGCCTCCACGACCTCGCCGCCGCGCCAGGACTGTTCCAGCTCAAGGCCCCACTCGAGGCGGCGGTGACGCTGACGGCGGAGACGTGGCGGGCGGGGTTTTGAGGGCGGGTGCACCAAGTGCTAACATTGGATGTTCGCCGCGGAGTGGACATAGAAGTGCCGGCCCAGTTCGCCAACAGCCCAAGCCGCCGATCTCTGTCTAGCTTGGCGATTCTCTCGCCCGGACGCCTAGGACCGAACGCCCAGAAGCAGTCTCTACTGTAGCTTTTATTGCTGTCGTCAATCGTCTAGCTTGATGTTGTAACGACGGGGAGCGTGATGGACGACAGCGAACGCGATTTCCATTTCAATAAGCAGCCAAACACGACCTATTTTTCCAAGCGTATCGTGTCGCCGTTTCGTGAGCCCGTGCGCATACTCTCAAGCGTGGTTGAAACGGCTGGTGCATTGCGCTTTGCCAAAGTAAAGGATGAAATCCTACTCCGCGCCACTCCCGGGGGACGTGTGGAGATCAAGGCAGCAGTCCTTGAGGATGATCGGAGCATCGAGACGCTCACCATCCAGAAGTTCACCCCTGCTTCTGGCCCCAGTGACAAGGTGCATTTCACTTTTCTGGGTCGTGAGATCGACGCCCTGCTAGAATTTATGGCAGGCGTGAAGACCATCGATTTCGGCGGAGACGGCAAAGGCAAGCTGTCCCGTGAGGCGGTGCGGACCGTCGTACTCACCGCAGCCCAAGCCCATCAGATTTTTAGCACAAACCAAGATCTCTTCATCGAGCTAGCAGAGCGCGAGGACCTCCAGCGTGACCTCATCGCCGTAGGATATCGACGCGGTCAGCTCGATCGGTTCGAAAAGATGCTGGCAGACCGCACCGCGTTCGCTGCCGAACAAGCCCGCTACGACAAGACGCCGGAAGCCACTTGGCAGGCGTTTTTTGAAGAGAACACTTGGATATTTGGGTACGGCTTGACCTACCAGTTCTTGTCCGGTCTCGACGAGAAGCGGCTTGAGCAAACCGTTCGCGGTGCCGATATTTCCGGCCCAGGAAAGCGGATAGATGCGCTTATGAAAACGCGTGGGATCATCAGTTCATTATGCTTTGTAGAAGTAAAACGACACGACACTGATTTACTGGATTGCAGTAAGCCCTATCGTTCAGGCGCTTGGGCCGTCTCCAAGGAATTGAGCGGCGGTGTCGCTCAGGTCCAGACTACGGTAGCCGACACCTTAGATCGCCTGTCAAGAGCAATCACGGTCAGCGATGCGGACGGAGATCCGACTGGCGAGCTTCTGTTTAACGTTCAACCAAAGTCATTTTTGGTGATCGGTCAACTAAGTGAGTTCCAGTCGGACAGGGGAATCAACCAGCCAAAGTTCCGGTCGTTCGAGATGTTCCGGCGTGAGATGCGGTCACCTGAAATTATAACGTTTGACGAGTTACTGAACAGAGCGCGGTTTATCGTGGATCACCCTATCACGAGATAAGCCGCCGAAGGGGCCAACCAGCGCCGGTAGCGGATGGCGGGCCAAATCTATTCCTCCCCTCGCGCAGTCAGGCCACACAGTGCTCTCGCGGCTGTGGGGAACGTCACCTTCGCACGCCCCCTCGTTCCGCCTAGAAGCAGACATTCAGAACCGCTCCCAGCCAGAAGCGGTCGTCCGCCCCTCAATCCTCGTCCATCTTCAGGGCCGCGATAAACGCCTCCTGCGGGATCTCCACCTTGCCGAACTGGCGCATGCGCTTCTTGCCGGCCTTCTGCTTCTCCAGCAGCTTCTTCTTGCGGGTGGCGTCGCCGCCGTAGCACTTGGACGTCACGTCCTTGCGCAGGGCGCGCACCGTCTCACGGGCGATGATCTTGCCGCCGATGGCCGCCTGGATCGGGATGGTGAACATGTGCGGCGGGATCAGCTCCTTCATCTTCTCGACCATGCCCCGGCCGCGCGTCTCGGCGCGGGCGCGGTGGACCAGCATCGACAGGGCGTCCACCGGCTCGGCGTTGACCAGGATCGACATCTTCACCAGGTCGCCGACCTTGTAGTCGGTGATCTCATAGTCGAACGAGGCGTAGCCCTTCGAGATGGACTTCAGCCGGTCGTAGAAGTCGAACACCACCTCGTTCAGCGGCAGCTCATAGACCACCAGAGCGCGGGCGCCGACGTAGGACAGTTCGATCTGGTTGCCGCGACGGTCCTGACACAGCTTGATCACCCCGCCCAAGTATTCGTCGGGCGTCAGGATGGTGGCCTTGATCCACGGCTCGCTGATGGTCTCGATCTGCATCACGTCCGGCAGGTCGGCCGGGTTGTGCAGGTCGATCTCGGTCCCGTCGCGCTGCTGGATCTTGTAGACGACCGAGGGGGCCGTCGCGATCAGGTCCAGGTTGAACTCGCGGCTCAGGCGCTCCTGGATGATCTCCAGGTGCAGCAGGCCCAGGAAGCCGCAGCGGAAGCCGAAGCCCAGGGCGGCCGAGCTTTCCATCTCGAAGGTGAAGCTGGCGTCGTTCAGGCGCAGCTTGCCGATGGCGGCGCGCAGGTCCTCGAAATCGGCGGCGTCGACCGGGAACAGGCCGCAGAAGACCACCGACTGGACTTCCTTGAAGCCCTTCAGCGGTTCGGCCGTGGGCTTCTTCTCGTCGGTGATGGTGTCGCCGACGGCGGCGTGGGCCACTTCCTTGATCTGGGCGGTGATGAAGCCGACCTCGCCGGGGCCGAGCTGCTGGACCGGGGTGTTCTTGGGCAGGAAGACACCGACGCGATCGACCAGGTGGGTCGAGCCGGTCTGCATCATCTTCACGCGCATCCCGGCCTTCAACACCCCGTCGAACACGCGCACCAGCAGCACCACGCCCAGGTAGGGGTCGTACCAGGCGTCGACCAGCATGGCCTTCAACGGGGCGTCGATGTTCCCCTTGGGCGCGGGCAGGCGGGCGACGATGGCCTCCAGCACGTCCTCGATGCCCAGGCCCGACTTGGCCGAGCACATGACGGCGTCCGAGGCGTCCAGGCCGATGACGTCCTCGATCTGGGCCTTGACCCGGTCCGGCTCGGCGGCGGGCAGGTCGATCTTGTTCAGGACCGGGACGATCTCGTGGTTGTTGTCGATCGCCTGATAGACGTTGGCCAGGGTCTGGGCCTCGACGCCCTGCGAGGCGTCCACCACCAGGATCGAGCCCTCGCACGCCGCCAGCGAGCGCGACACCTCATAGGCGAAGTCGACGTGCCCCGGCGTGTCCATCAGGTTCAGGACATAGTCGAGCCCGTCCTTGGCCTTGTAGTTCAGGCGCACGGTCTGCGCCTTGATGGTGATGCCGCGCTCTTTCTCGATGTCCATGTTGTCGAGAACCTGCTCGGACATTTCGCGCGCGGTCAGGCCGCCCGTGAACTGGATCAGGCGGTCGGACAGGGTCGACTTGCCGTGGTCGATGTGGGCGACCACCGAAAAGTTGCGGATGCGTTCGATAGGGGGCGTCGTCATGGTCCGGCGCGCGTAGCACGGCCGGAGCGATTGCGCCACGGGAGCGACGATCTCGGACCGATTCGACGCGGACTCGATCCAGGCTCGAAAAAGTCACCTTGTCGCCGATTTTATTCCGGGTGGCCTCTTGATCAAAAGGCAGGTCTGCATCGCCGCCGCTTGGCGAGTCCACACCAATTGAGCGCCAGTCTCGGCATGAGGCGGCCAACTCGACGAATTTCCGAGAAATTTCCGTGACCCGACTGCCAGGAACGACCGCGTTGCTCTGGCGATTGCGGAAGTCGGAGGTGGAGGAGCCTCCGTTCCCAATAAGATTGGAGGCAGAGAGATGCGTACCAAACTGATGAGTTCGGCGGTGGTGCTGGCAGGCGTGCTGGCTTTCGCCAGCGCGGGCTACGCTCAGTCCTATGGCGGTGGCCACGACAGGAACGACAAGGGTGGCGACAAGGTCATTGACGACTCGTTCAACGACCATTCGCACACCACGGATTCGTACAACGATACCTATAACACGAATGTCGATCTCGGCAGCTCGTTCAGCAATAATCGCAAGTACGACACCGACAACACCAACTCTTTCAACGATAACCGCACTTACGACAACGACACCGACGTCGATCATTCTTTCAATACGGAGCATTCGAACAATACGAATAACTCCTTTAACACTGACAACTCGACCCATGACTGGAACGTTCGCGTTTCGCTGAACTACCAGGAGCTCTCCGCCAACGTGAGCGACGTCGGCTTCGATCAGCGTGAAGACCATGATGGCCGGCAGGACGCTGACATGCGCTCCGGCGACATCACCCAACGGGGCGGCGCCTTCGCGGGCTTCGCTGGCATTCAGACCGTGAGCAACAACTCGGGCCTGGCCTCGATCGGACAAGCGGCGACGGCGGTCAGCGCCAACGCCAACGTCACTTTCGGCAACGGCGGCCAGTAAATCGCTCTGTACTCGGCGGCCGGTTCTCCCGGCCGCCGATTTTCTTCCTGGGAGGGAAACATGTTCAGCATTTTGACGGCCTTGGCCTTGCTGGGGGCGGCGGATCCGGAATCGGCCGCGGCGCCCGACGCACCCCCTCCGCCCCCCATCATCGCGCCCGAGGCGCCGACCGTGTCGAATGCGCCCGTCGGGCCGCAGTCCCTGGAAACGAATGAACTCGACGCCCTGCACGGCCGCCAGGGAGCCGTCGTCATCGTCGCCAGCGACCAACTGCTGCAGGCGACCAACAGCGGCAACAGCGTCAACGCCAACACCGTGACCACCGGCGCCCTGCGCATCGACGCCAACGCCTTCGCCGGGTTCAACGGCATCGGCAATTTCGTGATGAACAGCGGCAACAACAATAATCTGCAAGGCGCGATCACGATCAACATCGTGACGACGGCCCCGAACCCGTGAGGCCGATCGTCCGCAAGGCTTCGGTCGGCGCGGTTCTGGCCGTGATGGCCGGGCTGCTGGCCTTGCCCTCGACCTCGGCGCGGGCGGAGATCCTGTTGCATAACGGCCCCGTGGCCGGACGGGTCAAGGTGGTCAGCTATCGCGACCTGCCGTTCCGCACCGTGGTGCGCCAGCGATACGATTTCAGCTGCGGGTCGGCGGCCCTTGCCACCCTGCTGCGTCATCACTACGGACGCGACGTAGGCGAGGAGCAGGTGTTCCGGGCCATGTACGCCGCCGGCGATCAGGCCACGATCCAGAGGGTCGGCTTCTCGCTTCTGGACATGAAGCGGTATCTCGATGGGCACGGCTACGCCGCCGACGGCTTCCGGCTCAGCCTCGATGACCTCATCGGGATGAACGCTCCGGCCATCGTCATGATCGACACGGCCGGCTACAAGCATTTCGTGGTCTTCAAGGGCGATGACGCGGGCCGCGTGCTGATCGGCGATCCCGCCCTCGGCCTGAAGATCTATTCGCGCGACCAGTTCTCCGCAATGTGGAACGGGGTCGCCTTCGTGGTCCGCCAGCCGGCGGACACCTTCAATGATGCCGAGGAATGGCTTCCCTGGAATCGGTCGCGGCCGGGCCAGGCGCTCCAGCCCCTGTCCCTGGCTGAACTGACGCGGGAGTTGCCGCCCCTGTACCAGGTGACGACTCGCTTCTCTCTCGATCCCTATCTGAGGTGACCCTCATGCGAAACGCGCGTTCAAGTATGCTGCTCGCCATGATCTTCCTGGGGCCGGCCCTGGTCCCGGCGTCGGCCTCGGCTCAAGCGATCAGCTTTGTCGCCGATCTCGGCGGCGATCCGGCCCTGGATCCTGTCTTGGATCGTCCCGTGGACCGTCCCGCCCCGGAAGTCTTCGCCGCCGTGGCGGGCCCTGGTCCCCAGGCCATGACCGACGACGACCTGGCCGAGGCGCGGGGCGGCTTCATGACGGCCGGGGGCTTCACCTTCGGCTTCGGGGCGGTGGTTCGCTCCTATGTCAACGGCCAGCTGGCGCTGAAGACCCAGTTGACCTGGACGCCAGCCGGTCCCGTGACGCAGCAGACCCAGCACAGCGTGCCCGGGGTCCAGGATCTGGCCAGCGCCATGCAGGGTCTGGCGGCCGGCGGCATCGACCTCAGCGGGCTGCAGAACGCCGGCGGCGTGGCGGTGATCGATTCCGACGGCGCGACGGCGATCCTGCACAACATCACGACCAGCCAGCTTCAGAACCTGATCATCAACAATGCCGACAACCGCAATATCCGCCAGGAGATGGAGCTGAACCTGTTCCTGCCCGACCTGGCTGCGATCCAGGCAGACAGTCGGATGCAGAACTACGGCTCGCAGATTCTGCGCGACATCGACTGGGCGGGCCTCAGGGGGACGGGCTTCTGACGTTCGGGGCGCCCGCGTCTCGATGGAGGGATTTCAGGGCCGCCCGCCGGGCGGCCCCTTTTTCATGCTCAGAAGACGATCGGCACGCGCAGGACGAAGCGCATGTCCGGCGCGTCCTCGGTCACCCCGAATTCGAAATTGCCGTTGAGGCTGAACCGATCGCTCAGCAGGTAGGACATGCCGAACTGCAGGGCGCCGACCTGCAGCGAGTCCGACTTTTCTGTGATGTCGTTCAACTGGCTCGACGTCGGCCGGATGTAGTTGTGCTTGTAGCCCAGCGAGAAGGAGAAGCGCGGGTTCAGCGAGAAGCCGAAGCCGATCGACAGGCCGATGGCGTCGCCGGGATCGACCTTGCCGATGCGGATCTCGCCTTCCGTCTTGTCGATGTCGCGCGGCAGGTGGGCGAAGTAGCTCAGGCTGCCGAAGATGACGGCCGGGTCGCTGGGGTAGAGGAAGCTGATGCTGGGCTCCACGCCCCAGAAGCCCGATCCGGTGGCCAGCCGAGTGGCGACGCCGAACTCGTCGCGGTCGATGTCGAAGGGGCCTTCGCCCGTGTCGCTCTTGACCCTCAGGCCGGCGATGAAGATCGGGAGCCCGCGTTCGCCGCCGTTGATCTGGTAGCGGACGGCGGCCTCGACGTCGCCAACGCCGTCGCCGCTCAAGTCGATGGTGCGGGTCACTGCCTCGTCGCGCTGCTGCACGGTGGTGATGGTGTCGTTGCGCCACACGTAGGGCACGCGGATCTCCCCTTCGAGCCCGGGGGCGATGCCGTATTTCGCCGCCAGGGTGACCACGCCCGTGTCGCGGTCGGCCTCATTGGCCTCGATCACCCCGATCTGCACGCCCGGCACGATCTCAATGCCCCGGAACACCAGGCGATTGGCGCTGGAGCGGGTGTATTCGGCCGAGAGGTCCACCGTCAGCTTTCCGGGCTGGCTCAGCACGGCGATGCCTTCGGGAATGGCGGCCAGCTGCTCGCGAGTCACCTCCTGGGGCGAAGGCGGGGCCTGCGCGTCAACCATGGGGGGCGGCTGGGATTGGCCGTTGGGCGTGAGAGTGCTCGCGACCTGTCGCCCGGCGCGCAGTTCGTCCAGGGTTCGGTCGACGAAGACGCCTTGGCCCGAGCCGTCGGCCTGTACGCGCCAGCGGGGATCGACCTCGGGCGGAGCCGTCGCGGCGCGCTCGGCCAGCAGCGCCTCCTGAGCCTCGATCCGCCGTTGTTGCTCGAGGATCAGCGCCTCCAGCCGCGCGACCCGGGCGGCCAGATCCTCGTCCTGGGCCAGGACGGCGCTCGGCGCGAGCAGGGCGACGGCCGCGACGGACGCGCGCAACAGTTGAAGCGCGGGTCCGCGTCTGGCCGAAGCGGGAGGACGGCGTCGCTGAGACGGAAGTTTGTGCTGGCCCATGGCGCGCTTTCTCTTTCTCTTGTTCCAGTTCAGTGAAGAAGGGGGGCCTCGGCGCCGTAGTCGCAGGCGGCGCGCAGATAGGCCTCGTCGAGCAGGGTCACCCACCCGTTCTGCATGGCGATCAGCCGCCCTCGCCGCATCTGGCCTAGGGTGCGGCTGACGTGCACCAGGCTCAGGCCCAGGGCGTCGGCCAGGGTCTCCTGGGTCAGGGGCAGGTGCATGCGGTCGCCGGTGCAAAGTCCGGCGCGCTGGAGGCGGTCGCGCAACTCCAGCAGCAGATGGCCCAGGCGCGCCTGGGCCGAATGCCGCCCAAGCCGGACCACGTGGTTCAGCAGGCAGGCCTCTTCATAGCGACGGGACGTCGCCAGGGCGCGGCGCAGGCGTTCGTGGCGAGGATCCTGGAGCGCCAGGATTTCCCTCAGCATCAGGGCGTCGACATATTCGACCCGCGTCAGGGCGACGGTCGAGGTTTCGTCCAGCGGGCGGGGCTCCAGGCTCAGGCCGACGGAGTCGCCCGGCAGCAGGAAGCCGAAGATCTGACGCTGCCCGTCCGCCAGGATGCGCTGGCGGCAGGCCCAGCCGCTCAGGATCAGGCGCGGCGAGGCCGCCCGGCCGTCCGGGTCGAAGGGCTGGCCCGCCGGAACGACTTCCTGGAAGACGCACAGCCGCCGCACCAGGGCGCGTTCTTCTTCGCTCAGGCGGGTCATGGCCGTCAGATTGCGCAGCGCGGCCAGTTCCCCCGACGCGGACGTCGAGCGGCGCACACTGACCGCGCGCGTCACCATTCCCCGTCGGGCAGGCGCAGCAAGCCCCCTCCGGCGTTCCGGTTTCCGTCCCTCTCCCACACCATCTCAGGCGCTCCTCCACGACGGGAAACGGCGACGGCGCGGCGGACGTTCCTGCCAAGGCGCAGAAACGTTGATTTTAGGTTAAATGCTTCGACGGGCCCTCGTCGGGCGACGGGATGGAGGAGAGAGGATGCGCACGATCAAGCCGTTGGCGATGGCGGCGCTATTGGGCCTCGGGGCGGGGTGCGGCCAGCCGAGCGAACGGCGCGCCGCCGTCCCCGCGGTCGAGGCGCCGCCGTCGCCGCCCGCCTCCTGGCGGCTGACGACGACCGAAGATGGACGGCCTATGCTTCAGCATGAGGCCGAGGGGGTCGATCTGTCGTGCCGCGACGGGCGCCTGTCCCTGGCGGTCGGGGCCTTCCATGTCGTGTCCAGCGAAGAACGCATGTCCCTGGGCGCGGGCGAGGACGTGACCGTCCTGGTGGTCGGGGTGACGGGCTCGCCGGCGCCCAGTCGGGTCGTCGGCGTCGCCCCGCTGGCCGGCGATCCGGCGCGCATCCTGGCCTCGGGGCGGCCGCTTCACGTCAACTACGGCTATCAGAACGCCGGCCCCATCACGGCGCCCCAGGGGCTGGCCGAAAAATTCCTGGCCGCCTGCGCCGCCTGAATTCACCGGCTAGCGCGCCCCGCCGATCGGCCAGCCCCGACGGGCGAGCTCGGCCAGACGTCGCCGGGCCACGGGGACTTCGAGGCCGGTGTCGAGGCGAATCCATCCGCCGCGCCCGCGTCGCTCGACCCCGGCGACCGCCGCCTTGCACACCCACCAGGACCGATGAACCTGGGCGCCCTCGAGCGCGCCGAGTTCATGGATGGCGTCGGCCATGCGCATCAGGATCAGGGTGTCGCCGCGTCGCGTGAAGACGCGGACGTAGTGGTCCTCCATGCCCAGGGCGATGATCTCGCGCCCCAATCGCGGGGGTAGGCGCTCCAGCAGGCGTTGGCCGGCCGCGGGCTCTCCGGCTGGAAGGGGCGCGGCCCCTTCGTGAGCCGACAGCGGCGCGACGGGCGCGGCGGTGCGTTCGGGAGCGGGGGGCCACGCCTGACCGGCGATGTGCCAGAGCGCGCCCAGCCCCAGGGCGGCGATCAGTGCGGTCTGCGCGTAGGTGGCGACGAACTCGGCGCCGCTGGGCCAGGGGCGCGCCAGGTCGACGTCCGGGCCGAGCCACCAGAGCCAGAGGCTCATCGGCGCGGCCCCCGCCAGCACTCCGGCGGCCCATCCCGCCCACTCCGGCAGGGCCAGTTGAATAGCCTGCCGGGCGCCCAGCAGGATGAGGGGGCGGTAGATCAGATAGCCGACCAGGACGCTGCGGATCCAATAGACCAGGCGGTGGGGCCAGGGGCCGAGCAGATAGGTTCCGAACGGGCCGAGCATCGACAGCACGACCGCCAGCGCCAGCATCAGGGCCAGCTCCAGCACGATCATGCGCGCGCGCAGCGCCGCCCTCAGTCCCGTTGACGCTTCGCGAGCGGGCTCAATCGCCGCCATGAATCCCCCCTGCGAATGTCTCGGCCCGACGGCGAAACCTCGATGGCGGCGCCCCTCGCCGCCGGGTTTGTTGCCCGCCTCTTTCGTGACTTCAAATACAGGCCAGGTCTTCTCTCATGTCCAGATTCGTTTGGCTGGCGATCGCGGCGGGGTGCGCCGCCTTCTCGGTCGGCAACTTCACGGCGCCGGTGCTCGCGTGGCTCGGCCCGATCTTCATGCTGCGCTTCCTGCGCCAGTCGTCGTCCTGGCAGGGCGCGGCGGCGGGCCTGGCGGCCTTCGTCGTGGCCCAGGACATCGCCTGGCGCGGCGCCATCATCTTCCAGGGCGTGACCTATCACGCCGTGGTGGCGGGCGTGGCGGCGGTCTTCTTCCTGCCCTACATCGTCGACCGCCTGCTGGCCCCGCGCCTCAAGGGGTTCGCCGCGACCCTGGTCTTCCCCTCGGCCCTGGCGCTCACGGAGTTCGCCTGGTCGAACGTCGGCCTCGGCAGCTGGGGCGTGGCGGCCTATGCGCAGACCGACCTGCAGCTTCTCCAGATGCTGTCGGTGACGGGGCTGTGGGGCGTCGCCTTCCTGATCGGCTGGGTCGCCGCGGTCGTGAACCTGATCTGGGAGGCGGGCGGCCAGGGCCTGACGGCCCGCCGCGCGGTCCTGCTTCTCGCCGGCGCAGCGGGGACGATCATCGCCCTGGGCGCTCTGCGGCTGGCCTTGGACGCGCCGTCCGCGCCCACGGTCAGGATCGCCGGGATCAGCGCCGAGAATCTGGACGTGTTCAAGGCGGCCTGGGCCCCGGTCAACGCGGCCGGCGGTTTGAGCCCGGCGGGCGCGGAGCGGGCGCGCCCGTTGACGCAGGCTCTTCAGCGCACCTTGCTCGAGCGCAGCCGGCAGGAGGCGCGCGCGGGCGCCAAGCTGGTGCTGTGGAGCGAGGCCAACGCCCTGGTGCTCAAGGACGACGAGGCGCGCTTCATCGCCGAGGCGGGCAGGCTGGCGGCGGCGGAGCGCATCTATCTGTTCATGGCCATGGCGACGATCACGCCGGGCCGGCCGCTGGCGGAGAACAAGATGGTCGCCATCGATCCGACCGGCGCCGTGCGCTCGACCTACCTCAAGAGCCGGCCGACTCCCGTCGAGCGCTCCGTCCGGGGCGACGGCCGGATGCCGGTGATGGATACGCCCTACGGCCGCATCGCCTGGGCCATCTGCTATGACTTCGACTACCACGACCTGATCCGCCAGGCGGGGCGTGCGGGGGCCGACATCCTGCTGGATCCGTCGTGGGACAGCCGCGGCATGGCGCCGATGCACTCGAACATGGCGGCGATGCGGGCGATCGAGAACGGGGCGGCCCTGGTGCGGATGGTCAACGACGGCCGCAGCCTGGCCGTCGATCATCAGGGACGGGTTCTGGCCGCCATGGACGACTTCCGGTCCAGCGCCCCTGTCAGCGTCATGGTCGTCGAGGCGCCGACGCGCGGGACGCGCACGCTCTATGCGCGGTTCGGCGACTGGCTGCCCTGGACGGCGCTGTTCACGCTCGGCGGCCTGGGCGTCATGGCGTTTCGCGCGCGACAAGGAGCGGTCAGGCCGCGCTCGGACACGGTTGCGGCTCCAGTTCAAGCGGCGCTGTAAAGCCGTGTGTCATCGGAATATGGAAAGCCTCGCGGCTCGTCTTCCCCAAGACCTAAGTCCTTGAAAGGAAAGTGGCGCACCCGAAGAGATTCGAACTCCTGACCCCCAGATTCGTAGTCTGGTGCTCTATCCAGCTGAGCTACGGGTGCGCACTGCCTTGCGGGCAGGGCCGGGTATCTAGCGGGTCGCTTTCGGGGAGGCAACAGGTTTTCTCGGAAAATCGTGAGAAAATGCGGGGTTGGCCTCCGGGACCTGCGGGCCTAGGCATAAAGCCTCTCTGCAACGTCCCGGAGTGCTTGCGTGCGCGCCTTTTCCTTTCTCCATTCTCGTCCTGCGCGCAGGATTTCGTCTCTAGCGGCCGGGACGGCCGTCGCGGCCCTGCTGCTGACCGGCTGCGCTGCGACGACGGCGAGCGTCCAGGCGGAGGCGGCGGTTCCGGTCGAGGCAGTGGCGGTCCAGGCCTCCGTCGCCAAGGGGCCCTTCGTCTCCGCGGCCAACCCCCTGGCGGTCGAGGCGGGGATGAAGGTGCTGGCGCGCGGCGGCTCGGCCGTGGACGCGGCCGTGGCGATCCAGGCGGTGCTGGGCCTGGTCGAGCCGCAGTCCTCGGGCCTGGGCGGCGGCGCCTTCATGATGTTCTACGACGCCGAGAGCGGGGCGATCACCGTCTATGACGGACGCGAGACGGCGCCCGCCGCCGCCACGCCCGAGCTCTTCTATGAGAACGGCAAGCCGCTGGCGTTTGGGGACTCGGTGCTGAGCGGACGCTCGACCGGGGCGCCGGGCGTGGTGCCCATGCTGGCCCTGGCCCAGAAGCAGCACGGCGCGTTGGCCTGGTCCGAGCTGTTCGGCGACGCCGAGCGTCTGGCGGCCGACGGCTTCGTGGTCAGTCCGCGCCTGGCGGGCATGATCAACGGCGACGCGCCCCAGTCGAAGACCCGCTGGGCGACCGAATATTTCACCAAGGCGGACGGCACGCGCTATCGGGCGGGCGAGACGTTGCGGAATCCAGCCTACGCCGAGACCGTGCGGCGCATCGCGCGCGAAGGCGCGGCCGCCCTTCAGCAAGGCCCGCTGGCCGAGGCCATCGCCGCCGCCGTGTCGGAAGGGCCGCGCCCCGGCGCCCTGACGACCGCCGACATCGCCGGCTATCGCCCCGTGGTGCGCGAGGCCGTCTGCGGCCCCTACAAGATCTACACCATCTGCGTGCCGCCGCCGCCGTCCAGCGGGGCTTCGATCCTGGAGTTGCTGGCCATGGCCGAGCGGACGCCGGCCATCGACAAGGGGCCGAACAGCCCCGAGGCCTGGGCCGCCTTCGGCCAACTTCAGCGGCTGATGTACGCCGACCGCGATCGTTATTTCGGCGATCCGGCCTTTGTCAGCGTGCCGGTGGCGGGGCTGCTGGACCCGGCCTACGTCGCTGAGCGGGCGGCCCTGGCGCCGTCGTTGCGCGGCGCGGCGCCCTATGGCGTGCCGGCGGGTGCGCCCAAGGTCGGCGCCGACGCGACCCAGGAACCGGCGGGCACCTCGCACCTGGTCGTGGTCGACGCCCAGGGGAACGCGGTCAGCATGACCACCACGGTCGAGAGCCTGTTCGGCTCGGGCCGGATGGCGGGCGGCTTCTTCCTGAACAACCAGCTGACCGACTTCTCCCTGGTCCCGGCGGCGGCCGACGGCACGCCCGCGGCCAACGCCGTGGCGGCAGGCAAGCGGCCGCGCTCGTCCATGTCTCCGGCCCTGATCCTGGACCGCGAGGGGCGGCTGGTCGGCGCCCTGGGCTCGCCCGGCGGCTCTTCCATCCTGGCCTACAACGCCAAGGCCCTGATCGGCGCCCTGGCCTGGGGCCTGCCGCTGCAGCAGGCCTTCGATCTGCCCAACCTGGTGGCCAAGGGCGACGGCTTCGGCGCCGACACCGAGGGCTTCCCGGCGGATGTGCGCGCAGGCATGGCGGCGCGCGGCGTCGAACTGCGCCCCAACACCACCGAGACTTCGGGCCTGCACGGCGGCCTGTGGCGCAACGGACGCTGGGACGGGGCCGCCGACAGCCGCCGCGAAGGCGTGGCGCGGACGCAGTAGGGCCGGCAGGGCGGCCTAGCGCGGCGGGCGGATGGTCAGTTGGAAGGCCGCCAGGCCCTCCGACACGTCGGTGTCGATGCCCTGATAGCCGCGCAGGCCTTTGACCTCGATCTCGCGATAGACGATGCCGAACGAGCCCTGAACCGCGCCTCGGCGATAGGCCACGCCGATGGAGGCGTCGCCCAGGTAGGAGCCGCCGTCCTGGCTGACGCCGGAGCGGGCGAAGTCGCCGTCGCGGGTGCGGGCGAAGTTGTAGCCGACCGCCCGTTTGGAGCCCGCGGCGTACAGATACCAGCGCGGGCGTTCGCCGAAGGCCTCGTCGCCGTTGGGGGCCAGGCGGTCCAGGCCTTCGCCGATGCGCAAGGTGGCGCCTGCCTCGGCCGAGGGGCCGTCGCTGCCGACGCCGAAGCCCGCGTGGGGCGTCAGGGAGACCTCCAGACCCGAGGCCGTGCGGCCGCTGGCCGCCGTCCAGCCGCGCGTATAGGTGACGTCGTAGCTCTCGGCGGAGAAGCCCGCCGCATCCAGGGCGCGCGGCGGCAGGGGGCCGCCGTCGGCGCGGCGCAACTCGCCCATGGTCGTGACGCGCAGCCGGTCGGTGAAGCCGTCGCCGGCGAACCAGGCCTCCTGGCGTCGTTCGGCCAGGTCGGCGCTCAGGCGGGCGGCGTCGTTGAACTGCACCGGCGCCCCGAAGGCGGCGTCGGGCTCGGCCGAGAAGGGCAGGCGGCTGTCGATCCGGGCGGCGGCGTCCTCGAACCGCACGGCCTCGCCGCCCCGCGCGGCCACGGGGGCCTCAAGCAGGGCTTGCGGCAGGGCGAGCGCGGCCGTCGGCATGGCAGCCGGCGCGGTCGCCGCGATCGCCAGTCCTGCCCATGCCATGCGTCGCATCAACGGTCCCTCCCGATCCGTTAACGACTCCACTGTGCACGAACGCCGGTGAACCGCAACGGACTCTTTTGGGCCACAATCCTTCTGACAAACGAAGCCGCCCGGAAGAGGGTTCCTCCGGGCGGCGGTCAGGCGGTCGTGATGAGCGGCGTAGGGCCTATTGGCAGGCCAGGCACTCGTCGTAGTCGGTGCGGGCGATGGAGAAGAGGTCCGGCTGGTTCGGATCGATCTCTTCTTCCTGCTTGTCGTCGGCCCCGGCGAAGGCAGCGCGCTGCACCGACTTGGAGCGCAGATAATACAGCGACTTCAGGCCCCGCTCCCACGCCGACCAGTGCAGCATGTGCAGGTCCCACTTGTTGACGTCGCCGGGGATGAACAGGTTCAGCGACTGCGCCTGGCAGATGTCGCCGGTGCGGTCGGCGGCCAGTTCGATGACCCAGCGCTGGTCCAGCTCGAAGGCGGTCTTGTAGATGGCCTTCTCGTCCTCGCTCAGGGCGTCCAGGTGCTGGACCGAGCCTTCATGCTCCAGGATCGACGACCAGACCGCCTCGGTGTCGATGCCCTTTTCGCCCAGCAGCTTCTGCAGGTAGGGGTTCTTGACCGCGAACGAGCCCGACAGGGTCTTGTGCGTATAGATGTTGGCCGGGATCGGCTCGATGCCCGCCGAGGTGCCGCCGCAGATGATCGAGATCGAGGCGGTCGGGGCGATGGCCAGCTTGTGGCTGAACCGCTCCATCACGCCGCGCTCGGCGGCGTCGAGGCAGGGGCCCTTCTCCTCGGCCAGGGTGCGGCTGGCCTTGTCGGCCTCGCGGCGCAGGTGCTTGAACAGGCGCATGTTCCAGCTCTTGGCCATCGCCGATTCAAAGGCCACGCCCTGCGCCTGCAGGAAGGAGTGGAAGCCCATCAGGCCCAGGCCCACCGAACGCTCGCGCTGGGCCGAATAGACGGCGGCGGCCATCGACGACGGGGCGCGGGTGATGAAGTCCTCGAGCACATTGTCGAGGAAGCGCATGATGTCCTCGATGAAGCGCGGCTCTTCGCGCCACTCCAGGAAGGTCTCGGCGTTGACCGACGACAGGCAGCAGACGGCGGTCCGCTCGACGCCCTTATGGTCCAGGCCCGTGTGCAGCATGATCTCCGAGCACAGGTTGGACTGCTTGACCGACAGGCCCAGGTCCTTCTGGTGCTGCGGCATCTGCCGGTTCACCGTGTCCGAGAAGATCAGATAGGGCTCGCCCGTCTGCATCCGGATTTCGAGAATCTTGGTCCAGAGGTTGCGGGCGTCGACGGTTTTGCGGACCTCGCCGTTCTTGGGCGAGACCAGGTCGAACGGCTTGCCGTCGCGCACCGCCTCCATGAAGGCGTCGGTGATGTTGATGCCGTGGTGCAGGTTCAGCGAGCGGCGGTTGAAGTCGCCCGACGGCTTGCGGATCTCGAGGAACTCCTCGATCTCCGGGTGGTGGATGTCCAGATAGACGGCGGCCGAGCCGCGACGCAGCGAGCCTTGCGAAATCGCCAGGGTCAGCGAATCCATCACGCGGATGAAGGGGATGATGCCCGAGGTCTGGCCCGCGCCCTTGACCTTCTCGCCGATGGAGCGGACGCCGCCCCAGTAGGTGCCAATGCCGCCGCCGTTCGAGGCCAGGGCGACGTTCTCGTTCCAGACGTTCTGGATGCCGTCCAGGCTGTCGTTGACCGAGTTCAGGAAGCAGGAGATCGGCAGGCCGCGATCGGCGCCGCCGTTCGACAGCACCGGGGTCGCCGGCATGAACCACAGCCTGGACATGTAGTCATAGACGCGCTGGGCGTGGTCGGCGTCGTCGGCGTAGGCCGTGGCCACGCGGGCGAACATGTCCTGGTAGCTTTCGCCGGGCAGCAGGTAGCGGTCTTCCAGGGTCTTCTTGCCGAAATCGGTCAGCAGGGCGTCGCGCGAGCGGTCCAGCTGCAGGCCGGTGACCACCTTCAGGTGCGGCTTGCCCTCGGGCGGAGCCGAGGAAACCGCTGAGAATTCCGTCGTCTGCAAAGCTTCGCCGCCAGCCATTTTCATCACTGCCCCGAACAAATCCGTTAGAAGACCGTGCCGGTTTGAAACACTAGATATGGTGTCTCGGTTCCTATGCTCGGCTACATATATGGGCGCACATCCCTAACCGCTCGTAAAGCTCTTGACGCAGGCTTTTCTTTCGAATCGGTGGGCGGTCGGCCGCACCCTGTGGAAATGACTCGGGAATTGGCGGGCGATCACTTTTTGCGTCCCGAGCGGCGGGTGGACCCGTGAGCCAGGGAACGTCCTGGCCAGCGTCGCCGTTAGCGCCCCATGGCTCCTCATCCCACCGCCTTCCTGACGCGCGCCCTGCGGGTTGCGCGCACCGAGATCGCCGCCGTCGCGGCCCTGCTGGTGGCGACCCTGGGGGTGCTGGTCTTCATCGAGGCGGCCGATGAGATGCAGGAGCCGGGCGGCCAGGCCTTCGACCGGGCGGTGCTGGCGGCGGTGCGGCCCTACGCCGATGATCCCGGCCGCCCCTGGGGGCCGTGGTGGCTGCGGGAGGCGGCGGCGGACCTGACCTCGCTGGGCGGCATAGCGGTGCTGGTCCTGTTCGCGCTGATCGCCCTGGGTTTCCTGCTCATCATGAGAAAACGGCTGTCGGCCCTGCTGCTGGTCGTCAGCCTGGCCGGAGGGGTGGCGCTGAGCGAGGGTCTGAAAGCCCTGTTCGAGCGCGAACGACCGCCCGCCGCCTATCAGGCGGTCGAGACGCTGAACGCGAGCTTCCCCTCGGGCCACGCCCTGCTGGCGACCGTCTTCTACCTGACCCTGGGGGTCATGCTGACCCGCGCCTTTCCGCGCAAGCGGCTGAAGGCCTATGTCCTGGGCTGCGCCGTGGTCATCGCCCTGCTGATCGGGCTGACGCGCATCTATCTGGGCGCGCACTGGGCCTCTGACGTCTTCGCCGGGTGGAGCGTGGGGGCGGCCTGGTCGATGGTCCTGTGGCTGGTCGCCTACGCCGCCGAACGCCGCCAGCGCCTGCATGACGCCCCGCTGCGGGACGATCCCTAGGAAGGGAGGCGTCATCGCCTCCGACGTCGGGGCCAGGCTAGCGGCGGCGATTCGCTGCGCAGTTTTTGTTTACGCTTTTACGAATATAACGTTGGTCAGAGACCCGGGGATCCGCGTGGCGGCAGTAACGACGAGAGGGCGATGGCGCGCGTTTCGGCATGACGCGGGTCTGGAGGCCGGTCCGCCGGCGGCCGGCTATGTGCTGCTGTATCTGCTGTGCCTGCTGATCGGCCATTGGAGCGCGACGACCTTTCAGGCCGTGATCGTCTGGCCGACCAATGGGGTCCTTCTGGCCGCCTATCTGCAACTGCCGCGCCGACGGGCGGCCATCGTCCTGGCGCTGTGCTTCGGCCTGAATCTGGTAAGCGCCGAATTGCGCGGCGACGCACCGCCCTTTGTCTGGATCAATCCCCTGCTCAACCTGGGGCAGGCCGTCATCGCCGGGCTGCTGGCGCGGCGGCTGTGCGGCGCGGCCCTGGACATGCGTCGTCCACGCCGGGTCCTGCTGTTCGCCCTGGGGGCGGCGGGGCCGGCGGTGGCCGCCACCACGACGATCGGGGTGCTGCTGGCGGTCTGGTTCAAAGACTATTCCCTGACGCGGGCGCTCTTCACCTGGCGTCATCTGTTCATGATGGAGATGCTGGGCCTTTTGATCATGACGCCCAGCCTGCTGCTGCTGGCGCGCGCGCACAGGTTCCGCGACGAGGCGTCGCCACCGTGGGAGATCGTCAGCGTCCTGGCCCTGACGGCCGGGACGTTCATTGTGGTTTTCAGCCAGTCGTCGCCCTTCCTGTTCATGGTGTTTCCGCCGCTGATGCTGGCGGCCTATCGGTTGTCGCCGCCGTGGATGGCGATCACGCTCTTGGCGGGGGTGACGATCAGCGGCCTGATGACCATGGTCGGCTCCGGCCCGGTCAGCGCCTCGACCGTGCCCTATGTGGCGGGGCTGGAGATGGCGCCCCTAAGGCTGCGGCAGATGCCGCTCTACTACGGCTTCCTGCTGGTGGCGGCGCTGACGGCCCTTCCCATCAGCGCCCTGATGGCCGAGCGTCGCGCCAATGCGGCGCGGTTGGCGCGCCGCACGGCCCTGGCGCTGGAGCAGAGGCGGCGCGCCGAAGAGGCGGTCGCCGCCAAGTCGCGCTTCCTGGCGGTGATGAGCCATGAGATGCGCACCCCCCTGAACGGCATCAGCGGCTATGCCGACCTGTTGTCGAGGCGTGGCGACCTGGCCCCGGACGCCCAGGCCCAGGTCGCGGCGATCCGCGAGGCGGGCGGGGCCATGTTGCTGCTGGTCGAGGACGTGCTGGACGCCTCGCGCGGCCAGGAGGCGGCCGAGCCCGAACCCATCGCGGTCGAGCCCCTGATCCGCGAGGTCTGCGAATCCGCCGCCGCCGCCGCCGCCGCCAAGAGCCTGGTCTTCGATCTCGCCTTCGAGGGCGCGGCGGGCGAGCATCGGCTGGGCGATCGGCGTCGTCTCGGGGCCGCCCTGCGGCACCTGCTGTCCAATGCGGTGAAGTTCACGGATTCGGGACAGGTTCGCGTCCGGATAAGCCTTGAAGACGAACGCCTGGCCATCGAGGTGGCCGACACCGGGCCGGGAATCGCGCCCAGCCTGCGGCCCAGCCTGTTCGACATCTTCGCCCAGGGCGACGATTCCCTGCAGCGGCGGCACGGCGGCGCGGGGGTGGGCCTGTCGGCGGCCCGGCTTCACGCCCGCGCCATGGGCGGCGACGTGGTGTTGAGCGAGACCTCGGCGGGCGGATCGGTCTTCATCCTGACCGCCCGCCTGGCGCGGCTGTCGGAGGCGCAGGCGCTGCGCCTGGAAGCCGAGGAGGAGGCGGGGGCGGTCGACCGGCCCCTGCGCGCCCTGATCGTCGACGACCACCCGGCCAATCGGCGTATGCTGCGCATCATGATGGAGGCAGCGGGCGCCCAGGCCGTCGAGGCCGTCGACGGCTATGAGGCGGTCGACAAGGCGGCGAGCGGCGCGTTCGACCTGATCCTCATGGATGTCCGCATGCCCCGCCTGGACGGTCTGGAGGCCACCCGCCGCATCCGTCGCCAGACGGGTCCCTCCAGCGCGGCGGTGATCCTGGCGGTCACGGCCGACGCCATGCCCGAGGACGCCGCGCGCTGTCTCGCGGCCGGCATGGACGGCCATCTGGCCAAGCCGCTGACGCACGAACGCCTGTTCGCCGCCGTCGAACAGGCCTTCCGCGCGGCCGCCGTCCGGGCTTCGGCCGACGCTGCCTGACGGTCATCCTTCCCAGCCGGGCTCGAACGGAAAGCGCTCGGCCCAGAAGGCCTGGAGTTCGGGCAGGGCGTCGACCCGGCGCACAACTTCGGCTATGCGAGGCGCCTCGGCGTAGAAGCGGCGGCGCCGCGGCGTCCAGCGGCTGGCCGTGGCGACATAGAGGTCCAGCACGGTCAGCTCCTCGCCCAGCAGGAAGCGGCCCGGCGCGATCTGGGCGTCCATGATGCGCCAGCATTCGGCGATGCGCTCGATGGTGCGGCGCCTGACCTCGGCCTGAACATCCAGCGCAGGAACTGCGCCCGGCGCGGATCGTCCAGGGCGGGGGCCAGCCGCGCCTCGGGATGGGAATCGGCCAGCCAGATCAGGATGGCGGCGCTTTCGGTGATCACCTCCCCGTGCGGCGTGACCAGGGCGGGGATTTGCCGCATCGGGTTGACGACCGCCGCCTTGTCGCGCTCGGCCTCGCCCTCCCAGGTCACGGCCTCGACCCGGCGATAGTCCAGTCCGATCAGCCGCAGCGCGGCCTCGACCGGGACCGAGCCGGAGCCCGCAGCCCCGTAAAGCGTGAAAACCATCCCCATTTCCTCCCCCAGATTCCTGTCATGAAAACACCATATCTAGCGGTCTAGTGAAATGTGATCGCTAGATAGTGGTCCTCCCTTGTCGCCGGGCGCCGGTGGTCGCATGGTGGATTTGAAACCCACCCATCTCGGATTCGCCTAGGTTCCTGTCGATGAACGCTCCCGCCACCATCATTCGTCCCGGCGCCCCCGGCCTGCTGACGCCCTCGGCCGCCTACAAGCCCTTCCGCTACCCGTGGGCCTTCGACATGTGGAAGAAGCAGCAGCAGGTCCACTGGATGCCCGAGGAAGTTCCGATGGGCGAGGACGTCAAGGACTGGGCCGCCAATCTGAACGACGGCGAGCGCAACCTGCTGACCCAGATCTTCCGCTTCTTCACCCAGGCGGACATTGAGGTGCAGGACAACTACATGGAGCGCTACGGCCGGGTGTTCAAACCGACCGAAGTGAAGATGATGCTGGCCGCCTTCGCCAATATGGAGACGATCCATATCGCGGCCTACGCCCTGCTGCTCGAGACCATCGGCATGCCCGAGAGCGAGTTCGGCGCCTTCATGGAATACGAGGCCATGCGCGACAAGCATGACTTCATGGGCCAGTTCGGCGTCGAGACCGACGCCGACGTATGCCGGACGCTGGCCATGTTCGGGGGCTTCTCGGAAGGGTTGCAGCTGTTCGCCAGCTTCGCCATGCTGATGAACTTCCCGCGCCAGTCCAAGATGAAGGGCATGGGCCAGATCGTGTCCTGGTCGGTGCGCGACGAGAGCCTGCACTGCGAAGGCATCATCAAGCTGTACCACGCCTTCAACAAGGAGACGGGCGCCGTCACCAAGGCCGTGGCCGACGACATCGTCGACTGCTGCAAGACGGTGATCGAGATGGAGGACAAGTTCATCGACCTGGCCTTCGAGATGGGGCCGGTGAACGGCATGACCCCGGACGACATCAAGGCCTACATCCGCTTCATCGCCGACTGGCGCCTGCGCCAGCTGCAACTGCCGGAAGTCTATGGCGTGAAGGAAAACCCGCTGCCGTGGCTTCAGTCGCTGCTGTCGGGCGTGGAGCACGCCAACTTCTTCGAGGCGCGCGCCACCGAATACTCCAAGGCGGCGACGCAAGGGGCCTGGCACGGCGCCGACGGCGTCTGGGACAGCTTCGACTCCATGCTGAAGCGGCGCACGGAAGCCGCCGAGGCCTGATCCGACCCGAGGCCGGACATGAACAAGGGCGCCCCGACGCAGGTCGGCGGCGCCCTTTCTGTTGGGTTTCCTCTCCCTTCCCCCTCGATGGGGGAAGGGGCGGGGATGGGGGTGCGGACGCGACGCCCAAGGGGGACGCAGGAGGCGCGCCCCGTCTCCCGCGCGCCATCGGCAACGGCCTGCCTCCACCCCCACCCAACCCTCCCCCATCGAGGGGGAGGGCTTTGAGGGATCAGTACGGCGGCTGGCGTCCGGCGTTGCAGCGGGCGCGGTCGCCGCGTTCGCAGGCGGCGACGGTGGCGCGCCAGTCGGCCATTTCGCGCTCATAGCGGGCCTGGGCCTCGTCGGCGGCGCGCAGGTCGGCTTCGTGTCGTTCGTTCTCCGCGCGGGCTTCGGCCTGGGTCTGCTCCATCTCGGCCTGATAGCGGCGCTGGGCCTCGGCGTAGGCCGCCTGATTGGCACGGTCCTGGCTTTCGGCCAGATCGTTCTGGGCGACGATCTCGGCGTTCAGGGCCTGGGTGCGGCGCACCTCGTCGGGGTTCTGGGCGGAATCGGGGGCGCGGTGGTAACGCTCGCCGCGCGCGCGCAGCATCTCGGCCACGGGGTCGCTCTGCGTCGGTTGGGCCTGAGTCTGGGGTTGAGCTTGGGCGTGAGGCGCCAGGGCGGCCGCCGCCAGCGTCAGGGCGAAGGGCAGCGCCAGCGTCGCCGTGCGTAGGGCCAGGGGACGAATCATCGGGTCTCTCCTCGGTTGCGGACGGGCGGGGTCGCAAGCTTGGCGCTTTCGGCGCTCAAAGGAAACAACGTCTGCGTGGCCGGAAGGCTGCGGCCCGGGGGCTCAGTGCGGCAGCCGCAGTTCGAAGCTCGTTCCCTGCGGTCCCGTGTCCAGCAGGACCAGGGCGCCGCCGTGGTTGGCCGCCAGTTCGCGCGAAATGGTCAGGCCCAGGCCCGTGCCGTCGGCTCGGCCGCCGCTGACGAAAGGCTCGAACAGCCGTCCCGCCAGCCGCGGCGGAATGCCCGGCCCGTCGTCGCGCACGCCGATGGCGGCCATGCCGTCGCGGGTCTCCGCGCTGACCGTGATGGCTCCCTTCCCGTGGCGGTCCGGGGCGTCCTCGATGGCCTGTCGGGCGTTGCGCATCAGATTGACCAGGATGCGGTGAAGCTGGTCCGGATCGGCGTTGACGGCGAAGCGGGCGGGCAGGTCGCGCACCAGTCGCACCCCGTCCGGCTCCAGGCCTGCATCCTCGGCGGCGGCGGCCACGGCGCGGGCCAGCAGCATCTTCTGGCGCTGGGGGGCGGGCTCCTCGGTCTTGCCGTAGGCCAGGACGTTGCGCGCCAGGGTCGAGGCCCGGCCCAGCGCCCGCTCCAGCCGGGGCAGGGCGGTCGCCACCAGGGGGTCAGACGAGGTCGACAGCCGCTCGGACGCCATCTGAGCCGAGGTCAGCATGTTGCGCAGGTCGTGGTTGATCTTGGCCACCGCCTCGCCCAGGGCGGCCAGACGGGCGCGCGAGCGCAGCGACTGGCGCACCTCCTCCTGCATCCGGGCCAGTTCGCGCTCGACCCGGCCGATCTCGTCATGGCGGGCCGAGGGCGGCTGGGCCGGGCCTTCGGGATTGGCGGCGAAGCGTTCGATCGAGCGGGTGACCCGGCGCAGCGGCTGCAGCACCAGGAAGGAGAGGGCGGCGTAGAGCAGCCCCCCGGCCACCGCCGCGATCAGCAGCGACATGATCAGGCTGTTGACCAGGAAGGTCTCCAGCTCCTTCTTCAGCGGCTGGGCCGGGGCGAGAATCTCGATCAGGTCGCCCGAGCGGTAGCGCGGCGTCGCCTGGACCCTCAGCGAGCGGTCGGGGTGGCCGAACAGGGTCTTCCACGGGTCCAGCAGCCGCGCCCCCAGGCTGCGGCGGCGCAGGTCGATCAGGTCGGGCGCGCGCGGCAGGTTGGGGGCCTGCAGCAGCAGGCGCCGCACCCCCTGTTCGCCGACCACGACCGACTGCACCCCGCCGATGCTCAGCAGTTGTTCGGCGGTGGCGTCCTCGACGGCGGAATAGGGCAGGGCCTCGACCCCGACCGAGGCCAGTTCGGCGGCCTGCAGTCGGTCCATCAGCCACCGCTCCTGGAAGGAGGCGGCGCTGGGCACGATGATCAGGGCGGCGACCGCCAGGGTGAAGGCCGCCGTCAGCAGCAGCAGGCGGCTGGACAGGCCGTCCGGGGCGCGCAGCCGCAGCCGCTCGCGCCAGGCGGCCCACCGGGCGGGCGGCTGGGCCGGGGAGGCGTCGGCGGCCATTGTGGCGGCGGCGGTGCTTGGGGGCAGGGCCTCGCGCTCGGTCATGGCGCCTCCTGGCGGGGGCGGGCGCGCCGGCCGTCGATCAGTCTTTGCGCCAGCTTGAGCAGCAGGGGCAGCAGCATGGACAGGAAGGCCACCCCCATCAGGGGCCAGAAGAACTCCGCGAACAGGCTCCGAATGTCGGGATTCGGATTCGTGACCAGGACGTCGTGCAGACTGTCGCCGATCCAGCAATAGATGACGTGGGCCGGCAGCAGGCCGAGGAAGGTGGCGATCATGTAGGGGCGCAACGGCGCGGCCATGACGCCCCCCGCCACATTGATCATGTGGAAGGGCACGGTGACCACCAGGCGCGCGACCAGCACATACCAGAAGGTGTTCCTGTCCACGCCGGCGCAGACCTTGTTCAGCAAGCCCGTGTCGGCGGCCGCCCGGCGACGCAGGGAATCGCCCAGGGCGGTGCGTCCCACATAATAGACGGCCAGGGCCCCGATGGTGGCGGCGAAGGCGGTGGCGGCGCCGCCGACCCACGGCCCGAACAGATAGCCGGCCGTCACGGTGACGAAGACCACCCCCGGCACCACGCTGGCGGTCAGCAGGGCGAAGATCAGCATCAGGGCCAGCAGCATCAGGGCGTAATGCTGCTCGGTCAGGGTCTGAAAGGCCGCGCCGTGCACACGCAGGGTGTCCAGCGACAGGTAGCGATTCCATCCCATGCCGAAGATCAGGACGATCATCGTTGCGAGCACGGCCAGGGGCAGGAATCTTTTCACCCGGTCCAAACCGTGCTCCGTCATCTTCGACACGGCGCCTTCATAGCCGATTTCCGGCCGCGCCGCCGCTTTCTCGATCCGCTACGGCGTTGACTCTCGTCCTGTCGCCGCTTATACGCCCGCCTCTCTCGCGGCTGACGCTTGTGTCTGTCGCCAACCCCAGTAACCCGGAGCCGACCGTGAAGCGGACCTATCAGCCGTCGCGACTCGTGCGCAAGCGCCGTCACGGCTTCCGTTCTCGGATGGCCACCAAGAACGGTCAAAAGATTGTTGCGCGTCGCCGCGCCAAGGGCCGCAAGCGCCTGACGGCCTGACGTCACGCGCCCATTTCCCTTCAGGGCGGGGCGCATGACCGATCTGATGAAAATCGATCGCCTGTTGAGGCGGCCCCAGTTTCTGGCGGCCGCCAAAGGCGTTTCCCAGGCCCGCGGCGCCGTGGTGGTCCAGCAGTTGGATCGCAAGGACGGCGACCCGACGGTGCGCCTGGGATTCACCGCCACCCGCAAGATCGGCGGCGCCGTGGTGCGCAACCGCGCCAAGCGGCGCCTGCGCGAGGCCGCTCGCCTGCTGACCCCCCTGCACGGACGGACCGGGTGCGACTATGTGTTCATCGCCCGCATGGGCACGGCGGACCGCGACTGGGACCGCTTGCTTGACGATGTGAAATCGGCCCTTACAAGGCTCGCAACCCCGCGCGCGGCTCCCGATGGGGGAGACCGGGTCGTTTCGCCCGCCCGCGCCGACACCGAACCGCGCCCTTCCGGCCAGGACCGCTGATCCCGATGCAGAACGAGAATTCGCGCAACACCATCATCTTCTTCGTGTTGGCGGCCCTGATCATGGGCGTCTACTACTTCATGGTGATGCGCCCGCAGGCCGAGAGCCGGCGCCAGGCGCAGATCGTCGCCGCCGAGCAGCAGAAGGCGCGCGAGACCTCGGCCGACGCCGGCCTGACGCCGTCCGGCCCGGCGCCCGGCGTCTTCGTCCAGGATCGCGCCCAGGCCCTGGGCACGGTGGCGCGCGTGCCGATCCAGACCCCGACCCTGAAGGGCTCGCTTTCGCTGCAGGGCGCGCGCATCGACGACCTGTATCTGACCCGCTACCGCGAGACGCTGGACAAGAATTCGCCGCCGGTCGAGCTGTTCCGCCCGCAGGGCATGGAGCACGCCTATTTCGCCCAGTTCGGCTGGAGCGGCCCGAACGTCGCGGGCGGCGTGCCCGGCCCGAACACGGTGTGGAAGCTGACGAAGGGCGAAGCCCTGACCCCCGCGACGCCGGTCGAGCTGACCTGGGACAACGGCGCCGGCCTGCGCTTCATCCGCGTGGTCTCGATCGACGAGCAGTACATGTTCACGGTCAAGGACACGGTGGCCAACCTGGGGACCCAGGCCATCGCCATCGCCCCCTACGGCCGCGTCGAGCGCCAGGGCGTGCCGGTCGACCTGGGCAAGCAGATGATCCTGCACGAGGGCGCCATCGGCGCCTTCGGCTCGGACGACAAATTCACCACCGAACAGGTCAAGTACAAGGACTGGGCCAAGAAGCCGCGCATCCAGAAGGAGTCGACCGGCGGCTGGCTGGGCATCACCGACAAATACTGGCTGGCGGCCCTGATCCCGACCCAGAACGAGGCCATCGAGGGCCGCTTCTCGGTGCGCGACGCGCAGGGCCTGAACATCCACGAAGCCGCCATGCTGGGCGCGACCCGCACCATACAGCCCGGCCGCCAGATCGAGGAGACCCAGCGTCTGTTCGCCGGCGCCAAGCGCGCCGAGGTGCTGAAGGGCTATGAGCAGTCCCTAGACCTGCCGCGCTTCGTCTATGCCATCGACTGGGGCATGTTCTGGTTCCTGACGCGCCCGATCTTCACCGTGGTGGAGTTCTTCTACGGCGTCCTGGGCAACTTCGGCCTGGCCATCCTGGCCCTGACGGTCGTGGTCAAGCTGGTCCTCTTCCCGCTGGCCAACAAGTCCTACGAGAGCCTGTCCAAGATGCGGACCCTCCAGCCCAAGATGGAGGAGATCAAGAAGAAGCACGGCTCCGATCCGCAGAAGCAGCAGCAGGAGATGATGGCCCTGTACCAGCGGGAGAAGATCAACCCGCTGGCCGGCTGCCTGCCCATGCTGGTGCAGATTCCGGTCTTCTACGCCCTGTACAAGGTGCTGTTCGTCACCATCGAGATGCGCCACGCGCCCTTCTTCGGCTGGATCCGCGACCTGTCGGCGCGCGACCCGTCGACGATCTGGAACCTGTTCGGCGCCGTGCCGTGGGATCCGGCCACCCTGCCGCTGCTGGGCGGCCTGCTGAACGGCCCGCTGCACCTGGGCGTCCTGCCGCTGGTCTACGGCTTCACCATGTGGCTGCAGATGGCGATGAACCCGCCGGCGCAGGATCCGATGCAGCGCCAGATCTTCCAGCTGATGCCGATCGTCTTCACCTTCATCATGGCCCCGTTCGCGGCCGGCCTGCTGATCTACTGGGCGTGGAACAACGTCCTGTCGATCATCCAGCAGTATGTGATCATGCATCGCTTCGGGGCCGAGAACCCGATCGACAGTTTCATCGCCCGTTTCAAGAAGGCCTGATCGCTTGGAATTTTCGGACGAGCCCAAGGTCGGCGAATACGCCGAGGCCGAGATCGAGGCGGCGCGCGTCCTGTTCGCGCGCCCCGCGACCTTCATCATGGGTTGCGCCAAGATCGAGCAACTGCCGAGCCCGGACCTGCCCGAGATCGCCTTCGCCGGCCGCTCCAACGTGGGCAAGTCCAGCCTGATCAACGGCCTGGTCGGCATGCACAAGCTGGCCAGGGCCTCGAACGAGCCGGGCCGCACGCGCGAGGTCAACTTCTTCGACCTGGACGGCCGGATGCGTCTGGTCGACCTGCCCGGCTACGGCTGGGCCAAGGCGTCCAAGACCACGGTGAAGAAGTTCCAGGACCTGGGCCGCGACTATCTGCGCGGCCGGGTGACGCTGAAGCGGGTCTATCTGCTGATCGACAGCCGCCACGGCCTGAAGAAGGTCGACGACGAGGCGCTGGACGCCCTCGACCTGTCGGCCGTCTCCTATCAGATCGTCCTGACCAAGGCCGACAAGCTCAAGAAGGGCGAGGCCGAGAAGGTCCAGGCGGCGACGCTGAAGGCCATCGCCAAGCGGCCGGCGGCCTATCCGCACGTGGCCGTCACCTCGTCCGAGAAGGGCTTCGGCCTGCCGGAGCTGCGCGCCGAGATCATGCGCACGACGGGCGTCGTCCTCGACTGATTTGATCATTTGATCGGTATGGCGCCGCCGCGGCGCGGCCCCATATCGATCGGATGATCCCTCTGTCCATTCTCGATCTCGCCCCCGTGCCGGAAGGCTCCGACGTGGGCCAGGCGCTCGCCAATACCCTCGACCTGGCCCGCCACGCCGAGCGGCTGGGCTACAGCCGCTTCTGGCTGGCCGAGCATCACAACATGCCGGGCATCGCCAGCGCCGCGACCTCGGTCGTCATCGGGGCGGTGGCGGCGGCGACGAAGACCATCCGCGTCGGCGCCGGCGGCGTCATGCTGCCCAACCACGCCCCCCTGGTCATCGCCGAGCAGTTCGGCACGCTGAACGCCCTTCATCCCGGCCGCATCGACCTGGGCCTGGGCCGCGCGCCCGGCTCGGACCAGGCCACGGCGCGGGCCCTGCGCCGCACGCTGACGGGCGACGTCGACGCCTTCCCGCAGGACGTGATGGAGCTGATGCAGTGGTTCGCCCCGGCGACGTCCGATCAGCGCATCATCGCCAACCCTGGCGAGGGCCAGGACGTGCCGATCTGGATTCTGGGCTCCTCGACCTACGGGGCGCAACTGGCGGCCCACCTGGGCCTGCCCTACGCCTTCGCCAGCCATTTCGCGCCGGGCGAGCTGATGCGGGCCATCGACATCTACCGCCGAACCTTCCGCCCGTCGCAGCATCTGGAGAAGCCTTACGTCATGCTGGGCTACAACGCCTTCGTGGCCGAGACGGATGCGGCGGCGCGCCTGCTCTTCACTTCGGTCCAGCAGGCCTTCGTCAATCTGCGCACCGGCCGTCCCGGCAAGCTGCCGCCGCCGGTCGAGGGCTATTACGAGGCTCTGGACGGCGCGGCGCGGGGCATGATCGACGCCGCCCTGGCCTGTTCGGCCGTCGGCTCGCCCGCGACGGCCAAGGCCGCCCTGGACGCCTTCATCGCCCGGACGGAGGCGGACGAGCTGATGATCACCAGCCAGATCTGGGACCCCGTCGCCCGCGTGCGTTCGATCGAACTGCTGGCCCAGGCGACGGGACTGGCCGAACCCTAGTCGTCGCCCTCGGGCGGCAGGAAGAGGAGCGGGCCGGCGGCGTCCAGGGGAGCGCCGGGATTCGACAGGCGGCGCCAGGAAGCGCCGAGGCGGATGGCGTCGGCGAGGTCTTGCGGCGAAATGGGCGCCTCCTCCGTGAGCCGCGCGCGCAGGCCCCGGCAGGCGGTCAGGAGGGCGGCGGCCTGCCGCACCTCGGCAATCCGGGAGCGGGCGCCCAGATGCTCCAGCGAGGCGAAACGCCAGCCTTCTTTCGGCGGCGCCGCTTCGATCATCGCCCATTTTTCGGCTGGCGTGAGGTCGTCGGCTACCTTTTCCCACGCGCCTTCGCGGCCTCGTTGACGATATTGGCCCGGCTGATCGGGCAGGCCGTGGCGGCCATAGACCCCGGCCGCGGCCGCCTCCATGGCTGCAATCTCGACGAGCAGGCTGTCCACGCCCTCGTCGGGGGAACGGCCGGGGCGCTCGGGCGCGGCTGCGCGACTGGCGTGATCGTCGCGACGGCGTCCGAAGCGGCCCAGCATCAGGCCTAGTTGAGCGTCAGGGTGCTGGTGACCGAGACGTCATAGACCACGCGGGTGATGCTCTGCACGACCTCGAAGAATTTGCGCATCTCGGCGGCCCCGGCGCGCGGGGCGTAGATAATGTCGTCCGGCTCGATCTGGAAATTGCTGGCGATGAAGAAGCCCTCGCCCTCGTTCAGATTCAGGCGATAGACGACCGGCACCCCGCGCGAGGTCGCCGGCTGCTGGATGCCCAGGGCCTGGGCCACCTCGGGCCGCTCGAAGCGGAAGACCAGGACCGATCGGGCGTTGGCCTGGTTGGCGTCCAGGCCGCCGACGCCGCCCAGCGCCTCGGCCAGGGTCAGCGGGCCGGGCGGAAGTTCGCTGCGCGCCACGGCGTTGAAAGCGCCGAAGGAGCTGAAGCGACGCGGCTTGTACACCAGGTTGATCTGGTCGCCGCGCTGCAGGCGCACGTTCTCGTTGAACTCGGTCGTGACGATCGCCATCGGCGCCGCATAGGTGCGGCCATCGCGCTGGATGCGCACGTCGACGTCGTGGATCGACCGTGACGAGCCGCCGGCGGCGGCGATGACGTCCAGGATGCGGTCGTGATTGGCCGACAGGGGCTGGCGGCCGGGGCTGCGCACCTCGCCCAGAACGGTGACGGCGTTGGAGGCGTTGCCGGAGATGGTGACGATCACCTGCGGATTGACCGCCTTGCCGACCAGGGCGCGGCGCACGGCGGCCGAGGCCTGGCTCGGGGTCAGGCCCTGGACCTGGACCTCGCCGGCGAAGGGCAGGGGGACGGCGCCGTTGCGGTTCACGACCAGGGGCGGAAGAGTCTGGTTGCCGGCCGCCGTGGCGCTGGCGCCGCCGAACAGGCCGCCGCCGGGCTCGAAGATGCTGACGACCAGGGTGTCGCCCACGCCGATGACATCGGTCGGGGCTTCGCTGGAGGCCAGGGCCAGGCTCGAGAAGGACCGCGGCGGGGCCGCCTTCAGCCGTTCGCTCAGCTCGAAATCGAGCGGGACGATCGCATAGTCGCCTTCGCGCTCGGGCGAGGAGGCGCCCTGGGCCACGCTCAGGCCCGACGGTCCGTCGCGCGGCAGGGTGGAGCACCCGGCAAGCAGGGCGACGATGATCAGGCTGGCGGCGGTTCTGGTCATGGCGACTCTGTGCAGTTTGATCAGATACTTACCCGCAGGGCGGCGGCGTCGCCAGAGGGCGGCAGCACCTGCTGCTCGATCACCTCGAAATGCCGGTCCCAGGTCGGGGCGGAATAGGGCGGGGCGACCGGCGCCCGGCGGGTCCAGTCCTCGATGGCGGCCAGCCAACCCAGGCCGTCCAGCGGATCGATCAGGCGGGCGTGGGGCACCAGTTCGCGGTGGGCGGCGATGTCCGAGGCGATCAGGGGCAGGCCCATGGCGCTGGCCTCGACGGCGGGCAGGTCGAAGCCCTCAGTCGCCGAGGGGGCCACCACGGCGCGGGCGCCGCGCATGAGGGCCGACAAGGCGCAGTCGGGCAGGTCCTCGGCCTGATGGACGAGCCCCTGCAGATTCGGCGAGCGCTGAAGCAGGTCCAGCACCGCCTCATTCTCCCAGCCGTAGCGGCCGACCAGGACCAGGCGGGGAGCCTCGGCGCCCATCTTTTCCTGCAAGCGGCGCCAGACGGTCAGCAGGAAGGCCAGGTTCTTGCGCGCTTCGATGGTGCCGACGTGGATGAAGTAGGGGTGGGCCGCGCCGACGGCGAGCGTCCCGTTCAGGCTCGGCTCCAGGCCCAGGTGGGCGACGTCCACCGGCGGGGTCGGCAGGGCCGAACGATCGGCGAAGGCGTGCAGTTCGTCGGCGGTATGCTGGGAGTTGACGATGATGCGCGAGGCGTGGCGCAGCACATTGACGACACGGCGCTCGTGCTTGGCCCGGTCGCCGGGGCGGCAGAATTCGGGATGGGTGATCGGGATCAGGTCGTGGATCATCACCACCCGCTCGATGTTCCACGCATCCAGGGAGGTCAGGATGTCGGGCGTGTTGAGGCTGGTGTGGCCGACATTCAGATAGGCGCGGGCCGAGGGCGGCGCCTTGATCTTGCCGGTGCGGAAATACTGCTTCCAGACGCGTCGTTGAATGCCTTTGGGCGGCGCTTCAGGGTCGGGCGCGTGGCCGATGACCGAGACCGTGTTGTCGGGCGAGCGCAGGGCGTCGAACAGGCGCTGGGCGTCAGGCCCCAGTTCGCTGACGGCGCCCGGGCCGCTCCAGCGCGCCCGCAGTTCGGCGATCCGGTCGCGGAACCAGTCGTTGTCGACGCGCGCCAGCCGATCATGGCGCGCCCGGACCGGCGTCATCCGATAGACGGGGTGCCGGATCAGCCATTCCGCATAGGCCAGGCAGACCCGGTCCACCCCGGTCGGCGCGCTGCGCTCGGCGCGGCTGAGCAGCCGGCTGGCGTCGAACAGGATGTCCTCAGGCATCAGGACACGTAGCCCGCCTGCATCAACTCGGCGATGTGGATGATGGCGACCGGACGGCGATCGTCGACGACGAACAGATTGCTGATCTTGTTGGCGCTCAGCAGGTCGACCACGTCGCTCATGCGGGCCTCGGGATCGACGGTGATCGGGCTGCGGCTCATGATGTCCTCGGCGCGCAGGGCCGAGATGTCGTGGGCGAAGGCGCGGCGGATGTCGCCGTCGGTGATCATGCCCGCCAGGGTCCCGTCGGGCGCCAGGACCGCGACCGCCCCCTTGCGGCCCTCGGTGATGGCCGAGACCACGGCGCTGAAGTCGGCGTCCAGCGGCACGCCGGCGGGGGCGGCGGCGTTGTCGCCCATCCATTCGCGCACGGTCTGCAGGCTCATGCCCAGGGCGCCGCCGGGATGGTGCAGGCCGAAATCCTCGCGCGTGAAGCCGCGCCGGTCCATCAGCACCATGGCCAGGGCGTCGCCGATGGCCAGGGTCATCAGGGTCGAGGTCGTGGGGGCCAGGCCGTTGGGGCAGGCCTCGGCCACCTTGGGCATGGTCAGGCAGACGTCGGAGTGGCGGCCCAGGAAGCTCTGCGGCCGCTGGGTGAGGCCGATGACCGGAATGTCGTTGCGGGCGCAGAAGATCAGTGGGTCGCGCAGTTCGCGGCTCTCGCCCGAATTGGAGATGGCCAGCAAGGTGGTGTCCGGGCGCAGCATGCCCAGGTCGCCGTGGCTCATCTCGGCCGGGTGGACGAAGAAGGAGTTGGTCCCGGTGGAGGCCAGGGTGGCGGCGATCTTGCCGCCGATGTGTCCCGACTTGCCCATGCCGGTCACCACTACATAGCCCGGCCGCGACAGGATGACGTCGGCGGCGCGCGCGATCGAGGTGTCCAGAGACCGCTCCAGGGCCTGCAGCGCCTCTATGTTCAGGCGCACGACCTCGCGCGCCCGATCGGACATGGCGGCGAGTTGCTCGGGAGAAGAGGAAACGGAATTTGCGGTCATGACGGCTCCTAGGCGCCGGGGTCGCTTCTGCGGCTCTTGGTAGCGCACAGGGAAATGCCCCATTCGGGGGATCGGCACAATGGCGAGACGGGTGGGGAAACGCCGAAGGAAATGACAACCATTGCGGCCGCCGTGCGTTGCAATACGTCCTGGGGACAGAAAATAGAACCTTGAGACGGATGTCATCTGAACCGGGGCTTTCGAGCCCTCGACTGCCCGCGCCGCCGGCCCGTCTGACCGGCGCGGCCCTTTTCCTTGACCTAGACGGCGTCCTGGCGCCGCTGGCGCCGACCCCGGACGCGGTCGTCCCGGAACCCCGCCGCACCGCGACGATCGAACGGGTGACCAGGGCCCTGGACGGCCGGGTGGCCGTGGTCAGCGGCCGCACCCTGGCCGAGATCGACCGCATCGTCGGCGGCGCGGCGCGCGCCGCCTCGGGCGTGCATGGTCTGGAGCGGCGCCGGGCCGACGGCGCCCTGACCGCGCGCAAGCCCGCGCCGTCGGTGCGCGCCGCCCTGGCCGCCTTCGCCGCCTTCGCCGACGCCCGGCCCGGCGTGATCGTCGAGGACAAGGGCCTGTCCGCAGGCCTGCATTTTCGCCAGGCGCCGGACCATGCCGAGGCCGCCCTGGCCATGGCGACCGCCCTGGCCAACGAAACCGGACTGGCGCTCCAGCCCGGCGCCATGGTGCTGGAGCTCAAGACGCCTGGCGCGGACAAGGGCACGGCCGTCGCCGCCTTCATGGCCGAACCGCCCTTCGCCGGCGCCACGCCCGTCATGGTCGGCGACGACCTGACCGACGAGGCCGGGTTCCTGGCGGCCGCGGCCCTGGGCGGGTTCGGCGTTCTGGTCGGACCGGAGCGGCCCACGGCGGCCCGCTATCGGCTCGAGGGGGTCGGGGCGGTGCTCGATTGGCTCGGCGGCCTGGCTGCGGCCGCGACGGACGAGGAGACGCGCGCATGACGCCCAGCCTGGACCTGGCGCCCATCGGCAACTGTTCGGTCAGCGCCCTGATCGACCGGCAGGGACGGTTCGTCTGGGCCTGCGCCCCGCGCATCGACGACGACCCCGTCTTTTCGGCGCTGATGGACGGCGAGGCCCCCGAACACGGCTTCTGGTCGATCGAGCTGGAGGGGCTGAAGACGACCGAGCAGGCCTATGTGCGCAACACCGCCGTGCTGCGCACCGTGCTGACGGCCGAGAACGGCGCCTCGGTCGAGATCATCGACTTCTGTCCGCGCCATCTGAAGCATTCGCGCATCTATCGCCCGATCGCCTTCGGCCGGGTGGTGCGCCCTCTGACGGGGACGCCGCGCATCACCGTGCGTCTGCGCCCCGCCGCCGACTGGGGCGCGCGGCTGGCCGAGCGCACCTCGGGCTCGAACCACATCCGCTATATGTGCAGCGACGTGACCCTGCGCCTGACCACCAACTGCCCGGTCAGCCATGTGCTCAACGAGCGCACCTTCCGCCTGGAGGAGGAACTGGCCTTCTTCCTGGGGCCGGACGAGGGCTACGACCAGTCGGTGGTGGCGGGCGTCAACGCCGCCCTGGACCTGACCGTCGCCCACTGGAAGCACTGGACCCGCACCCTCTATCTGCCGCTGGAGTGGCAGGAGGCGGTGATCCGCGCGGCCATCGCCCTGCGGCTGTGCGTCTATGAGGAGACGGGCGCCATCGTGGCGGCCATGACCACTTCGGTGCCCGAGTTCCCGGAAAGCGGGCGCAACTGGGACTATCGCTACTGCTGGATCCGCGACGCCTACTACACGGTGCGGGCGCTGAACCGGCTCGGCGCGGTGGACATCCTGGAGAGCTATCTCGGCTATCTGCGCAACCTGGTCGACGCCTCGGCGGGCGGCCATGTGCAGCCGGTCTATGGCGTGGGGCTGGAGCCCGCCATCGTCGAGCGCATCGTCGACAGCGTCGAGGGCTATCGCGGCATGAAGCCGGTGCGCGTCGGCAATCAGGCGCACGAACACCTGCAGCACGACGTCTATGGCCAGATCGTCCTGCCCCTGGTCCAGGCCTTCTTCGACCATCGCCTGCTGCGCCCCGGCACCATCGAGGACTTCCGCGCCCTGGAGTGGGTGGGCGAGCGCGCCTTCGCCATGCACGATCGGGTCGACGCCGGGCTGTGGGAGTTCCGCACCATCGCCCGGGTGCACACCTATTCCTCGGTCATGTGCTGGGCCGCGTGCGACCGCCTGGCCAAGGCGGCGCATCACCTGGGCCTGAGCGACCGCGAAGAGCTGTGGCGCGAGCGGGCGCGCATCATCCGCGAGCGCATTGAGGCCGAGGCCTATCTGCCCGACGAGGGCCGCTTCGCCGCCAGCTTCGGCGGGACCGAGCTGGACGCCGCCCTGCTGCAGATGACCGATCTGGGCTTCCTCGATGCGCGCGACCCGCGCCAGGTGCGCACCTTCGAGGCCATCGAGCGGGACCTGAAACGGGGGGCCTATCTGTTCCGCTACATCCATCCCGACGACTTCGGCGAGCCGGAGACGGCCTTCAACTTCTGCACCTTCTGGTACATCGAGGCCCTGCATCTGAACGGCCGCACCGAAGAGGCGCGCGCCATCTTCGACGAGATGCTGAGCCGGCGCACGCACGCGGGCCTGCTGAGCGAGGACATCGCCATCCAGGACGGCGAACTGTGGGGCAACTATCCGCAGACCTATTCCCTGGTCGGCATCATCAACTGCGCTGTCCTGCTCAGCCGGTCGTGGCAGGACGCGCGATGAGCCGGCTGCCATGACTCGCTTGATCGTCGTCTCCAACCGGGTCTCGGCGCCCCGCGATCCGGCGGCGGGTTCGACCGGCGGCCTGGCCATGGCCCTGTCGGCGGCCCTGAGAAAATATGAGGGCCTGTGGTTCGGTTGGTCCGGCGAGACGGTCGAGCGGTTCACAGGCGAGCTGAACATCGAGGACCGCGCCGGGGTCACGGTGGCCACCGTCGACCTGGAGCCCCAGGACGTCGACGAATACTACAACGGCTACGCCAACAAGACCCTGTGGCCCCTGTTTCATCACCGGGTCGACCTGACCGCCTATGAGCGTTCCTACGGCGAGGGCTATGAGCGGACCAACCGCCGCTTCGCCGAGGTGCTGCAGCCCCTGTTGCGACCCGACGACGTCATCTGGATCCACGACTACCACATGATCCCCATGGCCCGGGACCTGAGGCGGCTGGGCGTGAGGAACCGCATCGGCTTCTTCCTGCACATCCCCTGGCCGGCGCGACAGCTGCTGGTGACCCTGCCGCACCATCGCCGCCTGGTGGAGTCGATGTTCGACTTCGACCTGCTGGGGTTTCAGACGAGGGAGTGGCTGGGGTTGTTCGAGCGCTACGTCGAGGTCGAGGCGCGGGGCCGTATCCTGGGCGGCGGTCGGGTCGAGGCTTTCGGCCGCAGCGTCCGCGCCGGGGTCTTTCCCATCGGCATCGACGTGGAGGGTTTCCTGGCGGCGCGAAACTCGGTTCTGGGACGGCGGACCTACGACCGGATGGCCGCCTCGGCGGCCTTCCGCTCCATGATCGTCGGCGTCGACCGGCTCGACTACTCCAAGGGGCTGGAGCAGCGCCTGCTCGGCTATGAGCAGTTCCTAGAGGACAACCCCGACCTGCGCGGCGAGGTCTTCCTGCTCCAGGTCACGCCCATCTCGCGCGACGAGGTGGACACCTATCAGGACATGCGGGTGCGGCTCGAGGCCCTGGCCGGGCGCATCAACGGCGCCTACGCCGACATGGACTGGCAGCCGATCCGCTATCTGAACCGCACCTTCCGCCGGGATCAGCTGGCGGGCATCTACCGCGCGGCCAAGGTGGGGCTGGTGACGCCCCTGCGCGACGGCATGAACCTGGTGGCCAAGGAATATGTCGCCGCCCAGAACCCCGAGGACCCGGGGGTGCTGATCCTGTCGCGCTTCGCCGGGGCGGCCGAACAGATGGGCGAGGCCCTGCTGGTGAACCCGTTCAGCCGCGAGGAGCTGTCCGAAGCGATCAAGAAGGCGCTGACCATGCCGCGAGAAGAGCGCATCCGAAAATGGAAGGCCCTGATGCAGGTCGTCCGCGACACCGACGTCGCCCATTGGCGCGACGACTATGTGCGGGCTTTGATGGCTGCGGCGGCCTCGGGCGACGCCTGATTCGACGCACGCCGGGGGGACCTTCCGAGGGCGTCCGCGCCCCTCCGATTGCCGAAGGGGCGGCAGCGCATGTGTTGAAACGGCGCCACAGTCGCCACATTCGACGCACAATCCAGGGGAACCGCAGCGCTGCAACGCCGTTCGGCCCAACGAGCGTCTTCGCGGCAGCGCGAGGCTTTCGGATCAACAAGGAGAGTGAGGACACCATGAAGCTCAAACTTCTGGCCAGTGTCGCCGCCGCGGGGCTGTTCGCAGCCGGCGCCGCCTCGGCGGAGCCCGATGGCTGGTACGGCGCGATCGACGCCGGCTACCACGTCATTGACGACATCAACACGGAAGCGTCCACCAACGGCGCCAACTGGAACTGGGAAGTGAACGACGGCTGGGCGGCCTTCGCTCGCCTCGGCTACCGTTTCAATCCGAACTGGCGCGTCGAACTCGAAGGCGGCTACCGCTCGGGCGACATCGGCACGGTGCGCGCCGTGTCGGGCGCGCAAGGCCTGTGCAACCTGACGCCGGCCACCGGCCCTTGTCACTCGCCCGATGGCGACATCACGTCCACGACGCTGATGGCCAACGTCATCTATGACTTCGGCTCGCCGGACTGGACCATCCGTCCGTTCGTGGGCCTGGGCGTGGGCGCGAACCGCGTCAACACCGACGTCGTCGGCCGCCTGCGCCAGACCCCGGCCGTCAGCTTCGCCGCTGACGACACCTCGACCAAGTTCGCCGCCCAGGCGATCGCCGGTCTGGCCTGGGCCGTCTCGGACCGCGCCAACATCGACCTGACCTATCGCTACCTGACCGGCGACATGGAGTTCGATACGCGCGTCGCGGGCACGGGCAATGTGCCCTTCGGCATCATGTCGGGCGACTACGACCAGTCGCACACCGTGACCCTGGGCCTGCGCTATGCGTTCGGCGCCGAGCCGGTGGCCCCGCCGCCGCCGCCCCCGCCGCCGCCGCCGCCCCCCCGCCGCCGCCGCCGCCGCCGCCGCCGCCGCCGCCGCCTCCGGCCAAGCCGGCCGCGCGTCAGTTCGTGGTCTATTTCGACTGGGACCGCTCGGACCTGACGGCGGAAGCCCGCTCGGTGGTGACGCAGGCCGCCAACTACGCCAAGTCGGGCGCTCCGACCCGCATCCTGGTCGTCGGCTACACCGACACCTCGGGTTCGGCCGCCTACAACGTGGGCCTGTCGAACCGCCGTGCGCGCACCGTGGCTGACGCCCTGGTCGCCCAAGGCGTCAACGGCGGCGTGATCTCGCTGGACGGCAAGGGTGAAACCGCCCTGGCCAAGCCGACGGCCGACGGCGTGCGCGAGCCGCTGAACCGTCGCGCCACCGTCGACATCAACTTCTAGGATCAAGGGGCCGGTCGTGATCGGCCCCCGAGACCTGAAAGTCGATCAAGGCGAAAGGCCGCCGACTCCATCATGGGTTCGGCGGCCTTGATTCTTGCGCTTGGGTTGTAAATAGCTCCGGTTTCGCCTTGCCAAGCATCGAGCCCGGCTATTAATAAGGCCTGCCTCCCGAAAGATAACAGCGTTTGCTTGCGCCCTTTGATCCTGACCAGCCAGACGCAGGTTTCCAGACCCTTGCTGATCTGAGCGGCCGTCGCTTTCTCATCGTGTCCGCGCCTTTCGGGCGTTTTGGGCGCGTGCTGGCGCACGCCATCGAGACGCGTGGCGGCGAGGTTCGGCGCATGCTGTTCAACGCCGGCGACGTGGCGAACTGGAGACGCTCGGGCGGCGTGCCCTTCCGCGAGAAGGCCGCCGGGTGGCGCCAGCGGCTGGCCGAACTGGCTGCCGATTTCACCGACATCATCGTTTTCGGCGAGGGCGGCCCCTATAATCAGGGCGTTCTCGAACAGGCGGCCAGCCTCAGCGCGCGGGTCTGGGTTCTGGAGAACGGCTATTTCCGACCGGACTGGATCACCCTCGAGCGCGATGGAGTGAACGGCTCAAGCGCTCTGCCGCGATCCGCCGCTGGGTATCCGCCGCCGCCGCCCGAGCTTCCCGTCTCCCGACCTGTGGGCAAGATACTGCCCCACCACGTCATCAACATCAGCCTCTACCATGCGGTGCAGCCGTTCGGCCGGCTGATGTTCCCCCATCACCGCCACCATTATACGGCCTCGCCGTGGCGTCAGTGCCTGGGCCATGTGCGGCGTTATCTCGGCCTGGGAATGCGGTTGCCCCGCGTCAACGACGCCGGCCGCCTGCGGGCGAAGGGACCCTTCTTCATCGCCTGCCTGCAGCGGGACGGCGACGCCCAGCTGCTGCGCTATTCCGAGATACACGACAACCTGTCCTTCCTGGCGCACGTCATGGACAGCTTTGTCCGCGGCGCCCCGCCCGACAGCCGGCTGGTCGTCAAGAATCACCCGCTCGATCCCGGCCTCGTCAACCTGGCGCGCGAGACGCGCCGCATGGCCGAAGCGCGCGGACTGAAGGGCCGGGTCGACTTCATCGACGGCGGCAACCTGGCCCAGCTGTGCCGCGCCTCGGAGGGCATGGTGGTGAACAACTCCAGCGCCGCCCTGTCGGCCCTGGGCTTCGGCACGCCGGTCAAGGTGCTGGGACAGGCCTTCTTCGACTTCGAGGGACTGACGGACCAGAAGCCGCTGGACGCCTTCTGGCGGGCGCCGCGCCCGGCCGATCGCCAGCTTTTCGCGGCGTTCCGCGCCTATGTCATCGATCGGACGCAGATCAACGGCAACTATCACGAACCCCGGGTCATGGCGGCGACGGCGGCCCGCGTGGCGGACGCCCTGGCGACGCGCCTGAAATAGGCGCTGATGATTCCCTGCGACTCGGTGTGGCGCCCCGGCCACCTCGGGCGGCTGTCATTTTTCTGTCACGCAAGTGTCGCCCGACCTTCCTAGAGCGGGCTTAAGGCGCAGGCCATCGGGCAGCCGCATTTCGGCCCGCCTTGCACGGCGCTTTGCCTTTATCACTGGGATACAGACAGATGACCATCCGCAAACAGCTCTTCTGGGCGACTACCGCCCTGATGAGCAGCCTCTTCGTCGCCGAGACCGCTTCGGCCCAATCGACGGCTTCGCAGGCTGTGGAAGAGCGCGCCACTCAAGTCGGCGACGTGGTCGTCACCGGCGCCCGCGGTCCGCGCGCCATCGAAGGCGTGGTCGCTGAGAACAATCCGAAGTCGCGCGCGACCATCACGGAAGCCTTCATCGGCACCCAGGCCGCCGGCCAGACGATCCTGAACTCGATCAACCTGCTGCCGGGCGTCAACTTCACCAACAACGACGCCTACGGCTCGGCCGGCGGCGACCTGACCATCCGCGGCTTCGATTCGGCCCGCGTCTCGCTGACGCAAGACGGCATTCCGCTGAACGACACCGGCAACTACGCCATCTATTCGAACCAGCAGCTGGACCCGGAACTGATCCAGCGCGCTTCGGTGAACCTGGGCACGACCGACGTCGACAGCCCGACGGCCTCGGCCACCGGCGGCACCGTCAACTACATCACGCGTCGTCCGGCCAATGAGTTCGGCGTCATCCTGCAGCCCTCGCTGGGCGAGTACGGCTACAAGCGCATCTTCGCCCTGGTGGACACGGGCGAGATCGGCCCGTGGGGCACCACGGCGTGGTTCTCGGCCTCGAAGACCGTCTATGACCACTTCGTGGGCGCCGGCGGCGTCGACAAGATGCAGCTGAACGGCCGCATCTATCAGTCGCTGGGCGACAACGGCGACTTCGTTGCCGTGACCGGCCACTACAACGAAAACCGCAACGAGTTCATGCCGCGCGTTCGTCTGGCTGACTTCGTCAAGGGCGGCGCCTACGACAAGGACGACTACAACACCGTCCGCTCGCAAGCCACGGCGATCAACCCGTCGAACACCGGCAACATCCGCGGCCAGTCGCGCTTCACCCTGAGCGACACCCTGAAGCTGACGATCGACCCGTCGTTCCAGTACACCCTGGCGCACGGCGGCGGCACGCAGAACATGCGCGAAAACGATCCGCAGCTGATCGGCAACTCGTCGGCCGCCGGCGTCGACCTGAACGGCGACGGCGACTTCAACGACACGGTGACCCTGTTCCGTCCGAACATCACCAACACGCATCGCTACGGCGTCACCAGCTCGCTGATCTGGGATGCGGCCGAAGATCACCAGTTCCGCCTGGCCTACACCTTCGACTGGGGTCGTCACCGCCAGACCGGCCAGTTCGGCTTCATCGACGCCAACGGCTTCCCGGAAGATCCGTTCGCGGGTCGCAACGGTCGCGCGGTCAAGCTGCCCGACGGCACCATCCTGCGCCGCCGCGACCGTCTGTCGTACGCCATGCTGAACCAGATCGCGGCTGAATATCGCGGCTCGTTCTTCAACAACACGGTCGACGTGACCCTGGGCGCCCGCGCTCCGTTCTTCGATCGCGAGCTGAACAACTTCTGCTATCAGCGCGACACCTTCAACGCCTACTGCACCACGCAGGTCGGCGTTGATGCGGACGGCGACGGCCTGGTCACCTTCCCGCAGTCGTCGATGAACGGCAGCGCCAGCAACGAGTACGGCGCGCCGCGTTCGTTCGACAAGCAGTACGACGCCTTCCTGCCGAACGCCGGCGTGACCTGGAAGTTCGCCGAGAACCAGTCGATCTACGCCTCGTACGCCGAAGGCTTCTCGGCGCCGCGCACCGACGACCTGTACGACGTCGTCGACGTGAACCCGGAACCGGAAACCACCAACTCCTACGACCTGGGCTACCGCTACCAGTCGGGTTCGGTGATCGCCTCGGTCGCCGTGTGGAAGACGGACTACTCGAACCGCATCGTGCGCACCTTCGACGAAGCCGCCGGCCTGTTCCTGACGCGTAACGTCGGCGACGTGACCCTGCAGGGCGTGGACGGTCAGATCGGCTGGTCGCCGATGGAGAACCTGAGCCTGACCGGTTCGTTCACCTACACCGACAGCGAAGTGAAGAACGACCTGCCGAACGGCGTGGTGGGCGGCGTGCCGCAGTTCATCGAGATCGCCGGCAACCAGCTGGTCGAGACCCCGGACTGGCAGTTCGGCGCCCGCGCCGCCTACACGATCGGCAAGTTCGATCTGGGCCTGCAAGGCAAGTACGTCGGCGAGCGCTTCTCGAACGACATCAACACGGAAGTCGCGCCTGACTACCTGACCTTCGACCTGGACGTCCGCTACAACCTGGCTTCGGTCGGCGCCGGCGGTTCCTACATCCAGCTGAACGTCATCAACCTCTTCGACGAAGAGTACCTGGGCGACATCTCGACCTCGACCACGGGCGCCGCCCAATACCAGCTGGGCGCCCCGCGCACGGCCATGGTCACCCTGCGCGCTTCGTTCTAAGAACCAGGCGTCACTTGAAGACGGGAAGGGCGGTCCGGCGACGGGCCGCCCTTTCTTTATTGAGACGGCCTAACGCGCCGTCGCGCGACTTGAGGCCATTGCGCCCTGACCGCGTCGTCGCGCGGCTCGAGGACTGGGCGTGAAACGCCCGCCGCCATTGAACCCGGGGGCGTCAGGGCCTATCTGGCCCCCTTCGTGCTTCATCCTTCTTTTTGTGGACGTTCTCGCCCATGACCCTGCCTATTCCCGCCGAATGGACGCCGCATCGTGCGATGTGGGTCGGCTGGCCCAGCCATGTCGATCTGTGGGAGGACAACCTCGAACCGGCCCAGGCCGAGGTCGAGGCCCTGGTCCGCGCCCTGGCCGGGCCGGGCCGCGAGCGGGTTAAGCTGATGGTCGGCAATGACCAGGCCCTGGCCGACGCCCAGGCGCGCTTCGCCGACGCGGCGGGCGTCACCGTCGTGGCCGGGCGCTTCGGCGACATCTGGCTGCGCGACACCGGGCCGATCTTCGGCGTCGGCTCGGCCTCGGCCCAGGCCTTTGTCTTCAACGGCTGGGGCGGCAAGTATGACCTGCCGCACGACGACGAGGTCGCCGACCAGATCGGCGAGCAGACGGGCGTCGCCCTGACCCGCCACGATTTCATCCTGGAAGGCGGCGCCGTGGACCACGACGGCGAGGGCACGGTGCTGACCACGCGCCAGTGCGTGATGAACCCCAACCGCAACACCGGCTGGACCGAGGAAACGGCCGAAGCCGCCTTCGCCCAGGCCCTGGGCGCTCGGAAGGTGCTGTGGCTCGGCGACGGCCTGCTGAACGATCACACCGACGGCCATGTCGACAACCTGGCCCGCTTCGTCGCGCCGGGCGTGGTCGCCTGTCCGATCGCCTTCGGCCCCAAGGATCCCAACGCCGAGGTCTATGACGAAGCGGCCGAGGCCCTGGCCGCCATGACCGACGCCGCTGGGCGCCCGATCCGGGTGCTGCGCATCCCCTCGCCGGGCCTGATCCTGGACGAGGACGAACGCCCGATCCCGGCCAGCCACATGAACTTCCTGATCGCCGACGGCGCCGTGGTGGTGCCGACCTACGGCAATGAGACCGCCGCCCGCCTGGCCTGCGAGGCCCTGGCGACCGTCTTCACCGACCGCGAGATCATCCCTCTGCCGTCGATCGCCACCCTGTCGGGCGGCGGTTCCTTCCACTGCATCAGCCAGCAGGAGCCCGCGTGATGACCCGTCAGATCACCGTCGCCGCCATCCAGACCTCGTACGGCGAGGACATGCAGGCGAACATCGACAAAACCATCGGCTTCATCCGCGACGCCGCGGCCAAGGGCGCCCAGGTCATCCTGGCGCCGGAGCTGTTCCAGGGGCCGTACTTCTGCGTCTCGCAGGAAGAGAAGTGGTTCGGCGCCGCCTATCCGTGGCGCGAGCACCCGGCCGTGACCCAGCTTCAGCCCGTGGCCAAGGAACTGGGCGTCGTCTTGCCGGTCTCGATCTTCGAGCGCGAAGGGCCGCACTATTTCAACAGCCTAGTGATGATCGACGCCGACGGCGAACTGATGGGCGTCTATCGCAAGAGCCATATTCCTGACGGTCCCGGCTATCAGGAGAAGTACTACTTCCGCCCCGGCGATACCGGCTTCAAGGTCTGGGACACGCGCTTCGGCCGCATCGGCGTCGGCATCTGCTGGGACCAGTGGTACCCGGAGACCGCCCGCGCCATGATGCTGCAAGGGGCGGAGATCCTGCTCTACCCGACCGCCATCGGCACCGAGCCGCATGACGACACCCTGGACACCGCCGCCCCGTGGCGGCGCGCCATGCAGGGCCACGCGGTGTCCAACGTCGTGCCGGTCGTCGGCGCCAACCGCATCGGCCATGAGCAGGTGACCGAGGCGGGCCAGACCTATTACGGCCATTCCTTCATCGCCGACCATCGCGGCGACCTGGTCGAGAGCCTGGACCGGGAGGAGGGCGTTCTGGTCCACACCTTCGACCTGGACTTCCTGGATCGCCACCGCGCCGCCTGGGGCTTTTTCCGCGACCGCCGCACCGACCTGTACGGCGCCCTGGCGACGGGCCGCCCGGCCTGACCTAGGACCGGCCCGATTTAGCGTTGGCCGCGATGACGTTGCCTTCGGCGTTGTCGCGGTCGTCGGCGCTGCTGCCCCAGGGGTAGCCCGCGTCGTCGCCGCAGTAAGTGCGGCGGCCCTGGCGCGCGTTCTCGACCACCAGGGGCGGGCGCAGGCGGGCGGCGCCGGTGAAGACGTTGTCGGCGATGAGGTTGTGCGACGGCGTCTGGTGGCGGATCACGCCGCGCTCGCCGCAGTTGCGATAGAGGAAGACGCCCGGCCGCCCGCCCAGCTCGAAGCGGTTGCCGACGATGCGGTTCCGCGCAGAGCCGTCGACGGCGATCATCTCGCGCTGCGTCCGGGTGCGGAACAGATTGTCCTCGATGCGATTGTCGGCGCTTTCAGCGTCCAGATAGAGGGCGGTCGAGACGCTGCGCCCCTCCAGCGTCGAGCGGGTCAGGCTCAGGCGCGTCACGCCCGGCCCGACATAGAGGGGGATGGAGCCCGCGCCCCGGATGACGACCCGGTCGAGACTCACATGGCTGGGCGCGGCGGCTTGGGCGGCGGCGACATGGCCGGCGGTGCGCGACGAGGCGCGCAGGTCGTCATAGCTCCCGTCCGCCCCCATGCCCCAGACCCGCACCGAGCCGTGGATCAGGCAGTTCTCGATGCGCACGTCGGTCGGGCGGCTCCAGCGGTCGGCGGCGATGCGGCGCGACCAGACGGCGACGGTCGGCGCGCGGGTGCTGACAGGGGTGCCCGGCCGGCCGACCGCGCCCCCGGCGCAATCCAGCGCCGCGCCGGACGCCTCGGCACCTTCGATCAACACGGGACGGCGCACGGCCTGGCCCGGCCTCAACACGGCGCGGCAGGTCAGGCGATAGGGCGTGGACGCCTCGGCCGTCAGTTGAGCCAGTTCGGCGGGGGCGCAAGGGCGGGCGGCGGTCAGGGATCCCGCCTCGGCGGCGCCCGTCAAGGCCAGGACCGCCAGTAGGACGCTCATCAGGGCACGGCGGCGGACAGGGCCAGGGCTTCGGAGGCGCAGCCGGGGGCGGCGCCGCCGTCCGGAGCGCGGATGGCGGCTAGTTCGGCGCGCGCCGCCGTCAGATCGGCGGCGAACTCGGGCCGGTCGGCGGCTGCGGCGAAGACGGCGCGGCCCAGGACCTCGCCCGCGGCCACGTCGCTGGGATAGTGCATGCCGCAGACCAGCCGGCTCTGACCGATCTCGTGGGCCATGCGCCGGATCTCGGGCGCGCGCTCGGGATCAAGGGCGGCGAAGGCCTCGCCATAGACCACGGCCACCGTCGAACTGCCGGAGGGATAGGAGGCGCTGCGTCGGCCCGCCTCGGTGACGCGCTGGCACGAGCGGCGGGCCGGGTCGTCGCCGACCGGCCGGGCGCGGAAGGCGCGCCCCTTGACCCCCTCGGCGGCCGCGTCGGCGTCCTGGAACAGGCGCTGCATCAGCCGGGTCAGCTGGGGCGTCGCCTGGGGCTCCAGCCGCACGCCGAGGGCGCAGTTGAAATGCTGCAGGGCCAGGGGCGGGCGCAGTTCGGCGTGGGCGGTGGCCAGAAGCCAGCGGTCGCTGTCCTCCAGCGCCGTCAGGCGGGCCGAGCGCGCCTTGTCGTCGAGGTCGACGCCCGAGCCCGACGCCGGCGGCGGGGGCAGGGCGTCGCCCAGGCCGCGCAGGGCGGCGGCGTCCAGATAGCCGGGCGCCTCGGCAAGCCGGGTCGCCTCGGGGCGCAGGGCGGCCGGGGTGCCGACGCAGGCCGCGAGCGGCCCCGCTGCGAGCATCGCCAGAACGGAGATCCGGGCGACTGCGGCGACGCGGCTCCGGCCGGGCTTCACGCGCCGCCGCTCCAGCTCAGTTGAACGGAGGTCAGGCCGCCTTGGCCGGGCGAGGCCACGACCTGCAGGGTCGCGCCCTTGTCGGCGCGGGCGGCGGCGCCATAGGCGCGGGCGTCGCCCTGGTTCATGGCCATGACGGAGGCCAGGCCGGCGCCTTCGGCGCGCTGGCGATAGAAGTCGATGACCGCGTCGGGCGAGGCCTCGGTGGTGAAGGTGACCAGCCCGCCGGGGCCGTCGGGACCGGACGCCGTGACGGGGGCGCCGTCGGTCCGGGCCCCGGGATAGAGGGCGGCGAAGGCGGGGGCGCCCTCGATGGCCGCAGCGGCGCTGTCGAGGCTCGGGTCGGGCGCAGCGGCTATCGGCGCGTCCGCCGCGACAAGGGCGCGCGATTCGCTTTCGGGAGCGGCCTCGCTGCGATCATCGCACGCCGCCAGGCCGACGCTCAGCGCCAAGACGACGGTTGCCACGCTACGCTTCATTCAGCCTACGTCCTTACTCTACATACGACTCTCGGGCACCGTGGCCTATCCGTGCGGCCGCAGCAAGGCGGTTCAGCCGGTGGGAGCGTCCACGTCGTCGCCGGGCTGGGCGGCGGCCTGTCCGCTCTGTTCGGGGCCACCCGCCGGTCGGGTCTTGGCGGCGGCCATGGCCTTGCCCTGGCGGGCGATCTCGGCGTTGATCGCGTCCTGGTCGGGATCGATGTCCGAGCCCGAGGCCGAGCCGCCGCGCAGGGAGCCCGCCCGCGTGTCCGAGCCGGAATCGCTGCCGTGCAGGGCCTTCTTTAGGGCGTCCTCGACATGGCCCCGGTCGGGCTTCTCGCCCATGGCGGCGGCCTCGCGGGCTTCTTCGTTCTCGGCTTTGGGGTCGGACATGGGCGTCTCCTTGCTCGCTGAAGACAAGCGGCTCCGCCGCCCGGAGGTTCCGAAAGCTCGGATGCGCGCCCTTGGCGCCCGCGCAACAGAAAGGGCCGGCGGATCGCTCCGCCGGCCCTGACCGCCCTCTGTCGAGGCTCTGTCTTACTTGCCGAACAGCTTGGCCCACTGGCGCGGCTCGCGGGCCTTCCACGTGCCGCGGTGATAGGCGTCCGAGCCGATCAGCGGCACGACCGTGGTGGCTTCGGCATAGACCATCTGCTCGTAAGTGGTCGAAACCTTGCCCCACGAAGCGGCCTCCTGCAGCGTCGAGGACGAGCAGGCGCCGTCGCGCACGTCGGCGACCGTGATCTGCACGGCGTATTTGTGCATCTCGGCGTCCTCGCCGAGGATCTCGGCGCAGACGACGGTGTCCTGGGCGAAGTTCTTGGGCACGCCGCCGCCGACCATGAACAGGGCCGTGGTGCCGGCCGCGATCTTGATGTCGGTCAGTTCGCGGAAGTCCGCGACCGCGTCGATCATCATGTACGGCTTGCCTTCCTTGGCGCGTTCCTTCTGGTGCTTGACCAGGCCGAAGCCGGCCGAGGAGTCGACGAAGGCCGGGCAGAAGATCGGCACGCCCTTCTCATAGGCGGTCTGGATCAGCGAGCCGGGCTTCTTGGCGTTGCCTTCCGACAGCCACTTGCCCATTTCCCAGATGAACTCGCGCGAGGAATAGCCGCGCGGCTCCAGGCGATTGGCGATCTCATAGATCGCGTTGTCGCAGTCCTGCAGTTCTTCTTCGTCGATGTAGGTGTCGTAGATGCGGTCGATGTAGTTGTCGCGCAGGATGTTGTCGTCGACCGGGCCCGCAGCCTGATAGTGCTTGTAGCCGAGGGCTTCGAAGAAATCCATGTCGACGATGGAGGCGCCGGTGGCGACCACGGCGTCGATCATGTTGAACTGCACCATGTCGCGATAGACGTGCATGCAGCCGCCGGCCGAGGTCGAACCGGCCAGGATCAGCCACGGCGAGCAGGTCTCGTCTTCCAGCGCCATGTTGAAGATGTCGGCGGCGCGAGCGGTGTCGCGCGAGCTGAACGACATCTTGCGCATGGAATCGATGACCGGGCGCGCGTCGTAGGCGGTGATGTCGACGTGCTCGACGGTGGTGGCCAGCAGTTCGGCCTTCTTGTTCGACTGAACGGGAGCGTTCATTTCAGTGGTTTCCCTCGGATTTGAGCGCCCGTCGTCAAATGAAACAGCGGCCCGGACGGAGCGACGGGCCGCTGCTTGTACCAACGTCCGAAGACGATTTTGGGTCAGCCGGTCAACGCTTGCGTCGACGCTGGCCGGCCTTGCCCTTGGGCCGCGACAGGCGGACGACCTTGCGCGCCGTCTCCTCGGCCGTGGTGCGCACGGTCGGGATGGAGCGCGGCGCCAGGCCGTACATCGAACCCATGGGGGCGTTCTCGACCACGGCGATGTCGTGCTCGCCGTAGCCGTTGAAGCCGGTGGTCATGGCCACGCCGTAGGCGCCCAACATGCCGATCTCGATGAAATCGCCTTCCTGGACGTCGGCCGGCAGCCAGAACGGGCCGGGCATATGGTCGATGGAGTCGCAGGTCGGGCCGTAGAAGCGGAAGGGCTTCAGCTCCGACGAGGACTCGCCGTCCCGGACCAGCTTGGTCGGGAAGGGCCAGCGCGAATGGGTGGCGTCGAACAGCGAGCCGTAAGACCCGTCGTTCAGATACAGGGCGTCGCCCTTGCGCAGGTCGACCCGGCACAGCACCGACGAGCTTTCGGCCACCAGGGCGCGGCCCGGCTCGCACCACAGTTCGGTGGTGTGGGTGACCGGCATTTCGGCGAAGCCGCGGTGGATGGCGTCGGCGTATTCCTGCAGGTCCGGCGGGACCATGCCCGGATAGACCGAGGGGAAGCCGCCGCCCACGTCGACGATGTCGACGAAGACGCCGGCCTTCTTGATGGCGCGGCCGACCTGGCTCATCGCCGCCTCATAGGCCGAGGGACGCATGCACTGCGAGCCGACGTGGAACGACACGCCCATCAGGCCGTCCCTGACCGCCTGGCGCGCGGCCAGCAGCAGGGCGGGGGCCTGGTCCGGGGTGACTCCGAACTTGCCCGACAGGGAATAGGCCGCGCCGTCCGCCGACACGCCCATGCGAACGACCAGGTTCAGGTCGTCGGCGTAGCCGGTGGCCTCGAGGATCTTGTTCAGCTCGTCATGGCTGTCGAGCACGAAGGTGCGCACGCCGTGATAGGCGTAGGCGGCCTTGATCGCGCCGCGGCTCTTGACCGGGTGCATGAAGGCCAGGCGCGCGTCGGGGCTGACCGAACGGACCAGTTCGATCTCGGCCAGAGAGGCGACGTCAAAGGCGTTGACGCCCGCGTCCACCAGGGTCTCGATGACCCAGCGCGACGGGTTCGCCTTCACCGCATAGAAGACGTCGGCTTTCAGATTATCCTGGAACCAGCGCGCCGCTACGGAAACCGAGCGCGGACGCACAAGTGCGACCGGACGCTCCGGGGACCGCTCACGGACCAGGTCCAGGGGAAGCTGGTACGTGCGCAACTCACGTAACCCCCTGATGATTGTTAACCCAGACCCGGCGTTAGCGGCGCAAGTAGGACCTACGGGGTCCGCCGGAAACGCGCGATATGAGGGCATTGGCCCTGCATGTAAAGTGGAAAAATCTCAGCCTGGCCGTGGGCCTGCGTGACAGAAGTCGGTCGTGCACTGGACGAAATCGCCGCAGACATGTCATTAAGACTTGCCCTTGCGCTCATCTCGCGTCATGCGGCGCCCCCTTTGTCGCAACCGCATCCACGGGTTCATGAGTCCTTCCATCGCCGCCGTCGCGTCCGTTCGCGACGTGTCGAAGACCTACGGGGCCAGAAAGGCGCTCGACGGCGTGTCCGTCGAAGTCGGCGCCGGTGAAATGGTCGCCCTGATCGGCCCGTCCGGCTCGGGCAAGTCCACCTTGCTGCGCTCGATCACCGGCCTGCATCCGATCGACCCCGGCAAGGGGGTGATCCAGGTCTTCGGCGAAACGGTCCAGCAGAACGGCCGCATCACCGGCGCGGTGCGCCGCGCTCGCGGCCGCCTGGGCATGATCTTCCAGCAGTTCAACCTGGTCGGCCGCCTCAGCCTCTTCTCCAACGTCATGCTGGGGAGCCTCGGGCGCCTGCCGGCCTGGCGCGGCCTGATCGGCCTGTGGCCCAGGGCGGACAAGGACAAGGCCATGGCGGCCCTGCACCGCGTCGGCGTGTCCGAATACGCCGCCCAGCGCGCCAACACCCTGTCGGGCGGCCAGCAGCAGCGCGGCGCCATCGCCCGCGTCCTGCTTCAGGGGGCCAAGGCGATCCTGGCCGACGAGCCGGTCGCTTCGCTCGACCCCGTCTCGGCCCGCAAGGTGATGGAACTGCTGGTCGAGCTGAACAAGCGCGACGGACTGGGCGTGATCGTCACCCTGCACCAGGTGGACTACGCCATCCGCTACTGCGACCGCGTGATCGCCCTGCAGAAGGGCAAGGTGGTCTATGATGGTCCGTCGACGGGCCTGGACACCAAGCGCCTGATCGAAATCTACGGTCCCGAATACGAGGACGCGTTCTGGGAAGCCAAGGCATGACCCATTCCAAACTGTCGCGCCGGGCCCTGGGTCTGGCCGCCGCCGCCGTTCTCGCCCTGGGCCTGGCCGCCTGCGGTTCGGGCGACAAGACGACGCCCGCCGGCGGCGGGGCGCCGACGCAGATCAATTTCGCCATCCTGCCGGCCGAGGGCCAGGCGTCCTCGGGCCCGCTGTGGCAGCCGCTGCTGGACGACATGACCAAGGCCGTCGGCGTGCCGGTGAAGCCCTACTTCGCTTCCAACTACACCGTGCTGGTCGAGGCCATGCGCGGCAACCAGATCCAGGCGGCCTGGTTCCCGGCCAAGACGGCGATCGAGGCCATCGACCGCGCCAACGGCGAAGTCGTCGCCCGCATCGTCGATCCCAACGGCCTGGACAGCTACCAGTCGACCCTGATCGTCAAGAAGGGCTCGGGCATCACGCTTCAGGACGTTCTGGCCTGCGGCAAGAAGTATGACTTCGGCATCGGCGACGCCCTGTCGACCTCGGGCACGCTGGCGCCCATGACCTTCCTGTTCAATCCGAACCACGTCGTGCCGAACGAGTGCTTCAAGACGGTGCGGACGGCCAACCATCAGGCCAACTCCTTCGCCGTGGCCAACGGCCTGGTGCAGGTGGCCACCTCGAACACCATCAACACCGTGTTCATCGGCCGTTCGAACCCGCAGATCGCCGCCCAGCTCGAGGAAATCTGGCGCTCGCCGCCGATCCCCGAGGCCGGCATCGTGATCCGCCAGGACCTGGACCCGGCGATCAAGGAAAAGATCCGCGGCTTCTTCCTGTCCTACGGGCGGGGCGAAGGCGCCGAGGCCGAGCGCCAGCGCAAGATCCTCCAGGACCTGAACTATTCCGGCTTCAACCCGGCCGATGAGTCCTACCTGAACCCGGTGCGCGAGATGATCGCCGACCAGGCCCTGGCCGAGGCCAAGGACAAGGGCGACACGGCCGGCGCGGCCCGCGCCGAGGCCGAACTGCAACGCCTTCGCCGCCTGCGTGAGGTCCAGCCTTGACCGACGTTTCGCTTACCGGCGCCGCTCCGGCCGCCGTCGCCATCCCCCAGGCGCCCGCCAAGTCGGCCGGCGCCTGGGCCCTCGACATCCTGATCTGGGGCGGCCTGGCGATCCTGCTGCTGATCAGCATCGACGCGGTCGATCTGGGCAATCTGTCGCGCCTGATCACCAACTCGGCCAACATCCAGAACTTCTCCGCCGACCTGTTGCGCCCGAACTTCGCCGACTGGCGCCTGTTCGTCGGCAAGATGTGGGAGACGATCCAGATCGCCCTGTGGGGCACCTTCCTGGCCGTCTTCCTGGGCGTGCCCATGGGTCTGGCCGCCGCGCGCAACATCGCCCCGGTCTGGGTGGTCCAGCCGGTGCGCTGGATCATGAACATGCTGCGCTCCATTCCCGACCTCGTGATGGGCCTGTTGTTCGTCGTCGCCGTCGGCCTGGGCCCGCTGGCCGGCGTCCTGGCCATCGCCCTGAACACGGCGGGCGTCCTGGCCAAGCTGTTCTCCGAGGCGGTCGAGTCGATCGACAAGGGTCCGGTCGAGGGCGTGCGCGCCACCGGCGCGTCCAAGCTGCACGAGATCGTCTGGGGCGTGATTCCCCAGGTGGCGCCCTTGTGGACCTCCTTCGCCCTCTACCGCTTCGAATCGAACAGCCGCTCGGCCACCGTGCTGGGCCTGATCGGAGCGGGCGGCATCGGCCAGGTCCTGTTCGACCGAATGAACGGTTTCGCCTTCCGCGACGTTTCGGCCGTGGTCATCGTGGTCATCGTCGCGGTGACGCTGATCGACTTCCTTTCGCAGGCGATGCGTCGACGTTTGCTCTGACTGTCACAAAGGTCTGGCCGGACCGTCACACTCTCCTGCTTTAAGCGTCGTGCACTGACGACTGGAGAAGGTCCGGCCATGATCCGCACACTGAAGTTCACCGCCTGCGCGGCCGCCCTCCTGGCCCTCGCGGCCTGCGGCAATAATAACGAGGGCGCCGCCCCCGGTTCGCAGAAGGCCCGCACGGGCATCTGGGCCGCGGGCTCCTCGACCGTCTTCCCCTTCGCCACGCGCGTGGCCGAGACCTTCGCCCGCAACGGCGGCGCCGGCTCCAGCCCCCGTATCGAGTCCCTGGGCACGGGCGGCGGCATCCAGGCCTTCTGCGCCGGCGTCGGCCCCTCGACCCCCGACATCGCCAACGCCTCGCGGCCGATGAAGCAGAGCGAGTTCGACCGCTGCGTCGAGAACGGCGTCACCGACATCGTCGAGCTCAAGATCGGCTATGACGGCATCGTCATCGCCACCGCCCGCACCGGCGCCAGCTTCAACCTCGAGCTGAACGACCTCTACGAGGCCCTGGCCAAGGACGTGCCGGGCGCCGACGGCCAGTTCGTGGCCAATCCGGCCAAGACCTGGAACGAGGTCAACAAGGCCCTGCCGGCTACCCGCATTCAGGTCTACGGCCCGCCGCCGACCTCGGGCACGCGCGACGCCTTCCTGGAGCTGGGCATGGCGCCGGGCGCCAAGCTGATCCCGGCCGTCGCCGCCGTCGAGAAGCAGGACAAGACCCGCTTCGAGACCATCGCCCACACCCTGCGCGAAGACGGCGCCTGGATCGACTCGGGCGAGAATGACAACGCCATCGTCCAGACCCTGACCCGCACCCCGGGCTCGCTGGGCGTGTTCGGCTTCTCCTTCCTGGAGCAGAACATGGACACGGTGAAGGCCGAGACCATCGACGGCGTGGCCCCCTCGGTCGCCACCATCGCCGACGGCTCCTATCCGCTGGCGCGCAGCCTCTACATCTACGTCAAGAAGGCCCACATCGGCGTGACGCCGGGCCTGGAGCAGTTCGTCCAGGAGTTCATGTCGGACGGCGCCGCCGGCCGCGGCGGCTATCTGCAGGACCGCGGCCTGGTGCCGCTGCAGGCCGAGCAGCTGGCGGTTGAACGCGCCAAGGCGGCGGCCATGACCTCGATGTCCCGCCCGAACTGAGGCCGAGGCCCCAGACGTTTGACGGCAAGCGCCGCGATCGAAGGATCGCGGCGCTTTGCTTTGAGTTGGCGCTCTATTCCCTCATGCCACCGTCATCCTCGGGCTTGACCCGAGGATGACGGCAAGGGGTGTGGGGCGCCGGCGAGGGAGAGGTTCGGCGCTTACGCCGCCGCGCGTCGCCGCAGCCGCGCTACCCGGCGCAGGCGGCGCCAGAAACGGCCGCGCGCGGGTTCGGGATAGGGCTGCAGGTTCTCGACGAACTGCTCGGCCGAGGCGCGCCAGCTGAACTTCTCCGCATAGGCGCGGACGTCCTTGCGGTCGAGCTCGAGGCATTTCAGGCAGGCGGTCTTCAGGTCGTCGTCGATGAAGCCCGCGCCCGAGCCGGGGATCAGGTCGATCGGGCCGTGGGCCGGATAGGCGGCGACCGGCGTGCCCGTGCCCATGGCCTCCAGGATCACCAGGCCGAAGGTGTCGGTCCAGCTGGGGAAGACGAAGACGTCGGCGTCGGCGAAGCAGCGGGCCAGGTCCTCGCCGAACCGGGCGCCCAGGAACTTCGTCTCGGGATATTTCTCTTCCAGCTCGGCGCGGGCCGGACCGTCGCCGACGATGATCTTGGTCCCCGGCAGGTCCAGCTTGAGGAAGGATTCGATGTTCTTCTCGACGGCGACGCGGCCGACGTTGAGGAAGAAGGGGCGGGGCCAGTCTTTTCCGCCCAACTCGTCATAGATGGGCGGAAGGTCGGGGTGGAACAGTTCAGTGTCCACGCCGCGCGACCAGGGCGAGACATTCTTGAAGCCATGCTCGACCAGTTCGTCGCGGAGGGTCGGCGTCGCCACCATCAATCGGCCCGACGGCTTGTGGAACCACTTCATGTAGGCGTAGCCGACCTGCACCGGGATCGGGAAACGGGCCGAGACGTACTCGGGGAATTTGGTGTGGTAGCTGGTCGTGAAGGGCAGTTTCCACTCCACGCAGATGCGCCGCGTGGCGATGCCCAGCGGGCCCTCGGTGGCGATGTGGACGGCCTCGGGCTCGAAGGCGCGCAGGCGTTCGCGAATCTCCTCCTCGGCGCCCAGGGCCAGGCGGATTTCCGGGTAGGTCGGGCAGGGGATGGTCTTGAACTGGCTGGGTTCGATGACCTCCACCTCATGGCCCATGGCGCGGCACTCGGCCACGGTGCGGGTCAGGGTGCGGACGACGCCGTTGACCTGAGGCTCCCAGGCGTCGGTGACCAGAACAATGCGCATGAAGTCGATTGGGCCTTTGAGCCGTTTCGTCGAGTATGAAGTTCTAGACGCTCCGCGTGACGAAGGCGAGACGCCATCATGTCGGCCGGAAACGTCGCGCCTGGCGACCGCCTAGCCTAATCGTCAGTGGATGAACAACTAATCAGGCCTTTCGGCTTGCCGAACATGGCGGTAAGGCTAAGTCTGCCGTTAGTGGCCGAACGTAGCCATGAAAGACCGTCATGAAGCTGTTGCCTCGGATTTTCGGCCGCCGTCGTCGCCCCTATCCGGATCCGGTCGTCACGCTCGCGCCCATGCCCGCTTGCGCGCCCGCGCCCGCGCCCCGGGAGTATTTCTATCTCGGCGACGGGATGGGTCTCGCCCGGTTGAAGAGTGGCCACTTCATCTTTGTGGACCCGCTTGAGGAAAGCGTCTGTTCGCACCTGATCGCCCGCGGCGAATGGGAGCCCTGGGCGAGGCGGGTCGTAATGGGGCTGGTCCAGCCTGGCGACCACGTCCTCGAGATCGGCGGGCACGTCGGTTATTACACCCTGGGCCTGGCCGACGCGGTGGGGCCGCGCGGCTCTGTGACCACGTTCGAGGCCAACCCCCGGTTGGCGGCGCTGGCGGCTCGGTCGGTCCGCTTCAACGGCTTCGGCGCCCGGGTCGACGTGCGTCAGCAGGCGGTCAGCGATCAGGCCGGCCAGTTGCGCTTCACCGTGTCGCGCCAGTTCGCGGGCGGCGGCCACATTTATGTGGGCGAAGGCGCGCTGGGGCCGGACGCCGAGGTCATTCAGGTCGAGGCGGTGCGGATCGATGATCTGGACCTGCCCGCCATCAAGCTGATCCGCATCGACGCCGAGGGGTCGGAGCCGCTCATCCTGCGCGGGGCCGAAGCGCTGCTGCGAAAACCCGATGTCGTGCTCTGCATCGAATGGGACGTCGTGCAGATGCGTTCTCGCGCCGATCCGGCGGAGTTCGCGCGCTGGCTGCAGGGGCTGGGCTTCTCGTTCTGGCGCATCATGACGACGGGTGAACTGGAAGCGGTCGAGCTGGCGCGTCTGCCGACGCTGACGCCCTGTGATCTCGTGGTCGCCCGGAGCCATCCTTTCGCCTGATCGGCAGCGTTCACGAGGCGGCGGGCGTCGGGCGAGCTTGGCTGGCGAATTTGCAGGGGTTTTGGCGGCGTGGGCCGAAGGATCCTTGCGAATACGGGCTGTCATGCACTGCACATTCGGTTAGTTTCTGCATATACGCAGAAAATCGCAGGATGTGATCTCGGGTGAGTTTCATGACGCCGACCGACCTCAAGCATTGGGACGAGCTGGACCGGAACAAGTTCCGGGACGAGCGGGCGGTGGTGGCCGAACTGTTGGCCGCCCAGCCTCTGGATGCGGCCGGCCGCGCGGCCGTGCTGGCCGACGCCGTCGGCCTGGTCGAGAGCGCGCGCAAGAGCCAGAAGCGTCAGGGCGTGGTCGAGAGCTTCCTGCAGGAGTTCAGCCTGGGCACCCGCGAGGGCCTGGCCCTGATGTGCCTGGCCGAGGCCCTGCTGCGCACGCCGGACGCGGGCACGCGCGACCGGCTGATCGCCGAGAAGATCGGCTCGGCCGACTGGGCCTCGCACCTGGGCCAGTCGGACAGCCTGTTCGTCAACGCCTCGACCTGGGGGCTGATGCTGACCGGCAAGCTGGTCGACGTCGATGAGGAGGCGCGCGCCGACCTGCCGGGCTTCCTCAAGCGCATCGCCGGGCGCCTGGGCGAACCGGTCATCCGCCAGGCCGTCGCCACGGCGGTCAAGATCATGGGCGAGCAGTTCGTCGTCGGCCGCACCATCGAGGCGGCCCTCAAGCGCTCGGAGCGCGAAAACTGGCTGTGCAGCTTCGACATGCTGGGCGAGGGCGCCCGCACCGCCGCCGATGCCGAACGCTATGAGAAGATCTACGCCGACGCCATCGAGGCTGTGGGCCAGACGGCCAAGGGCGAGGGCCCCGAGCGCGGCCACGGCGTCTCGGTCAAGCTGTCGGCCCTGTCGCCGCGCTATCAGTCGGTGCAGGAGGACCGGGTGTGGGAGGAGCTGTATCCCCGCATCCTGCGCCTGGCCCTGATCGCCGCCAAATACGACATCAACTACACCATCGACGCCGAAGAGGCCGACCGTCTGGCTCTTTCGCTGAAGCTGCTGGAGCGGCTGGCGCGCGAGCCGGCGCTGGGCGAGTGGCAGGGGCTGGGCCTGGCCGTTCAGGCCTATCAGAAGCGCACGACCGAGACCGTCGCCAAGCTGGCCGAACTGGCCAAGTCCTCGGGCCGCCGCCTGATGGTGCGCCTGGTCAAGGGCGCCTATTGGGACACCGAGATCAAGCTGGCCCAGGTCAACGGCCGTCCCGACTATCCGGTCTTCACGACTAAGCCGGCGACCGACCTGAACTACCTGGTCTGCGCCAAGGCGCTGATCGAGGCCTCGCCCTACATCTTCGCCCAGTTCGCCACCCACAACGCCCACACCCTGGCCGCCGTGCACCGCATGGCCGCCGATCGCGGCGTGACCATCGAGTTCCAGCGCCTGCACGGCATGGGCGAGGCCCTGTATGACGGTGCCCGGGCCGAGTGGGGCGACGTCGTCGTTCGCGCCTACGCCCCCGTCGGCGGCCATGAGGAACTGCTGCCCTATCTGGTGCGCCGCCTGCTGGAAAACGGCGCCAACTCCTCCTTCGTCCACGCCCTGCTGGACGAGCGCGTGCCTGCGGCCGACGTGGCCGCCGATCCCATCACCGCCGTCGAGGCCCAGCCCGACCGCCATCCGAAGATTCCTGTGCCCATGAACATCTACGGTGACCGCCAGAACTCCCTCGGCCGCGACTATTCGCAGGCCGCTGACCGTGACCGCCACGCCCAGGCCCTGGAGCGCGTCGACAGCGAGAAGCTGACCGCCGGCCCGATCATCGGCGGCAAGCTGCGCGCCGGCGTGAATCCGCAGGACGTCACCAACCCCTATGACCGCAGCCGCGTGCTGGGCCATGTCTCTGAAGCCTCTGCTGAGGATGTCGATGCCGCCGTCAACGCCGCCGCCGAAGCCCAGGTCGCCTGGGACCGTCTGGGCGGCGCGGGCCGCGCCCCGGTGCTGCGCGCCATGGCCGACGCTCTGGAAGCCGAGCTGGACCGTCTGGTCGCCCTGCTGTCGCGCGAAGCGGGCAAGACGCTGAACGACGGCGTGGCCGAGGTGCGCGAAGCCGCCGACTTCTGCCGCTACTACGCCCTGCTGGCCGAGCGCGACTTCGGCGGCCGCCAGATCCTGAAGGGCCCGACCGGCGAGACGAACGAACTGGTCTTGCACGGCCGCGGCGTCTTTGCCGCCATCAGCCCGTGGAACTTCCCGCTGGCCATCTTCACCGGCCAGATCGCCGCCGCCCTGGCCGCCGGCAACGCCGTGGTGGCCAAGCCCGCCGAGCAGACGCCGTTGATCGCCGCCGAAGCCGTGCGCCTCTATCACAAGGCCGGTCTGAATCCCGACCTGCTGGCCCTGGTCCCCGGCCGCGGCGAGACGGTCGGCGTGGCCCTGACCAATCATCCGGGCATCGACGGCGTGGCCTTCACCGGCGGCACCGACACCGCCAACGCCATCAACCGCGGCCTGGCCGCGCGTCCGGGCGCCATCATCCCCTTCATCGCCGAGACGGGCGGCCTGAACGGCATGTTCGTCGATACCACGGCGCTGAAGGAACAGGTCATCGACGACGTGATCATGTCGGCCTTCGGCTCGGCGGGGCAGCGCTGCTCGGCGCTTCGCGTCCTCTATGCGCCCAAGGATTCGGCCGACGCCCTGATCGAGGGCCTGAAGGGCGCCCTGGCGGCCCAGGTGCTGGGCGACCCGACCGATCCCAAGACCGACATCGGCCCGGTGATCGACGCCGAGAGCCGCGCTAACCTGGACGCCCACGTCGAGCGCCTGTCCAGGGAAGCCAAGATCATCGCCCGCGCCGAACTGCCGGCCGGCTCCGAGAAGGGCGACCTGTTCGCCCCGACCATCGCCGAGATCCCGACGCCGGATTTCCTGGAACGCGAGGTCTTCGGCCCGATCCTGCACGTTTACCGCTACGACCCGAAGGATCTGGAGACGGTCGCAGGCAAGCTGGCCGCGCGCGGCTTCGGCCTGACGTTGGGCGTCCACAGCCGCATCGACGCCTTCGCCCGTGAGGTGATGGAACTGGTCCCGGCGGGCAACGTCTACGTCAACCGCTCGATCATCGGCGCGGTGGTCGGCGTCCAGCCCTTCGGCGGCGAGGGCCTCAGCGGCACCGGCCCCAAGGCCGGCGGCCCCAACAGCCTGATCCGCTACGCGGCGGAGAAAGCCATCAGCATCAACATCGCCGCCCAGGGCGGCGACCCGGCGCTGCTGAATCTCTGATTCAACTCGATGAAAGGCGGGCCTTGCTTCATGCCATGGGGCGGGTATTTTCAGGCGCGGCGCAATCCATGAGCGTCGCGCCGGGGTGGCCACTTACTTGGCGTCGCTGATGAAAATGCACCAAGCATGAGCCGCTTCTTCGTCGTCCGGCAGTCCCAGATTCTCGCCGCCCTGATGATGCGCGAGATGGCCACCCGCTATGGCCGCCGGGGGCTGGGCTTCCTCTGGGTCGTCGGCGAGCCTCTGATCTTCTGCTTCGGCGTGATCATCATGTGGTTGCTGATCCGTCAGCATAACCAGCATGGGGTGGGAGTCGCTCCCTTCGTCATGACGGGCTACATGTGCCTGCTGCTGCTGCGGCACTGCATCAGCTTCAGCATCAGCGCCGTCGGGTCGAACCTCGGCCTTCTCTATCATCGGGCGCTGGGGCCGCTGCATTTGCACATCGCGCGCTGCATCCTTGAATTCGCCGGCGCGACGGCGGCCTTCATCGTCGTCTATGTCGTCCTGTTCGCCTTCCGCCAGGTCGGCCTCCCGCATGACTGGCTGCTGCTGTATACGGGATGGATGCTGATGTGGCTGATGGCCATGGGGACGGGGTTCATTCTGTCGGGTCTTGCGATGCGTTTCGAGATCATGGAGCGCATCGTTCCTGTCCTGACCTATGCGATGATCCCCCTTTCCGGCGTGTTCTTCATGGTGGACTGGATTCCCGCGTCGGTTCGTGAGCGCTACCTGTTCGTTCCTTTTCCGAATGCTGTGGAGATGATCAGGTCTGGCGTTTTCGGCGAATTCGTCATCACCCACTACAATGTCTTTTATGCGCTCGGATCGTCTATCGTGATGATTCTTCTGGGCCTTTTGCTGATTAAAAGCGCCGAGGGTTACATTGAAGTCGACTGATTGTTTGTTGGAGAGCGGCTTCCATGTCCGGTGACCTGAGATATATCGGCCCCGTCCCGGGAAGCGTCGAGACCCGCAAGGATTGGCGATCCAGGGTGCGCAAGCATCTGCCGTTCCTGCTGATCGTGGCGCTGCCGACGGTGGTGGGCGCCCTCTATTGGGGGGTGATCGCGACGCCGCGTTATGTCTCGGAGTCGCACTTCGTCGTGCGCAAGGTCAACGAGGCGCGTCCCAGCAACCTGGGCATGGTCCTGCAGGGCGTCGGCGTAAGCACGGGCACGTCCGACGCGTTCACGGTGCAGGAATACCTGGTTTCGCGCGATGCGGCCGAGACCCTGGATCGGAAATTCGATCTCGACAAGGTCCTGTCGGCGCATGGCGCGGACCTGTTCTCCCGCTATCCGCGGCCCTTCCAGCCGGCCTCGAGCGAGGGGCGCTTCGAGGCGCTGAAGCGGTTCGTCGTCGTCGGCTATAATGCGACCACCGGGATCACCACCTTGCGGGTCCAGGCCTTTTCGGCCCGCGAGGCGCAGGCGATGAACCGGACCCTGCTGGATAGCGGCGAAGAGCTGGTGAACCGCTTGAACGAACGGGCGGCGCGGGACGCGGTCAAGGACGCCGAGGCCGCCGTGGTCCAGGCGACCGCCCGGCGCGCCCAGGTCCAGCAGCAGATGGCGGCCTTCCGCGACCGCGAAGGCTTTCTGGATCCCCAACTCGTCGCCGGCGAGTCCACCCAGGTGATTTCAGGGCTGCTGCGCGCTCTGGCCGAACTGAAGGCGGAGCTCGCCCAGATTCAGCAGTCCGCGCCCCAGAGCCCGCAAATTCCCATCCTTCGCGGCCGCATCGCCTCCTATGAGACGCAGGTCGAGCAGGAGCGGGCCAAGTTGACGGGGCGAGCGGGGTCGCTGGCGCCCAAGATCGCCGCCTATGAAAGCCTCGCCTTGCAGCGCGAGGTGGCCGAGAAGGCCCTGCTCCAGGCCTCGGCCGCATTGCTCACGGCCGAGCAGGACGCGCGGCGTCAGAAGCTGTACCTGGACCGGATCGTCGAGCCCAATCTGGCCGACCAGCCGATGGAGCCCCGACGCCTGCGGGCGTTCCTGATTGTGTTTCTGAGCAGCCTGGCGCTGTATCTGCTGGGGCGTCTGCTCTGGGCGGGCCTGCGGGAGCATCGTCAAGAGTGACGGTCGAGCCTGAAGCGCCGTACGACGTGGGGCTGAGGGTCGTCGGACTGTCCAAGTCCTACCGCCACGCGAACCGTTCCCTGTTCACGAACCTGAGCTTTGATCTGGAGCGCAGCGGACGCCTGGCGATCCTCGGCCGCAACGGCCAGGGCAAGTCCACGCTCATCAAGATGCTGGGCGGCGTGCTGCCGGTCAGCGGCGGCAGCATCGACTGGCGCATGAGGCCGTCCTGGCCGATCGGGTTCGCCGGCGGCTTTCAGGGCAGTTTGACCGGATTGGACAACATCCGCTTTCTGTCCCGCCTCTATGGCAAGGATTACGACGAGCTCCTGGTGCGGGTGGACGACTTCGCCGAGCTGGGCCGCGCGCTCAAGGAGCCATGCCGTCATTACTCCTCGGGGATGCGCGCGCGACTGGCCTTCGGCCTGTCGCTGGCCATCGACTTCGACTGCTACCTCATCGATGAACTGGTGGCGGTCGGCGACGCGCGCTTCCAGAAGAAGTGCAACGAGGAATTGTTCGCCAAGCGCGCCGATCGGGCCTTCATGATCGCGTCGCACGACACCCATCTGATCAGGACCTACTGCGACCGGGCCCTGCTGGTCGAAAGCGGCCAGGCGCGCATCTTCGAGGACATCGAGGAGGCGGTCGACATCTATGCATGGCTGGGGGCGGCGTGACGGGGACCGGCGGGGCACCCTCGACGCAGACGCGGATTTGGGGGCCGGAGCGGTTCCACCTGGACATGCGCGAGGCGGAGCGACGGGAGCGCGTCCAGCGCATGGATGTCGCGGGGCGCGCGCGCGCCCTGGTCTGGGGGCCCTACGATTTGATGCCCGCCGGCGTCTGGCGGGCGACGGCGACCTTCCTGGTCGATCGGTGGGCCTGCCGCCACACCTACCGGCTGGAGTGGGGCGAGAACGCTACCTACGCCTCTCATGCGTTCGTGCCTGGGCGCGAGGGCGTGTTCGAGGTGTCCGCGGAGTATGAGTGGCGGGCCGAAACCGGGGCGGAGCTGCGGCTCATCCTGGCGGAAAGCTCGCTCGGCGGCGTGTTCGAGTTCTTCGACGTCCGGGTCTGCCGGGTCGATCAGCCGCCCGCCGCGACCTAGGCTTCGCTCCGTAAGACTCCGTGTGTTGCTCTTCGGGCTCGCTTTCGCCGGATGAGGGAGACGGGGACGTTTATGCTCGCGCTTGGGGCGAACGGCGGTTACGGTAAGAAAGATTCTGAGTTGAAGGGTAGTGTTGAGAATGACGGCGGGTAACAAGGTTGCCTTGATCACCGGGGTGACGGGGCAGGACGGCGCCTATCTGGCCGAGCTTCTGTTGTCCAAGGGATATACGGTTCACGGCATCAAGCGGCGTTCCTCGTCCTTCAACACCGGTCGGATCGATCACATCTACCAGGATCCTCACGACCAGGATCCCCGTTTCATCCTGCACTATGGAGACATGACGGATTCGACCAATCTGATCCGCATTGTCCAGCAGGTTCAACCTGACGAAATCTATAATCTGGCGGCGCAGAGCCACGTCCAGGTGTCGTTCGAGACGCCGGAATACACCGCCAACGCCGACGCCGTCGGCACGCTGCGTCTGCTCGAGGCGATCCGCATCCTGGGGCTGGAGAAGAAGACGCGGTTCTACCAGGCCTCGACCTCCGAACTGTACGGCAAGGTTCAGGAGGTCCCGCAGTCGGAGACGACCCCCTTCTATCCGCGCAGCCCCTATGCGGCGGCCAAGCTGTACGCCTACTGGACCGTGGTGAACTACCGCGAGGCCTACGGCCTGCACGCCTCCAACGGCATCCTGTTCAATCATGAGAGCCCGCTGCGCGGCGAGACCTTCGTCACCCGCAAGATCACGCGGGCGGCCGCGGCCATCAAGCTGGGCTATCAGGACCGGCTTTTCCTCGGCAACATCGACGCCCGGCGCGACTGGGGCCATGCGCGCGAATATGTGCGCGGCATGTGGCTGATGCTGCAGCAGGACGAGCCGGACGACTACGTCCTGGCCACGGGCGAGACGACCGTGATCCGCGACTTCGTCACCGAGGCCTTCGGCCAGACCGGGGTGAGGCTGCGCTGGGAGGGCCAGGGCGTCGATGAAAAGGGAATCTGCGCCGAGACCGGCCGGATCTACGTCGAGATCGACCCGCGCTACTTCCGCCCGACCGAGGTCGACCTGCTGATCGGCGATCCGACCAAGGCCAGGGAAAAGCTGGGCTGGGCGCACGAGACCAAATGGCAGCAGCTCTGCGCCGAGATGGTCGCCGCCGACCTTGTGGCCGTGGCCAAGGAGCAGCGCCGCAATGCCGAGTGAGGTCGTCTTCCCCCTGGGGGGCAAGCGCGTCTGGGTGGCGGGGCATCGCGGGATGGTGGGTTCCGCCATCGTGCGGCGCCTTCAGGACGAAGGCTGCGAAATCCTGACCGCGACGCACGCCGAGGTCGATCTGAAGGACCCGGCCCAGGTCGACGCCTTCGTCGGGGACGCGCGCCCCGACGCGGTGTTCATGGCGGCGGCCAAGGTCGGCGGCATCCTGGCCAACGACACCTATCCGGCGGACTTCCTCTACGACAACCTGATGATCGCCGCGAACGTGACCGAGGCGGCGCACAGGCATCGGGTCGGCAAGATGCTGTTCCTGGGCTCCAGCTGCATCTATCCGAAGCTGGCCCCCCAGCCGATCCCGGAGAGCGCCCTGCTGACCGGCCCGCTGGAGCCGACCAACGAATGGTATGCGATCGCCAAGATCGCCGGCATCAAACTGGCCCAGGCCTATCGCCGCCAGCACGGCTGCGACTTCATCAGCGCCATGCCGACGAACCTCTATGGGCCCGGCGACAACTTCGACCTGAACACCAGCCACGTCCTGCCGGCCCTGATCCGCAAGGCGCACCAGGCCAAGGTCGCGGGCGCGGACCATGTCCTGCTGTGGGGCACGGGGACGCCGCGGCGGGAATTCCTGCACGCCGACGACTGCGCCGACGCCTGCGTCTTCCTGATGCAGCGCTACTCGGGCGAGGAGCACGTCAATGTGGGGTCGGGCGAGGATATCCCCATCATCGATCTGGCGCGGATGATCTGCGACGTGGTCGGCTTCGAGGGCGAGATTCGCCTGGATTCGTCCAAGCCGGACGGTACGCCGCGCAAGCTGATGAGCGGCGACAAGCTGCGCGCCATGGGCTGGAGCCCCGCCGTCGGGTTGCGGGACGGGATCGAGAGCGTTTACCGGGCCGTGAAGGCCGATCTCTAACCTGTAACCGGGCGCGCGGACCCGTCGGCGGGGAGCGTCCCTGATCGGCGGGCTGAAGCGTCAGGCCGCGCCGTCGAAAGAATTGAGTGCCTTCATGAGCAACGAAATGCCGCTGGTGTCCGTCGTCACGGTCGTGAGGAATCGTGCGGCGCCCCTGGCGCAGACGATCGAGAGCGTCCGGGCCCAGACCTATGGCGCGATCGAGCACATTGTCGTCGACGGCGGCAGCACGGACGAAACCCTGGACGTCATCCGCCGCTACGCCGACGGCCTGGCGTCGTGGACGTCCGAGCCGGACGAAGGCATCTACGACGCCATCAACAAGGGCATCCGCCGCGCGACCGGGGACTATGTCCTGATCCTTCACGCCGCTGACACCTATGAGCCCGATTTCGTCGAGCGACTGGTTCAGGCTGCGCCCCGTGCGGACGAAGTCGTCTATTCCAGCTACACGCACGGCGCCCGCAGCGTGAAGTCATCAGTCATGACCGACGGCGTTTTCCTTCACCATTTGGGCATCAACCATTCGGCCTTCCTCGTGCCCAAGGCCGTCTATGAGCGGGTGGGGCTTTATGATCCTGGCTTGCGGATCGTTTCCGACGCCATCTGGATGCGTCGGGCCCGCGAGATGGGCGTGGCCTTCCGCCTGATCGAAGGACGGGGACTCTATTTCGCTGAAGGGGGGCTGTCGTCGGCCCAGTCAGAGGCGCATCGGCGCCTGGTCATCCGAGAATGGGTGAATTCTTACCGCCTGTTCTTCCCCTTCCTGCCGGAGGACGTGGCCGAGGCGCTGTATCTCTATCGCTTCGAGGAGAAGCAGGCGGGCGCGATCCTGCGCTATGTCCGCACCGTCCTGGCCGATCTCCAGTCGCCGGACTTCCATGCGTCGGCGCCGCTGTTCCTCTCGGCGCTGAAGGAGATGCTGCATCATGTCTGGGGGCTGCGGCGCGTGAAGGCCGAGGACCCGGCCTTCCAGCCGCGCTGGGACCTGTGCCGCGTGCTGGGCCTCGATCCCCGCCGGGCCAATATCGAGGCGGCGGGCGTGGATGTCGCGGCCCTCATCGCCCTGGTCGAGGGGGTCAAGCGCGCGGCCGCGGGGCGCAAGGTGCTGTTGCACTATCTGGAAGTCTTCTCGCGGCCGTCCGAGACCTTCATCCCCGATCTCATCAATCGCTGGAATGCCCACGACGATCGCGTCCACGTGGTGTTGTGCGACAAGCGGGTCCTGCCGAACGAGCGGCCGTTCGACCTGGTCGTCACCCTGAATCCGGCGCAGACGCCGCCGCGGCTCTACCGCGCCCTGGTCGAGGACCTGATCGGCGGTGTGGAGTTCGAGGGCTTCGTCTTCCACTTCGCCATCAACGGCTGGCGTCTGCTGAGCCGGCTGGGCGAGGCCCATCAGAAGGCGCCCGCCCTCTATATGTGCCATGGCATCGACGTGTTCGACTTGGTCAAGGACACGGACTACAGCCGCTATCTGCTCGGCGTGGCGGCCCGGTCCCCTGCCAGCCGGTTCACGGCCGTGTCGCGCTATCTGCGCGACGCCCTGGTGGACGCGGGCGTGCCCTTCCACAAGGTCTCCCTGGTCCACAACGTCGTCCACGACCGCTTCTTCCAGCACCGCAAGCCGGGGCGCGAGAAGACGGCGGCCCGACGGGGCGGGGCGCCCGTGCGGATCGTCAGCATCGGCCGTCTGGTGGGCTGGAAGGGGCAGGAGCACCTGCTGTGCGCCCTGGCCCTGCTGAAGCGGCGGGGACGCGAGGCCCATGTGACCTTCGTCTATGGGCAGGAAGATCGCGAGCTTGAGCATCTGCGGGCGGTCGCCGCGCGCGAGGGGGTGTCGGGCGGCGTGACCTTCCGTCCCTTCGTCAATTTCGACGAGGAGCCCGACTTCCTCAACGCCTTCGACCTGCTGGTGTCGGCCTCGACCTACACCAGCGGCCAGGGCGCCCGGTCGGAGACCTTCGGCATGTCCATCCTGGAAGGGATCGCCGCGGGCCTGCCGGTGGTGGTCACGGACGCGGGCGGCCAGCCCGAGGTCGCGGGCGAGCCGAACGACCATGTCCGCATCGCCCGCCACGCCGACCCCGAGTCCCTGGCCCAGGCGATCGAGGCGATCATCGACGGCGGCGGCCTGAACGGCGACAACCTCGAGGTGGCCAGGGCCCGGCTGGAGCATTTCTCCGGCGCGCGCCAGATGGCCCTGCTGGAGGAGGCGCTGGCGACGGCCCGGAGCAGCGCCGTGCGGCCGCTGCTGCTGTCCACCGCCCTGACCCAGGGCGCGGGCGGCGCCGCGCGCGGGGTCCATCTGGCGCTGCTGGCGGCCGGCGTGCCGTCGACCGTTCGGTTCCGCAACCTGTTCGAGGGCTGGAAGGCCGTTCCGGGCGCCGCGCCGCTGCGCATCGCCGCGTCCCGCCTGGGCGACAATGTGCACCCCAGGGATGCGTTCCTGCGTCAGGACCACACCATCTTCTCGATCGACACCGACGGCGTGCCCCAGGCGGAACTGGAGGCGATGGTCGCGGACGTCGACGTCATCAACCTGCACTGGTACGCGCGCTTCCTGTCCAACGAGAACATCGCCTGGCTGACCAACTGCGGCAAGCCGGTGGTCTTCACCATCCGCGACATGCACCCGCTGACGGGGGGCTGCCACTTCTTCCATGGCTGCGACAACTGGCGTCAGGCCTGCCTGCCCTGCCCGCAGTTCCAGCCCGCGGAGGTCAGCCTGCCGCACGCCCAGTTCGCCTACAAGCGCGACAACTGGAACATGGACAACGTCTCGGTGGTGGTGCTGAGCGACCATACCCGCGCCATCGTCGAGCAGTCGCCGCTGTTCGCCGGTTGCCGCGTCGAGAAGATTCCCAATCCGATCGACACGACCGTCTTCCGCCCGATCGATCAGGCCGAGGCGCGCCGGATGCTGGACCTTCCGGCGGACAAGCGGATCGTGGCCTATGTGCCGTCCTTCAATTCCGCCATCAAGGGCGCGGCCGAGTTCGAGCGGATGCTCAAGCGCCTGGCGCGCGAAACAGCGGCCGAGGACCTCGTGGTCATCTGCGCCGGCCGTCGCCAGATCGCCATCGACGCGCCGTTCGAGATTCGCCAGCTGGGGCATATCGCCGACAAGACCCGGCTGGCGGCCTTCTTCAGCGCCGCCGACGTCACCGTCATTCCCTCGCTGGAGGAGACCTTCTCCAATACGGCGCTGGAATCGATCGCCTGCGGCACCCCCATCGCGGGCTTCCGCACGGGCGCCATCGGCGAATTCGCCCAGGGGGGCCGAGGCCGCTCCGCCCCGGTCGGCGACGTGACGGCCCTGGCGCTGGCGGTGCGGGACGTCCTGGCCGACGCCGAGACCTGCCCGCGCGCCGAGAACCACGCCTATGCCGCGCGCCATCATGCGCCCGAGCGGATCGGCGCGGCCTACGCGCGCTTCTTCGAGGAAGCGCGGCAGCGCGTGGCCACCGTCAAGCCGATCAGGGACGCCGCCCTGCCCAACGCCCTGGCGCACTACCTCGCCGCGAGGCTGGAGGCCGCCCATGCGCAGCTGGCGGCCAAGCCGCCGGTGGTTCAATCCGCAGCGCCTGCCGCCAAGGTCGCCGCTCCGAACCCTCTTCCCGGCCCCTGGATCGCGGCGAATGACAGCGCCCGGGTCGCGACGACCGGCGCCGCCGTTCTGGACCTGATCCCGCTGAGCAAGCGCGCCGGCTCCGTCATCGATTCCGAAGGCGGGCTGAGGCTGGAGGTGCAGGATGAGGCGGGACACCGTCTCTACGGACCGAACATCCGCCTGGTTCAGGGCCGCTACAGGCTGGACCTGGAGCTCAGCGTGCCCTGGCGGAGCCGGTTCGATCGCGCCCTCCGCGCCAGCCGGATGGTCGCCGAGATCGTCTGGAACGTCGATGACGTGATCGAGGCCGAAATCTTCGAGCTGAAGCGCGCCGGTCCCGGGCGCTTCCGGTGGCGTCCGGAATTCGAGATCGGGCCGGAGCTGGCGGCCAAGGTCCGCGAGGGCCTGGAGGTGCGGCTCTGGACCGACGGCCGTCAGCCGTGGCTTGTCAGTAAGAAGCTGTTGCGCCAGTTGAAATAAGCTCCGCAGCGAATTTGAGAATTGGTGCTCATGGCAAGCAGGTTTGACGAACGCTTGAACGGCGCGGTCCAGTGCCTGTACGAAGCCTACGCCGCCGGCGGCCGCGCGTCGGCGGAAACGGCGTGGAACCTGCGGTTCCTGGAAGCGGTGCACTCGGCGTCGATGCGTTTCCATGCCCAACTCCTGCAGGACGCCTTCGTCCTCATGGCGACGGGGGGGCGGCGGAAGGGACAGTTCGTGGAGATCGGCGTGGGCGACGGCGTCCATCTGTCGAACACCCTGACGCTCGAGCGCGATTTCGGCTGGCGCGGGCTTTTGGTCGAAGCCAACCCGCACTTCTGGCCGGCGATCGAGGAAGCCCGCCCCCTGGCGCAACTGGCCAAGGCGGCGGCCCTGCCGCAGGCCGCAGGCCTGCTTTCCTTCCGCCATGTGCCGAGTTTCCCCGAGATTTCGAGCCTGGCCGAGTTCGCCTCGGGCGACCATCACGACCGCTCGGTCTTCGAGGAGCATCAGGTGGAGAGCGTCGCCATCGGCGACCTGCTGCAGGACAGCGGGGTCCGGAAGGACGTCGACTACGTATCCATTGACGTCGAGGGGCCGGACGTCGAAATTCTCGAGGCGATCCTGGACGCGGGCTACCGTCCCAAGGTGCTCACGATCGAGCATAACCGCGTGGCGGATCGCATCGAGAAGATCAAAGGTCTTCTAGACGATGACTACGAGGTCGTGCTGAGCTCCGCCTCCAACTGGGACCTCTGGGCCGTCGAAAAGGGCCTGGCCGCCGAAGGGCGGAGATTCCAAGGGTGATTTCGGTCCTCGTCTATGGTCGCAACGACGATTATGGCGCCAAGCTTCAGCGGCGGGCGGCCCTGAGCCTGAACTCGATCGCCGAGGCCCTGACCCAGCCCGACGATGAGATCGTCTTCGTCGACTACAATACCGCCGATGAGTTCATCACCTTCCCCGAGGCGATCGACGACACCTTGACCGAGGCGGCCAGGCGGCGGCTTCGGGTGGTGCGGGTGCGCCCCGCCTTTCATGAGCGCAGGGTGGCAGCGGACGCGCCCGCGGTCATCGAGTCCATCGCCCGCAACATCGGCCTGCGCCGCACCAATCCGGCGAACCGATGGGTGCTGTCCACCAATCCGGACGTCCTTATGATCTCGTCAGGGACGGAGCTGGCCGATGCGCTCGTCCAGGTTCGCGACGGCTATTACGGCGCGCCCCGGCACGAACTGCCCCGCTTCATGTGGGAGCAACTGCGACGGACGCAGCCGAGGCAGGCGGCCGATCAGGTGCGGGCGTGGTGCGATCGCCTGCCCCTTCGGGAGACGGTGCTGCATCACGATCCCGATATCGGCTTCGACGCCCCGGGGGACTTCCAACTGGCACCGCGCGCGGACTTCTTCGCGATCGGCGGGTTCGACGAGCGCATGCAGCGGGCCTGGCATGTGGATTCCAACCTGGCGGTCAGGATGGCCGCGCGTCTCGGCGCGCCCAGCCGCCTGGCGGGCGGCCCGGCGGTCTTTCACTGCGAACATACGTCTGGCACCCAGGCCAAGCACGCAGCTCAGCGTCAGGAAGACAGCTGGGAGCGGTTCGTCGAGCGCGCCGCCGACGACCCCTGGTCCGATCCGCACTGGGGAGCGCCCGAACAGGACTTCGAGATCATCGACCTGAACGCGCGCCCGGCGCGCGGCTTGGCCTCGATGCTGGCCGACGCGGCGGGCGAGGCCGACAGCCGCGCGATGAGCGACGTCGTCTATGGGCCAGCCACCTACGGCCAGCTTCCGCGCCATCGCCTGCACGCCGCGCTGTTCCTCATCGACCGGCTCCTGAACGCCGATCGCGGCGCTCGCCTGGGCTGGATCGGCGGCGATGCGGACAATCGCGAGTTCGTCTCGCGGCTGTTGGTCGAAGCCGGGTTCCAACCCCTGACGGGCGCGGCCGAAGCGGCCGAGGCGCTGATCATCGACGCGCCGTCGTCGCGGGACGAGGCTGGGGCGGACGCGGCCTTCTGGACGCGCCTGGGGGAATGGATCAAGGGCGAGGCCGCCCGCCTCGCCCAGGGGCTGGCGCCGCGGCCGGTCCTGGGGCTCAACGCCGTCCACTGTGATTTCGAGACCTTCCTGCGGCGGCATTTCGAGGTGACGCTGGCCCCCGCGACGACGCGTCTGCGTCCAGCGCGCCTGGCCCCAGGAGCGCTGGCTTCCGAGGCCTTGCTGGAGGCGCTGACGCCCGGACCCGCAGGGCGTCGGCGGGACGGGACGTTCGATATCGTGAAGGGCGAGGAGGGCTACGTCTTTTACGGCCCCTATCTGAAACGCCTTCCTGGGGCTCATCGCCTTCATGTCGATCTGAGGATCGACGGCCCGCGCCTGATGGGGCGGCGTCGGGACGAGCGCGCGCTGGTCCTTGAGGTCTGCGCCGGGGAGCAGGTGTTCGCGACCGAAGGCCTGGCCTTTCATCGCGGCGAGCGGCGCGTGACCCTGGAGTTCGACCTTCCGGCCCAGCACCTCGCGCCGGCCGCCCCTCCGCTGGAGGTGCGGCTATGGAGCCAGGGCCTCTGCGACGGCGAGGTGCGCGCGGTGATCCTCGAGCGGGCAGACGCCTGACCCTTTCCCCTCCGGCTCAGACGCCGACCTGGCCGTAAAGCGCCTTCAGCCGCTGCTGATAGGCCTGCGGCGTGAACTTCCCCGCCTGGACCAGGCCTCGGCGCTCCAGTTCCTCGCGCATGGCGTGGTCGTGATCCAGCTCCCGGATGCCCCGCGCCATGGCCTGAACATCATAAGGATCGACGATGAGGGCGGCGTCGCCGGCGACTTCCGGCAGGGAGCCCCCGGTCGAGGCGAGCGTCGCCGTGGACAGGGCCATCGATTCCAGGACCGGCAGACCGAAGCCTTCATAGAGCGAGGGAAAGAGCGTGGCCTTGGCCCCCCGGATCAGGCTCAGCAGCAACGGGAAGGGCATATAGTCGTATTGGCGGATGCGCTGGGCGTTCGCCCCGCGGTCCCGCTTGATCTGCGTCAGCAACGCGGTCTCGCCGTCGACCAGCCATCCCTGCTTGCCGATCAGGATCAGGGGCGTCTTCACGCCGGACGACAGATAGGCCTCGACGATGCGGCCCAGATTCTTCTTCGGTTCGATGGCGCCGAAATGGAGGAAGTAGCCCTTCCATGGCAGGTCGAACACGCCTTCGAGTTCCTGGCGCACTTCCTCGTCGGTGCGGGCCCTCAGCCGTTCGGGAAGGGAGATGGCCTGATAGGTGTTGGTGATCTTCGACGCGGGCACCTTCAGGATGCGCTCAAGGTCCTGTCGCGTGGTTTCCGACACGACGGCGATGTGGTCCGCGCGGCGAACGACGGCCTGACACAGGGCCATGAACGCCCGCTTGTCGTCGAGGGTGGTGTGCGGGAGGCGCAGCGGGATCAGGTCGTGGAAGGTGTAGATGTTGGGCGCGTCGCTGGCGTGCAGCGGCAGCGGGCAGGTCCAATGCATGACGTCCGGCCGCGGCGCCTCGGTGGCGGCGTCGAAGGTCACGGGCGTCATCTTGCGATAGGCCTGGAAGGAGCGGTTGGCGAGCTTGAACAGCGACGGTGCGGCCCAGAACTGGTCGGCGTCGGGACGGCCGCCGCCCCGGGTCGGCCAGATGACCTCGCCCGACGGCTTGACGGGGTGGGCCGAACAACCGAAGCGGGCCTTGAAGGTGTCCATCATGCGGATGGCCTTGCGCCGGCCGTTCAGGGGGCGGGCCGGACGTTCGGCGTCCACCAGCGCCACCTCGTTCAGCACCTCGTTGCGGCTGCGCTTCACCTCCGGGCCGTACAGGACCTCGGTGCGAAGCTCGATCGCCCGGGCGTTGGTCAGAAGGTTGCGGCCGTAGGTGGCGATGCCGGTTCCCTGGGACAGGGTGAGGTTGTAGCCGTCGATGCAGATGGAGGGCATGGCGTTCCGAGAAAGAGGAGGGGTTGGCGCCGGTGGCTTCAACGAAGAGGGTCGCGGCTGAGGTCAGCTGCGGGACGCTGGAAAGCGACCCGCCCGGCTCAGCGCGCTGGGGTTGGGTTTGCCGAGCCTGTCGCCGATCCAGCGGGCCGTGTCGATAAGGGCATCAAGATCATAGCCGGTTTCGAAGCCGCCGCGGTGCAGGGCGTAAACCAGATCTTCGGTGGCCAGATTGCCGGTCGCGCCGGGGGCGAAGGGGCAGCCGCCGATACCGCCGACCGAGGCGTCCAGCACGTCCACCCCGGCCTCGACGCCGGCATAGGCGTTGGCCAGGCCGGTGTTGCGGGTGTCGTGGAAATGCAGGCGCAAGGTCGCGTCCGGCGCGGCCTGGCGGGCGGCCTCGACCTTCCTGGTCACGCTCCACGGGTCGCCGACGCCGATGGTGTCGGCCAGGGCGATCTCCTCGACGCCCAGGGCGGCGATGCGGGCGACCAGGTCGCCGACCTGCTGGACCGAGACCTCGCCCTCGAACGGGCAGCCCCAGACGCAGGACAGGGTGGCCGACAGCTTCGGCGTGGCGCCGGGCGCGCCGTCCGCGTTCGCGCGGCCCGCCATGATGTCGGACAGCATCTGCACCTGCTGGTCGACGGTCAGGCCCTGGTTCTTCAGGCCGAAGCCGTCGGTCGCGGACATGGCGACGTTGACCTCGTCCACCGCGGTGCCGAGGGCGCGGTCATAGCCCTTGCCGTTCAGCACCAGGCCGATGCGGCTGCGGCCCTCGGCGCGGGGCAGGGCGGCCATGACCTCTTCGGCGCCCGCCATCTGGGGCACGTATTTGGGATGGACGAAGCTGACGGTCTCGATCCGTCTGGCTCCCGCCGCCTCCAGCCGCTGGATGAAGTCGACGCGGACGGCGGGCTCCAGCACCGTCTTCTCGTTCTGCAGGCCGTCGCGCGGCCCGACCTCGACGATCTGGATGAAGCGTCCCATCAGCGCGCGCTCCTCTCGCCTGCCCCGGCAGGCGCATAGACGGTTAGGCGCACGTCGTCGCCCGAGGAATAGTTGTGGCCGGTGACCACGCCGACGGCCCGCCCGGCGGCGCCCAGGTCGGCCAGGGCGTGGCGGAAGGCCTCGTCGTCGCGCGCCTCGACGATGGCGGGACGGCCCTCGCCCAGGGCGCGGGCGGCGCCGGGGCCGTCGGTCAGCTCGGTGTCCTTGCTGGTCAGGAAGACGAAGCTGGGCTCATGGAAGCCGGTGATGGCCACGGGACCCGGATAGCGCCCCTGGCGCGGGCTCAGCTCGGCCGAGTCCAGCGTCTGGACCAGGCGCGGCGCGATCGACAGGGGGCGCAGCTGGCGGATGGTCCCGGCCAGGCCTGCGTGGGCGATGACGCCGAAGGCCAGGGCCATCAGCACCCCGGTGATCGCCGCGCGGTTGAGCAGCAGGAAGCCCCCGACGGCGGCGGCCATGACGGCGAAGACGATGGTCACGGTCGCCCAGGTCTGGGCGGTCGAGCGGCCATATTCGGTCAGGCCGTAGACGGTGATCAGGCAGATAACGACGGCGGCGAACAGGCCCAGCAGAGCGCCCGTGACGCGCGAGACCTTGCCGATCGGCTGGGTCAGGGCGGCGGCGGCCAGGAGGGCGATCGCGCCGAAGGTGGGCAGGGTGTAGTGCCACAGCTTGGTCGGGGCCAGCTCGAACATCAGCCAGGCCGGAACCAGCCAGCAGACGGCGAAGCGCACCGCGGGCTCGGCGCGGCGGCGCCAGCCGGTCGACAGGGCGGCGGGCAGCATCAGGGTGGCGGGGAACAGCAGCAGGGGCGACAGCAGCAGATACATGCCGGGGAAGCCGCCGTGGCTTTCATGGGCGCCCGCGATCTTGGGGGCCAGATCGCCGCCGATGGCCTCGCGCCAGAAGCCGCCGTCGGTGGCGATGGTGATGGCGATGGCCCACGGCCCGACCAGCAGGGCGACCAGCGGCAGGCCCCAGCCCCAGCCGAGGCGGCCCAGCCATTTGATGTTCCGGTCCCAGATCGACAGGGCGAGGATCGACAGGGCCACGACCAGCAGGCCGATCGGCCCCTTGATCAGGATCGACAGGCCGATGCCCGCCCAGAACAGCAGCTTGTGCAGCCGCTCGGGCCGTTCGCCCGCCCGCGTGGCCATATAGATGCGCGCCAGGGCCGCCATGGACAGGGTGGTCAGGCCGCACAGCATGGCGTCGGTCTTGGCGATGCCCGCCTCGCTCGACAGCAGGAAGGTGGCGCCCATCATGGCCCCGGCCAGGAAGCCCGCCCTCTGGCCGAACAGGGCGACGCCCGCCCAGGCGATGGCCCAGGCCGCCAGCATGGCCCCCAGCAGGGACGGCAGGCGATAGGGCTGGATGTCGCGGTCCTCGACGTCCGAGGTCGCGGCCACGGCGGCGGCCTGCATCCAGTAGATGCCGATGGGCTTCTTCCAGCGGGGCTCGTCCTGGAAGCGGATGTCGACGAAGTCGCCGCTTTCCAGCATCTGGGCCGTGGCCTGGGCGAAGCGACTCTCGTCGCGGTCCAGCGGCGGCAGCAGCAGCAGGCTGGGCAGGCCCGCGATCAGGGCCAGCAGGGCCGCGAGGACAGGGCCGCGCCAGCCGGCGATGTAGCGATCCAGGTTCGGGCGGTTCATGGCGCTGTCGTATCACGCCGGACGCATCGCCCGGAAGCTTCAGCTTGAGCGCCGCCTGTGGACGCGGCGTTTCGTTCGGCCGCCGCCTGCGCTACAGAGCCACGATGATCGACCGTTCCGCTGCCCAGCCTGACATCTCCATCGTCGTGCCCGTGCATGATGAATCCGGCGCCGCCGTGCCCCTGGCGCGCGAAATCGCCGAGGCCTTCGCCGGGCGGTCTTATGAGATGATCTTCGTCAACGACGCCAGCCGGGATTCGACCCTGGCCGAGCTGCAGGCGGCGATGGCCGAACTGCCCGCCCTGCGGGTGCTGTCGCACGGGACCAATGCGGGCCAGAGCCGGGCGGTGCGCACCGGCGTCCTGGCCGCGCGGGCGCCGATCGTCGTCACCCTGGACGGCGACGGCCAGAACCCGCCCGCCGACGCCCCGCGCCTGGCCGACGCCTTGATCGCCGCCCCGCCCAGTGTCGCCTTGGTCGGCGGCGTCCGGGCCAAGCGCCAGGACAGCACCGCCAAGCGCCAGGCCTCCCTGTGGGCCAATCGCATCCGCAAGAAGCTGCTGGGCGACGACGCCGACGACACCGGCTGCGGGCTGAAGGCCTTCCGCCGCGACGTCTTCCTGCGCCTGCCCTACTTCGATCACATCCACCGCTATCTGCCGGCGCTGATGATCCGCGAGGGGTATGAGAACCGCTACCTCGAGGTCGATCACCGCCACCGCGAGACGGGCCGCTCGAAATACACCAACTGGGGCCGGCTGCGGGCGTCCTTCTCGGACCTGCTGGGCGTGATGTGGCTGAAGTCGCGCTCCCGCCGCCCGGGGGCGATCACCGAGTTCTGATCGGGGCCTGCCACGCAGCCTCATGCTCCGCCGCCCGATGCTACGCCGTCTCATGCTACGCGGCTTCATTCCCCAAGGATGACGGCCGTTTGGGGGAGGGCTGAACGCCTAGCTGAAGGCCAGGAAGATCACGGCCACGACCGTGGCGTCGAACAGGCGGGCGGCGAGGGCGAGAGCGTCGGGCATGGCGCGATCCGAAGACGATTGACGCCTGCGCCCACGCAAGCCGGGCGCCAACCCGCCTTGGCCGCCTCAGATCTCGGTCTTGCGCGCCCGTCCCGGCGAGGGGCGGCGATCGTGCCGCCCCGAATATTCCCGGCCCAGATAGGTGGCGCGCGCCGCGTCCAGCACAGGCGCGCCGCCTTTCAGCCCGCGCTTCTGCCCCGACTGGCCCAGCACCTGGGCGGCGAAAGCCGCAGGCGGCGGAGGCGGCATGACGGCAGGCTTTGCCGGGCCGGCGGCAGGATCGGCCGCCTCCTCCGACGTTTCCGCCTCGGCCGCGATCAGGGCGCGGGCGCGCCGCCGCTCGCGACGGCGGCGGTCGCTCTCGCGGCGGTCTTCGACGACGGGATCGTTCAGCGGGTCCGGCGCGCCGATGGGACGGATCTCGTCCGTCACGGGAGGGGCCTCAGCCCTTGGCCTGGGCGAGGCGGTCGATCTGGGCCCGCATCTCGTCCATCTGGCGGCGCATCTCGTCCAGGGCCGCGCCCTCGGAGGCCTGCTCCGACTTCGCGTCGCTCCTGGATTCGGGGGGGGGGGCTCGGCCGGCTCGCCTTCGGGGCGGCCATAGGCGAAGCCGGGGAACATCTTCATGGCGCGCTCGAACATGGCCATGTTCTGGCGCACCGCCTCCTCCATCAGCCCGCCGCCTGGCGCGGCGGCGAAGGCGCGGGTGAACTGGCCGCGCAGCTGCTCCTGCTGGCGGGTGAAGCTGTCCAGCGACATCTCCAGATAGGAGGGCAGGACCGCCTGCATCGAATTGCCGTAGAAGCCGATCAGCTGTCGCAGGAACTGCACCGGCAGCAGGGCCTCGCCGCGGCTTTCTTCCTCGAAGATGATCTGGGTCAGGATCTGGCGGGTCAGGTCGTCGTTGGTCTTGGCGTCATAGACCACGAACTCCACGCCTTCGCGCACCATGCGGGCCAGATCATCCAGCGTCACATAGGCGCTGGTGGCGGTGTTATAGAGCCGCCGGTTCGCATACTTCTTGATGACGACCATGCCGTCACGGGTTTTTCCGCCCTCGGATTTCTTGTCGGCCACGCTTGTTCTCGCGTTGTTGCAACGCCCAACCATCCCGCATTGCGCGCGCGAAGGCGAGTCCCCAGTGAGGCTTGGCGTCAAGCGGGCGTTCAGGCGCCCCCGACCAGCACCACCCCGACCAGCACCGCCGTCCAGTGCACTCCCGCCCCGGTGACGACGAAGCCGTGCCAGATGGCGCGGCGGAAGCGGATCTTGCGGCTGATGAAGACGAAGACGCCCGAGGTGTAGATCAGCCCCCCGGCCACCAGCAGGCCCAGGGCCAGCGGATGCACCGTCTCGATCATCGGCTTCAGCGCGACCACGGCCACCCAGCCGAACAGGACGTAGACCAGGCTCCAGAAAGCGTCCGACAGGCGCGGCGCCAGGATCTTCACCCCGGCGCCCGCGAAGGCCATCAGCCACACGGCCAGGGTGAAGCCGATGGCCCAGCCGCCCTCGAACCTCTGGGTCGTGAAGGGGGTGTAGCTGCCCGCGATCATCAGGAAGATGGCTGCCTCGTCCAGCCGTCGCAGCACCGGCCGCGCCGCGCAGGGGTGGGTCAGGTTATAGACGGTGGACGCCGTCAGCATGGCCACCAGGCACAGGGCGTAGATAGCCGTCGACACCGCCGCGCCGACGCCCACATAGAGGCTGGCCAGCACCGCCAGGACCACGCCGCCGACCGCCGCCAAGGCCAGGCCGACCGCATGGACCCACAGGTCGGCCAGCCGCTCGGCCCGGGTCTGATAGTGTTCGATCAGGTCCAGGTCGTCGGGGGTGCAGACTCGTCGGGCGAGGGATTTAAGCAACATCAGCATCTCCCTGTTCAAGGCGCGGCCGCGCTCATCGTTCCGTCCATGCTGCGGCGCCCTGATGACGATTTGGCGATTGCTGCATCGCAACAGGTGACGCGCGCCCGCGAATGCGGCACAACCTCGCGCAAGAATTTCTCCCGGGAGTGAATAAAATATGACCGACGTCGTCATCGTCTCCGCCGCCCGCACGCCGGTCGGCTCCTTCCTCGGCGCCCTGTCGACCCTGTCGGCGTCGAAGCTGGGCGAGGTCGCCATCAAGGCGGCGCTGGAGCGGGCGGGCGTGGCCCCGGCCGAGGTGGACGAAGTCATCCTGGGCCAAGTGTTGCAGGCGGGCGCAGGGCAGGGCCCGGCGCGTCAGGCCGCCATCGGCGCCGGCCTGCCCAACGAGACCCCGGCCTGGAGCCTGAACCAGCTGTGCGGCTCGGGCCTGCGGGCCGTGGCCCTGGCCTATCAGCAGATCCGCGAAGGCGACGCGACGATTGTCGTCGCCGGCGGGCAGGAAAGCATGAGCCAGTCGCCGCACACGGCCCAGCTTCGCAACGGCCAGAAGATGGGCGATCTGGCCTTCAAGGACACCATGCTGCAGGACGGCCTGACCGACGCCTTCCACGGCTACCACATGGGCCAGACGGCCGAGAACATCGCGAACAAGTGGTCGATCGACCGCGCCGCTCAGGACGCCTTCGCCGTCGCCTCGCAGAACAAGGCCGAGGCCGCCCAGAAGGCCGGCAAGTTCGTCGACGAGATCGCCCCCGTCACCATCTCGACCCGCAAGGGCGACGTGGTCGTGGATCAGGACGAATACATCCGCTACGGCGCCACCCTTGAGGCCATGGAGAAGCTGCGTCCGGCCTTCGTCAAGGACGGCACGGTGACGGCGGCCAACGCTTCGGGCCTGAACGACGGCGCCGCCGCCCTAGTGCTGATGCCGGCCGACGAGGCCAAGGCGCGCGGCCTCGAACCCCTGGCCCGCATCGCCTCATGGGCCACGGCGGGCGTGGACCCGGCCATCATGGGCACGGGCCCGATCCCGGCCTCGAAGAAGGCGCTGGAAAAGGCGGGCTGGAGCGTCGCCGACCTGGACCTGATCGAATCCAACGAAGCCTTCGCCGCCCAGTCTCTGTGCGTGGTCAAGGAACTGGGCCTCGACCCGGCCAAGGTCAACGTCAACGGCGGCGCCATCGCCATCGGCCACCCGATCGGCGCCTCGGGCGCGCGGGTCTTGACCACCCTGCTGCACGAGATGAAGCGTTCGGGCGCCAAGAAGGGCCTGGCTACCCTGTGCATCGGCGGCGGCATGGGCGTGGCGATGTGCGTGGAGCGTTAAGCCCCGCAGACTGAAACAGGAAAAGGCCGGCGAGCGATCGCCGGCCTTTTTGCTTTCCTCCCCATGCAATGGGGAGGGGGACCACGAAGTGGTGGAGGGGCCAGCTACGGGCGCCAGCATGTCAGAATCAGATCGCCGTCTCGCCATCTGTTCAGGTCAGCGCGCGGACAGCCCCTCCACCGCTTGCGCGGTCCCCCTCCCCACGCTGTGGGGAGCAAGAAGAGCGGGCTTCAGAACCCTCGCCGCCAGCTGCCCAGCAGGGCGTAGCCGGTAGGGGCGCCTTCGCGGTGCTGCTCCTCGCGGCTGGCCACGGCCTCCAGCTGCAGCCAGGAGCCGCCGGGCAGGGCGTGCAGGCTGCGGACGCTGAAGTCGACCTGCCGTCCCGACGGCGCGGCCGAAAAGCGCCGCTCCGAGAAGGTCACCGGGTCGAAATACTCCAGCGGGACATCGGCCAGCCAGGCGCTGAAGGTCCCGCTCTCGATCCGAAGCGGCTGGGAAATCTCCCAGGTCAGGCTGCGGCAGCCCAGGGCCTTGGCGACGGACCAGGACGGGCAGGCCGACTGCAACGAGGCGCGCCAGGTCGAGCTGAGCGCCGGGGCCGACAGGTGCAGGAAGCGGCCAGCCAGTTCGGTGCGGCCGACGCCCGCCTCGCCCGACAGGGTCAGGCCGCGCCCCAGGTCCACGTCCGCGCCGACCGCCGCGAAGCGGGTGCGCGACGGCAGGGCGAAGTCCGAACGCGTCGGCAGATAGGCGCCCAGCGGTCCCATCCGCTCGTCCAGGGCGCCCAGGCTGAACGACAGACCGCCCCATTCTTGGCCCCCGTTTTCCAGCCGCCAGTCCAGCCCGGCGCGGGCGTAGGTCGAGGCGTCGCGCTCGACCGGGCGCAGCGGGGCGCGGCGATCGCCCGCGCCGCGCTCGGCGCTGACGGTCAGGGCGCCGAAGTTCAGGGCGCCGCGCACGGCGTGGTCCGCTTGGCTCAGGGCCGTGAAGCCGTCGCCGGCGCGGCTGCGGAACGGCGAGCGCGCGCCGCCCTGGCCTTGCCAGGCGGTCAAGGACAGCCGTCCGGCCTGGATGTCGAACAGGGCCTCGGCGCGCGGTTCGTCCCCCAGCCAGGGCGCGTCATAGGGGCTGTAGCGGGCGACGACCGGCTCGGGCAGTTCGACCGGGGTGGCGGCGGCCATGGCCAGGCGCGCGCCGCCGGGCCCGTCCACCGTCACCTGTGACTGGCGCATCGGCGTCGGCGCATCGGGCTGCCGGCTGCGGGGCGGGGCGGGGCGGTAGGCGGCGCCCAGGTCGACCCGGAAAAGCCGTTCGTATTCATCATGGGCGATGGTCGACAGGGCGCTGGTCCGGCCCAGGGCGTCGCCGAACGGCCCGCCGACATGGGCGCCCGGCTCGAGGGCGATGTTGACCGCCTGGCCGACGGCCATGGGCGCGGTGGTGGTTCCGACGGGCTGGAAGGCGCGGCTGATGTCCAGCAGGCCCCGGCCATAGACGACGTCGGTCCCCGGATCGCCCGCCTCGCGGCCGGTGCGCAGCAGGATGTCGACCGCCCCGCGTCCCGTCAGATTGGGAAAGGCCTCCAGCAAAAGAGCCAGCGCCCCCGCCACGGCGGGCGAGGCGAAGGAGGTGCCGTTGACCCGCCAGCAGCCGTCGCCCTCGCAGTCGACGATGACATCGACGCCCGGCGCGGACAGGAAGACGCTCTGGGACACCCCGGCTCGGTTGGAGAAGTCGGCGATCACATTGGCCGTATTGTGCGCTCCGGCGACGATGATGGCCCCAGCGAAGCGCGAGTCGCTGGCGTAGCGGCCGGGCCATTCGGGGTTGGCCCCAGCCTCATTGCCCGAGGCGATCGCGAAGACGACGCCCGCGTTGACCGCGCGCTGCAGGGCGGCTTCAAACGCGCCGCCCAACGGGCTTTCGCCGCCGATCGACAGGTTGATGACGCGGGCGCCGTTCTGGACGGCGTAGTCCAGGGCGCGGGCCAGGTCGCTGCTCTTGAAGCAGATTTTGTCTTCCGGCTTGGAGCAGTCGCTGACGTCGGCCCGGATCGACAGGATGGTCGAGTTGAAGGCCACGCCGACGGTGCCGTAGTCGTTGAAGGGGGCGGCGATGACGCTGGCCACCCGGGTGCCGTGGCCGTCCTGATCCTCGCGCTGGTTGCGGCCCGAGACGATATCGGTGGACAGGGGCGAGATGTTCGTCGCCAGGTCCTGGTGGTTCATCCGGACGCCGGAATCGACCACGCCGACGGTGATCCCGCGGCCGGTGGCGCCGGTGCGCCAGGCGGCTATGGCCTGGGTGTCGCCGACGCCCCAGTTGCGTTGATACTCGCGCGCGCTGTCCAAAGGGATCGCCGGCGGCGGAGGCGGAGGCGGAGGCGGGGGCGGGGGCGGAGGAGGCGGCGGCGGCGGTGGCAGAGGCGTGACCATGCCCCCGCCTCCGCCCCCGCCTCCGCCGCCTCCACAAGCCGTCAGCGGCAGGGCCAGAAGGCCCAGCGCCCCGATCGAAACCGCCGCCCTGCGCAGACGCGAAATCTTCACCGCCGTCTCCCCGAACTCACAGCCCCCATTAAAGGCCATGGAGCACGCGGTTGGCGAGCCGCAATTACGGGTGGATCAGCCGCTTTTTGCGGTCACGCTTCGGAAAATCAGTCGCGCAGCAGTTCGTTCACGCCGGTCTTGGCGCGGGTCTGGGCGTCGACGCGCTTGACGATGACAGCGCAGTACAGGCTGGGGCCGCCGTTCGGATCGGGCAGGGCGCCCGGCACCACGACCGAGTAGGCCGGCACCTCGCCGCGGAAGATCTCGCCGGTCGCCCGGTCGACGATCTTGGTCGAGGCCGACAGATAGACGCCCATGGCCAGGACCGCGCCTTCGCGGACGATGACGCCCTCGGCGACCTCGGCGCGGGCGCCGATGAAGCAGCCGTCCTCGATGATGGTCGGGTTGGCCTGCAGCGGCTCCAGCACGCCGCCGATGCCGGCGCCGCCCGACAGGTGGACGTTCTTGCCGATCTGGGCGCACGACCCGACCGTGGCCCAGGCGTCGACCATCGAGCCTTCATCGACATAGGCGCCGATGTTCACAAAGGACGGCATCAGCACCACGTTCTTCCCGACATAAGCCCCGCGACGGACGATGGCGCCGGGCACCGAGCGGAAGCCGGCCGCCTGATAGTCGGCGGCGCTCCAGTCGCCGAACTTGTTGGGCACCTTGTCCCAGAAGGGGCCGACGGCGGCCGCGTGATCGGCCGACAGCGGCAGGGTCGGCGCGTGGCCGGCGCGCATGATGACGTTGTCGTTCAGGCGGAAGGACAACAGCACCGCCTTCTTCAGCCATTGATGCGTGGTCCACACGCCGTCTTCGCCGCGCGAGGCCACGCGCGCCTGGCCGGAATCCAGCAGGGCCAGGGCGGTCTCGACGGCGTCGCGCACCTCGCCGCGCGTGGCCGAGGATACCTCGGCGCGATCTTCCCAGGCGGTCTCGATCACGGATTCCAGATGGGTCAGGTCGGTCATTGCGGATCTCCGTCAAGCATGGCGGCAGCCAGGAAGGGGCCCAGGGAGGCGGCCCGGTGTTGGATGTGGTCGCCCTCGGCGGTGAAGGCCTTGGGCCCGACCAGCACGGTGGTCATGCCGATGGCGTGCGCCGGTTCGAGGTTCTTGGGCGTGTCCTCGAAGAAGCAGGCGGTCGCCGGATCGACGTCGAAGCGCGCCAGCATCTTGTCGAAGGTGCGCGGGTCCGGCTTGGGGATCAGGTCGGCGTCCTCCAGGGCGAAGACGCCGTCGAAGAAGCGCGTCAGCTCCAGCCGCTCCATCACCCGTCGGGCGTGGCCGATCGAGCCGTTGGTGAAGATCAGACGCGGGCCTTGCAGCCGTTCTAGCGCCGCGTGCAGGCCGGGATCGGGCGTCAGCACGTCCAACGGCACGTCATGCACCTCGGCCAGGAAGTCGTGCGGGTCGATCTGATAGTGCAGCATCAGCCCGGCCAGGGAGGTGCCGTAGTCGTGCAGATAACCCTTCTGCACGCTCAAGGCCTCGGCCGACGGCAGGCCCGAGGTGCGCACCACATACTGGTTGATGCGCTGCTCGACCTGCTTAAGGAACTGGCTTTCCGGCGGGTAGAGGGTGTTGTCGAGATCGAACACCCAGGACCGCACGTGGCGCAGGTCGGCGCCGATCTCGGTGGTCGCCGCGAGCGGCCCGCCCGAAGCGTCTGCCGTCACTTCGCCTTCACCAGGGTGCCGGCGCCGTGCTCGGTGAACAGTTCGACCAGCATGGCGTGCGGACGACGCCCGTCCAGGATGACCACGGCCTCGACCCCGGCGCGGACGGCGGCCATGGCCGTCTCCAGCTTGGGGATCATGCCGCCGGTGGCGACGCCGTCGTCGATCAGCCCTTGCGCCTCTTCCAGCGTCATCTGGCGGATGATCTCGCCGTCGGCGCCCTTGACCCCCGGCACGTCCGTCAGCAGCAGCATCCGCTTGGCGTGCAGCGCCCCGGCGACCGCCCCGGCCACGGTGTCGGCGTTGACGTTGTAGGTCAGGCCGTCTTCCGCCACCCCGATGGGGGCGATGACCGGCACCCAGTCCTCGGTCTCCGAGGCGATCAGCCCCTTGATCAGCTTGGGATCGACCTTGGTCGGTTCGCCGACGAAGCCCAGATCGACCTCGTGTTCGATCATGCTGTCAGGGTCGCGCTTGGTGCGCTTGGTCTTCTCGACCGTCAGCAGGCCGGCGTCCTTGCCCGACAGGCCGACGCCGCGCACATCGGCTTCCTTGCCGGCGACAGTGATCCAGTGGGCGATCTCCTTGTTCACGGCGCCGGACAGGACCATTTCGGCCACCGACATGGTGTCCTTGTCCGTCACGCGCAGGCCGTCGACGAAGGCCGATTTCACCCCGGCCTTGTCCAGCATGGCGCTGATCTGCGGCCCGCCGCCATGGACGACCACGGGGTTCACCCCCATCAGCTTCAGCAGCACCACATCGGCGGCGAACTGCCGGGCCACGGCGCTCTCGCCCATGGCGTGGCCGCCGTATTTGATGACCACGGTCTCGCGGTCATACACCTGGATATAGGGCAGGGCCTCGGCGAGCGTCTTCGCCGTCTCCCAGCCGCGTTCCTCGGATTGCCGATCAGTCTCTATCATGGTGCGCGCTCGATAGCGGCGAAGGGCGCGGGAGTCACGGGTCATCGTCTCCGGGCTGAAATCAAGCGAGGGGTAATGCGTCTTCCCTTTCCCGTGAACTGAGCTAAGCAGTCGGGATGAGGCTTTATCCGGTGATTATGTGCGGGGGCGCAGGAACCCGACTTTGGCCCGCATCGCGTCCATCTCGACCTAAGCAGTTTATTCCTCTCGCGGGAAATCGGTCTGTCTTTCAGGAAACGGTGCTGCGCGTGGCGCCGCTGGCGGTGGACGGCGGGCGGATTCTGGTGGTCGGGGGCGTTTCCCACCGGAGGGCGATCCTGGACCAACTGGATGATCTGGGTGTGGAGGCCCAGGTGCTCCTGGAGCCCGAGGCGCGGGATTCGGCCGCCGCCATGGCCGTGGCGGCCGCCTGGACCGAGGCCCATGACGCCGGCGGCGTGAACATCTTCGTGGCGTCCGACCACCATATCCCTGACGGCGAGGAGTTTCGGCGCGCGGTCATGGCGGGGGCGGAGGGCGCCGTCCGCGGCCGGATCGTCACGCTCGGCGTCAAGCCGACCGAGCCTTCCGAAGCCTATGGCTATATTCGCCCCGGCGGCGCGGGGCTGGCGCCGGTGTCGGTGTTCGTCGAAAAGCCCAGTCGCCGGACCGCCGAAAACTACATCCAGAACGGATATCTCTGGAACAGCGGCAATTTCATCGCGTCGGCCAGGGTTTTTCTCTCTGAACTCAGCCATCATGCGCCCGGCGTCGCCGGCGCGGCGCGGGCGGCGATCACGGAGGCGGAGGCCGCGCCGGTCGCCGTTCTGGGCGCGGCGTTTCGACAGGCACCGAAGATTTCCATCGATTACGCCCTGATGGAAAAGACGCGGGTCGCCTCGGTGCTGCCGGTCGACTTTCGGTGGTCCGATCTCGGCGCCTGGGACGCGATCGCCGCGACGGGCGAAGGCGAAATCGGCGGGCACATCTTCGAAGACGCCGAAGGCTGCATGGCGCGGGCGCCGGACGGCATGATCGTGGCCGCCCTGGGCGTGCGCAATCTGGCGATCGTGGCGGAACGCGACGCCGTCCTCGTCTGTGACCTGAAACGCGCGCAGGACGTGAAGAAGGTGGTCGAGCGCATCAGACTGTCCTCGCCCCAGCACGCCGACTTCCCGCTGCGGGACGAGGAAAGCCTGGCCGACGGAGCGGGCCGGTTGCGCGACTGGTTGCGGCTTCGGGCCTTGCCGATCTGGTCGTCGCTCGGCCAGGACGCCGCCGGGGGGTTCGCCGAATTGCTCAGCCTGGAGGGGCGGCGGGTTCCGGCCGAGCGCAGGGCGCGGGTTCAGGCCCGCCAGATCTACGTCTTCGCCCAGGCCGGCCTGATGGGATGGGAGGGGCCGTGGCGGCCCATCGTCGAACATGGCCTCCGCTATCTCGACGCGCGCTTCCTGCGCCCTGACGGGCGAATGCGGACCTTGCTGGCCGACGACGGCGAGGCGGTGGATGACGATGCCACGGTTTACGATCAGGCGTTCTTGCTGTTGGCCTGGGCCACGGCGGTGCGGGCGGGCGTCGCCGACGCCGACCTGGAAGCACCGGCGGCGAGAGTGCGCGACCTGCTGCTGGCCGAGGCGCTGCCCAACGGCGCGATCATCGAGGCTGGGGACCATCCCTATCAGTCCAACGCCCATATGCACCTGCTGGAAGCGGCGCTGGCCTGGGCCGAGGTCAGCGATGATCCGGCCTGGGCGGACTGGGCGCAGCGGTTGTCGTGTCTGGCGCGGCAGGTGTTCATCGACCCCGACAGCGGGCGGCTGCGGGAGTATTTCGATTCGGCCTGGCGTCCTGCGGCGGGCGATGCGGGGCGGCTGATCGAGCCGGGGCATCAGTTTGAATGGGCTTGGCTGCTGGCGCGCCAGGGGGCGTCAAGGAACGACGCCGATGCGCTGAAGGACGCCCGACGCCTGTATGAGCGCGGGCGCGAAGGCCTCGACCTCCGCCACAACGTCGCCGTGGACGCGCTCAACGACGACGGCGGCTTCCGGACGCGTCGCGCTCGGCTGTGGCCGCAGACCGAATGGCTTAAGGCGGCGTTGCTGCTGGCCGAGACGGCGGACCGAGGGCAGCGGGAGGCGCTTCTGGGCGACGCCGCGAAGGCTCAGCGCGCGCTCTGGTTCTATCTCACGCCCGAAGGCTTGTGGCGGGACAAGCGACTGGAGACGGGCCGGTTTATTGACGAGCCCGCCCCGGCGAGTTCGCTTTACCATATCGTGTCAGCGTTCCGTCAGGTCGTCGGCAGCGGCGTTCTTGGAAAGGGCGCGGAATCGGGCGCGTTGCACTGAAGGCGGCATACAAATTTTATTCACACCTTGTAGCTGCCAGGACACGGTGGTGTTGCAACGCACCGTAACGGCTTAGTTTCCGGCTCGACCGGATACGGCAGCGCTGTTATGCAGATGGCAGACGATGCTCCGCGTCGTCCATCTGAAACAGATCTCGGAGGGCCGCATCCCATGCGTGTCAAGAGTTTGATCCTGGCGTCGAGCGCGGCGGTCGCCCTGGCCCTGTCGGCCGGCGCCGCCTCGGCGGAGCCCGATGGCTGGTACGGCGCGATCGACGCCGGCTACCACGTCATTGACGACATCAACACGGAAGCGTCCACCAACGGCGCCAACTGGAACTGGGAAGTGAACGACGGCTGGGCGGCCTTCGCTCGCCTCGGCTACCGTTTCAATCCGAACTGGCGCGTCGAACTCGAAGGCGGCTACCGCTCGGGCGACATCGGCACGGTGCGCGCCGTGTCGGGCGCGCAAGGCCTGTGCAACCTGACGCCGGCCACCGGCCCTTGTCACTCGCCCGATGGCGACATCACGTCCACGACGCTGATGGCCAACGTCATCTATGACTTCGGCTCGCCGGACTGGACCATCCGTCCGTTCGTGGGCCTGGGCGTGGGCGCGAACCGCGTCAACACCGACGTCGTCGGCCGCCTGCGCCAGACCCCGGCCGTCAGCTTCGCCGCTGACGACACCTCGACCAAGTTCGCCGCCCAGGCGATCGCCGGTCTGGCCTGGGCCGTCTCGGACCGCGCCAACATCGACCTGACCTATCGCTACCTGACCGGCGACATGGAGTTCGATACGCGCGTCGCGGGCACGGGCAATGTGCCCTTCGGCATCATGTCGGGCGACTATGACCAGTCGCACACCGTGACCCTGGGCCTGCGCTATGCGTTCGGCGCCGAGCCGGTGGCCCCGCCGCCGCCGCCCCCGCCGCCGCCCCCGCCGCCCCCGCCGCCCCCCCCGCCCCCGCCGCCGCCGCCTCCGCCGCCTCCGGCCAAGCCGGCCGCGCGTCAGTTCGTGGTCTATTTCGACTGGGACCGCTCGGACCTGACGGCGGAAGCCCGCTCGGTGGTGACGCAGGCCGCCAACTACGCCAAGTCGGGCGCTCCGACCCGCGTCCTGGTCGTCGGCTACACCGACACCTCGGGTTCGGCCGCCTACAACCTGGGCCTGTCGAACCGCCGTGCGCGCACCGTGGCTGACGCCCTGGTCGCCCAAGGCGTCAACGGCGGCGTGATCTCGCTGGACGGCAAGGGTGAAACCGCCCTGGCCAAGCCGACGGCCGACGGCGTGCGCGAGCCGCTGAACCGTCGCGCCACCGTCGACATCAACTTCTAGGATCAAGGGGGCCGGTCGTGATCGGCCCCCGAGACCTGAAAGGTTGAAAGACAATAAGGGCGGTCGATCCTGTGCGGATCGGCCGTCCTTTTTCTTTGGCTTTTTCCCTGAGTTTTCTCTGGCCTGCGGCGGACGGCGCGCTGGCGGACCGTCGCCGCCGGGGCTATTGCGGCAGGGACCGTTGTAAAGAGGAGTAGTCCATGCGCGTCGCCATGATCGGAACGGGCTATGTCGGCCTGGTGTCCGGAGCCTGTTTCGCCGACTTCGGCCATACGGTGACCTGCGTCGACAAGGACGCCTCCAAGATCGAGCGCCTGCACCAGAACGTCATGCCCATCTATGAGCCCGGGCTCGACGACCTGGTGGCCAGCAACGTCCGCGACGGGCGGCTGGCCTTCGCCGTCGACGGGGCCGAGGCGATCCGCGCGGCCGACGCCGTCTTCATCGCCGTGGGCACGCCGTCGCGGCGCGGCGACGGCCATGCGGACCTGTCCTACGTCTATGCCGCGGCCGAGGAGATCGCCGACCTGATGGACGGCTTCACCGTCGTGGTGACCAAGTCCACCGTCCCCGTCGGCACGGGCGACGAGATCGAGCGCATCATCCGCGCCCGTCGGCCCGACGCCGATTTCGCCGTCGTCTCCAACCCAGAGTTCCTGCGCGAAGGCGCCGCCATCGGCGACTTCAAGCGCCCCGACCGCGTCGTCGTCGGCACGGACAATGAGCGCGCCCGCGCCGTCATGGCCGAGCTTTATCGGCCGCTGAACCTCAATGAGACGCCGATCATGTTCACCGGACGGCGCACGTCCGAGCTGATCAAATATGCGGCGAACGCCTTCCTGGCCATGAAGATCACCTTCATCAACGAGGTCGCCGATCTGTGCGAGGCGGTCGGCGCCGACGTGCAGCAGGTCGCCCGCGGCATCGGCCTGGACAACCGCATCGGCTCGAAATTCCTCCACGCCGGGCCGGGTTACGGCGGCTCCTGCTTCCCCAAGGACACCCTGGCCCTGGTGCGCACGGCGACCGACGCCGGCTCCCCGCTGAAGCTGATCGAGACCACGGTGGCGATCAACCACGCGCGCAAGAAGGCCATGGCCGACCGCGTCGCCGAGGCCCTGGGCGGCGACCTGAAGGGCAAGACGGTCGCCCTGCTGGGCCTGACGTTCAAGCCCAACACCGACGACATGCGCGACGCCCCCTCGCTGGACGTGGCCCCGGCCCTGATGGCGCGCGGCGCGACGGTCCAGGCCTTCGATCCCGAGGGGATGGAGGAGGCGGCCAAGCTTCTGGACGGCGTGGTCTTCAAGGAGGGGCCCTACGAGGCCCTGGCCGGCGCCGACGTCGCTGTGATCCTGACCGAGTGGAACCAGTTCCGCGCCCTGGACCTGGACCGGATCAAGCTGCTGCTGAAGCAGCCGGTCATGGTCGACCTGCGCAACGTCTATCGTCCGGAGGACATGCGGGCGCGCGGTTTCCGCTACTTCTCCATCGGCCGCCCCCTGGACGCCGCCTAGGAAACGCGGCCTAGAGCTGGAAGAAGAGGGCGCGGCCCGCCGTGATCACCGCAGCGGCGACCGCCACCGCCGACGCCGTGGCGATCCCGACCAGTTTCATCGCCCTGCCCAGGCCGTCGTCGTCCATCCGAATCTCCCCTGGGGACAGGAAGGCGACTGTCGGGCCTTTAAGCAAGGGCGGGGCGGGGAGCGCCCCCGGCCCGGCCCACAAAAAAGGGGCGGCGCCGAGCGGGCCGCCCCTTCTTCGTCTCGCATGACCCGCGATCAGCCCTTGAAGGGGCGGATCAGGATCTCGACGCGGCGGTTCTGGGCCTTGCCCTCGGCCGTGTCGTTGGAGGCGATCGGGTTGCGCGCGCTCATGCCGGCGACATAGAGGCGCTCGCGCATCACGCCCCGCTGGATCAGATAGGAGGCGACCGAGGAGGCGCGGCGTTCCGACAGCGGCTGGTTGATGGCGTCGCCGCCCGAGGAATCGGTGTGGCCCATCACGTCGACCAGCGAGCGGTCATACTCGTTCAGGACCTTGGCCACGTCGTCCAGGACCGGCAGGAAGCGGGTGTCGATCGACGACTGGTTGGTGGCGAAGGTCACGTCGGAGGGCATGCGCAGGATCAGGTTCTCGCCCTGACGCGCCACGCCGACGCCGGTACCCGACAGCTCGGCCTCAAGGGCGCGCTGCTGACGATCCATGTACTGGCCCACGCCCGCGCCGGCCAGGGCGCCGACGCCCGCGCCGATCAGGGCGTTCTTGCGGCCCTGCTCGCCGCTGGAGGTGTTGGTCAGATAGCCCAGCAGGGCGCCGCCCACGGCGCCGGCGATGGCCCCGGTGCCGGTGTTGTTGCGGCGGGGCGTCGAGCTGTAGGGATCGGTGGTGGTGCAGGCTGCGGCCCCCAGCAGGGCGGCGATGCTTAGGCCGACGACGGCGAGCTTGGCGCGCATGGAGAATTCTTTCGAGGGTTGATGATCTGGCGAAAACGCGACCTCTACGGTGGCGGTTCCAACCTGTATGACGCGTGAACGACGTCAGCCGTTGACCGGGGGGCCGCGTCTTCCCATTTCATGGTGCGGCCGGACCTTTCGCCGATTCCGGGAGAGGCCAGACGGCCGAGGTCGCTTCGCAAGTGAGGACCCATGACCGCACGCCCCATGCCGTTCGACAGCCCCTTCCTGCTCGGCTTCGACCATACGCGGGCCCTGATCGACCGGGCCGCCAAGGCGGCGGCCGAGTCCTATCCGCCCTATAACGTCGAACAGCTCGGCGATGCGGCCGTGCGCATCACCCTGGCCGTCGCGGGCTTCACGCCCGAGGAGCTGGCGGTCACCGTCGAAGGGCGGCAGCTGACCATCACCGGCAAGCGCGAGGACGCCGGGCGCGGGGAACAGGCCTTCCTGCACCGTGGCATCGCGGCGCGCGGCTTCGTCCGCAGCTTCGTCCTGGCCGACGGGCTCGAGATCGCGGGCGCGCGGCTGGAGCACGGCCTGCTGCATGTCGATCTGATCCGTCCCGAACAGGAGCGCAGCGTGCGACGCATCCCCATCACGACGGGCTGAGGGCCTGTCGAACCGCCTGGGTTTCCAGGCGTTTAGTCAAGCGTAAGGAGGCGGTCTTATGACGCCCATTATGAATACGAAGGACTTCGCCGATTTCGGCGCCCCGGACCTGGTTTATGTCCGCGCCATCCGCGCCTCCGACGTCCTGGCCGACGCCAGGGTCGAGGCGGCCTCCGATGTCGAGATCGACCCGGATCAGATTCTCTACGCCGTGCACGGCGCCGACGGCGAGCGCCTGGCCGTCATGCTGGATCGGGAAACCGCCTTCGCCGCCGCCGTGGCGCACGATCTGGAGCCGATGTCGGTCCACTAGGCCGCGGGCGCCCGGCCGCGCCTTCAGCCGCTCAGGCGGCCGTCTTCGACACGTCCTTGACGAACAGGGCGCGGATGGCGTCGACCGTCCGCGCCTGACGCAGCTGTTCGCGCAGTTCCGGCGAGCGCAGGGCGCGCGAGACCGCCGCCAGGGCGCGCAGGTGCTCGGCCCCGGCGTCCAGGGGCGCGAAGAGGGCGAACAGCAGGTCCACCGGCCGATCGTCCAGCGACTCATAGGCCACCGGCGTGTCCAGGCGCACGAAGACGGCGCACACCCGGTCCAGGCCCTTGATGCGGGCGTGCGGCACGGCGACGCCCGAGCCCAGGCCGGTCGAGCCCAGGGCTTCGCGTTCCTGCAGAGCCTCGAACGCCTTGTCGGCGTCCATGTCGAAGGCGGCCCCGAAGGCCTCGGCCACGGCGTGCAGGGCCTGACGTTTGGATGACGCCCCGCCCCGCAGGACGATCCCGTCCGACGACAGCAAATCAGCGATGTCCATGCTTACCCCGAAGATCGAACCCGACATTGGCGGAAGGGCGGGGCCTGTTTAGCGCCTTCGCCCTTCCTGAGGAAGGCCTCAGCCGACGCCTTGCGCCGCGCCCTTGGTCGTACGCTGCGGATCGATCCAGCCGACATTGCCGTCCGGGCGGCGATAGACCACGGCCAGGCCGCCGTGGGCGGCGTTGCGGAACATCACCAGCGGATAGCCGGTCATGTCCAGTTCGGCCACGGCCCGACCCACGGTCAGGGTGCGGATTTCGGCCTGGGTCTCGGCGATGACCATGCCGACCGGCGGCGGTTCGCCGGGCAGGCCGGCTTCGCCGAATTCCTCGTCCTCGACCGTGTCGGGGTTGCGGAAGATGGTCAGGGCGGCGACTTCGCGGGCCGCGTCCTCGGTCTTCTCGGGCGAGAGGCCCTTGGGCCCGATATGATGGTCCTTGAGCCGGCGTTTGTAGCGGCGCACCCGCTTCTCCAGCTTGGCCAGGCTGTCGGTGAAGGCCCCGTGGGCGTCGCCGCCGAAACCGGTCGTCACCAGGGATTGTCCCGAGGCCAGGCGCACCCAGCAATCCACGCGAAAGCCATGGCGATCCTTGGACACCACGACTTCGGCGTCCTGGGCGCCGCGGGCGAAATACTTGCCGACCCCCTCTTCGAGTTCCTGGGAGATGCGCGAGCCTAGCGCTTCGCCGACATCCACTTGCTTGCCGCTGACTTGGATCTGCATTCCCCTAGAACGCGACCGACCGGCTTTGGTGTCAATGGCGATCACCGATTTGTGGTGACGCTTGGCCGCGGCGTCAGCCGGCCCGCAGCAGGCGACGGCGCTGGATAGACGAGGGAATTCGCAGGGCCTCGCGATATTTCGCCACGGTGCGCCGGGCGATGTCGATTCCCGCCTCATTGAGGATCTCGACGATGCGGTCGTCGCTCAGCACGTCGCCGTCGCCACCCTCGGCGTCGATCAGCGTCTTGATCCTCTGGCGCACGGCCTCGGCCGAGTGGGCGGCGCCGCCGTCGCTGGACTGGATGGCGGCGGTGAAGAAGAATTTCAGCTCGAACACCCCGCGCGGGGTGGCGATGTATTTGTTCGAGGTCACGCGGCTGACCGTCGATTCGTGCATCTCGATCGCCTCGGCCACCGTCTTCAGCGTCAGGGGCCGCAGGAACTCGACCCCGAAGGCCAGGAAGGCGTCCTGCTGGCGCACGATCTCCGAGGCCACCTTCATGATGGTGCGGGCGCGCTGGTCCAGCGACTTGACCAGCCAGCTGGCCTGGGCGGCGCAGTCGGCGACGAAGGTCTTCTCCGTCTCCGAGCGGGCGCCGGCGGCCACCACGGCGTGATAGCGCTTGTCGACCAGCAGGCGGGGCAGGGTGTCGGCGTTCAGCTCGACCCGCCAGCCGCCGGCCGGGTCGGGGCGCACATGGACGTCGGGCACGACCGTCTGGGCCGGTTCGCCGCCGAAGCCGGCGCCGGGTCGGGGCGTCAGGGCCTTCAGCTCGGCGATCATCTCGGCCAGGTCTTCGGCGTCGACGCCGCAGACCTTGCGCAGGGCCGCCAGGTCGCGCCGCGCCAGCAGCTCCAGATTGTCCAGCAGGGCGTCCATCGCCGGGTCGAAGCGGTTGCGCTCGATCAGCTGCAGCTTGAGGCATTCGGGCGCCGAGCGGGCCATGACGCCGGTCGGCTCGAAGCCGTGGCAGACGGCCAGGACCGCTTCGATGCGCGCCTCGTCGACGCCCAGCCGCTCGGCGATCTCGCCCAGGTCGGCGCGCAGATAGCCGCCCTCGTCCGTGGCGTCGATCAGGGTCAGGGCGATGGCGTGGTCGGCGGGCCCGAACCCGGCCGAGGAGGCCTGGGCCTGAAGATGCTCCCACAGGGTCTCTTCGCGGTGATCGGGGCGCTCGCGCTCCTCGCCGTCGGCCAGGCCGCCCGATCCCGCGCGGGACCAGTCCGAGAGGCCGGGCTGGTCGGTCGCCTGTTCGTCCTGGCGGTCGCTGACGCGCTCGCCGGGGGCGGCGTCGCCGTAGAGGTCGTCGGCGCGCGCGTCCAGGCTCTGGGCGTGGGCGTCCGAACCCTCGACGAAGCGCAGCTCGCCGTCGTCGGCGTTGCTCATGTCGGCAGCGGGGAAGGTGTCGTTGGCGGCCTCGGGGGCGGCCTCAGGCCCCGGCTCGCCCTCGTCGCGCTGCAGCAGGGGATTGCGCTCCAGCTCCCCTTCGACGAAGGCCTCGAGCTCGAGGTTCGACAGTTGCAGCAGCTTGATCGCCTGCTGCAGCTGGGGCGTGATGACCAGCCCCTGCCCCTGTCTGACCTCCAGCCTTTGCCCGATCACGTCCTTCAGCCCCACGGCGGACGTTTGGCCCGCTTCTTGCTGAGACCTTGGACCGCCAGCCGTTAACGCGAGGCGAACGGGCGTTCCGCAGTGACGAGCATCGCTCTTCAAGGCCCTCCCCCTCGATGGGGGAGGGTTGGGAGGGGGTGTGGGCAGGACCGAGAAGATGGAGCGCCTGAGACGCTCGTCTCCCGTGCTCTAGCGGCCGACGACGCGCCTTCACCCCCATCCCCGACCCTTCCCCCATTGAGGGGGAAGGGGGCGTCCCTTACCCGCCACTGGGCCTCAGCCGTACATCTCGCCCAGATAGACGCGGCGCACCTCGGCGTCGGCGACGGCTTCGTCGGCCGTGCCCTCGAACAGGACCGAACCGGCCGAGATGATCGAGACGCGGTCGATGATGTCCAGCGTCTCGCGCACGTTGTGGTCGGTGATCAGCACGCCGATGCCCTGGCCCGACAGATAGCGGATCAGTTGGCGGATGTCGGCGATGGCCAGGGGGTCGATGCCGGCGAAGGGTTCGTCCAGCAGCATGAAACTGGGGCGCGCGGCCAGGGCGCGGGCGATCTCGACGCGGCGCCGCTCGCCGCCCGACAGGCCGGTGGCCGGGGCATGGCGCAGGTGGTCGATGCGCAGCTCCTCCAGCAGGCGGCTGGTCTCGTCGCGCACCCCGGCGGCGGTCTTCTCGTGCAGTTCGACCACGGCCTTGATGTTCTGCTCGACCGTCATGCCGCGGAAGATGGAGGCTTCCTGCGCCAGATAGCCCAGGCCCATGCGCGCGCGCTGGTACATGGGCTGCTGGGTGATGTCCTCGTTGTCCAGCCAGATCGAGCCCCGGTCGGCGGGGATCAGGCCGGTGATCATGTAGAAGCAGGTGGTCTTGCCCGCCCCGTTGGGGCCCAAAAGGCCGCAGACCTCGCCGCGCTGGACGTTCAGGGAGACGTCGCGCACCACCTGGCGCTGGCCGAAGCTGCGGGCGATGTGGTCGACGCGCAGGCCCGTGGGATGCGCGTCCTCGGTCGCCGACGCGGCCTCGGGGGCCGGGGCGTCCCGGTTCAGGGCGGAGAGTTCCTTGCGCGCCACGCGGGCTCAGTTCCCTTGCGGATAGAAGACGCCCTGGACGCGGCCATTGGCGCCGCCGCCCTCGATGCGGGCCGTCTCGGTGCGGACGTTATAGACCAGGCGGCTGCCGGTCAGGACGCTCTTGCCCTGGGTCAGGATGACGTCCCCGGTCACCACGACGTTGCCGTCGTTCAGCGTATAGACGGCGCGGTCGCCGCGCATGCTCTGGTCCGGGGTCACGAAATAGACGTCGCCGGTCGCCTCGATCCGGGTCAGGTCGCCGTTCGTGGTGAAGCCGCGAATGGCGCCGGCCCGCAGCCGGTTGGAGCCTTGCGTCACTTCCGCCCGGCCGCGCAGCGAGAAGCCGTCGGGCGTGTATTCCCCGGCGTCGGCGCCGTACTGGACCGGCTGGCGGCTGGCGTCGAGACGATTCTGGGCCCCCGAGGCGACCGGGAGGGCCAGGGCCGCCAGCAGGGCGGCCCCCGCGATCATCAGCTTGGACTTGGACATGTTCACCTGCCGGATCCGGCGGGATTGATGGTCCCGCGCACCTTGTTTTCGCCCTGGCCGTGGAAGACGACCCTCTGGCCCTGATCATAGATCGCATAAGACGAAGCATCGATGCTTCCAAGGGGGCCGTGGCCCTGGACCCCCTTGTCGCCGGTCACGACGCCCGTCTCGGTGTCGACCACGGCCTCGGGCGTGGTCAGCTGCCAGCCCGAGCCGCCGTCGGAGATCTTCACGTTCGGACCGATGACCACCTTGCGCTCGGTCTCGACATAGGTGCCGCCGTCGGCGCTCAGTTCGGTCGTCTTGCGCCCGCCCAGGTTCAGCCGCAGCAAGGGCCCCACCAGGCGGAAATAGCCGGTCTGCGGATCGCGCACCGCCCCCTTCGCCCCGATGACGAAGGAGCGGCCTTGGGCGTCCTGGCCGTGGAACATGGGGTTGTCGAGGCGGATCTCGCGGCTCTCGCTGGCCTTGCGTTCGACCCCCGACATGACGGTGCGGAACACGGTCCAGGTCAGGGCCCCGCCCGCCAGCATCAGGATGACGATGGGCAGGACGCGCCGATACAGCCGGACCCGCTGGGACCGCGCGCGCCAGCGCGCCCCGGCCTGGGCGACCCGGGCCTCGTCGGCGCGTTTTTGCGCGTCCTGGGCGTCGCGGTCGGCCATGGTCCTCCTCAGGCGTGGGCGAAGATGTCGATCTCGTCCCAACCGGCCAGGTCGAGACGCGAACGCACGGGCAGGAAGTCGAAGCAGGCCTGAGCCAACTCCATGCGGCCCTCGCGGACCAGCATTTCGTTCAGCCGCTCCTTGATGGCGTGCAGATAGAGGACGTCCGAAGCGGCGTAGTCCAGCTGGGCCTGGCTCAGCTCGGCCGAGCCCCAGTCCGAGCTCTGCTGCGCCTTGGACATGTCGACCCCGGCCAACTCCTTGGCCACGTCCTTCAGCCCGTGACGGTCGGTGTAGGTGCGCGCCAGCTTGGAGGCGATCTTGGTGCAATAGACCGGCGCGACCTCGACCCCGAGGTGCAGCTGGAACATGGCGATGTCGAAGCGGCCGAAGTGGAACAGCTTGAGCACCTTCGGATCGGCCAGCAGCCGCTTCAGGTTGGGGCAGTCGTAGGCCGGGCGGTTCAGGCGCACGACGTGGGCGTTGCCGTCGCCGGACGACAGCTGCACCACGCACAGCGGATCGCGGCGGAAGCGCAGGCCCATCGTCTCGGAATCGATCGCCACCTCCGGCCCCAGGTCGAGGTCGTCGGGCAGGTCGCCTTCGTGGAAGTAAACGGTCATGCGCAGAAACTCATTAGTCGGTCAGGCCGTAACATAGACGAACCACGCGCTATCGCTAGGTTCGACCTTCGCCGTCGCGGCCGCAGGGAAGGAAGAAGAGAGGGCCGAAATGACAAACGGCGCCGCATCCGATCGGATACAGCGCCGTCTGAGAAATGGTGCCCAGGAGAGGACTCGAACCTCCACGGCCGTTAAGCCACTGGCACCTGAAGCCAGCGCGTCTACCAATTCCGCCACCTGGGCCCGGTGGGTCGCCCCGCCGAGGCGCGGACTAATAGGGGGGACCCCGGGGGCGGTCAACAGGCTTTTTTCCCTTTTGCGAAAAAACTGCTGAAGCTGGGAAATATCCTCCGCTTTCCGCGTCTTAAGAGGCGTCGAAGGCTGTCGACCGCATAGCGTCGCTCGGCGGACTCGGGTCTCGACGGCGCGGGCGCTTCCATTCCGGCGGTCGGGGCGTAAGCTCGCGGCGGGGATGGTCCCCTGCGACCCAGCCGGTGATCGATTGTCCGACCCGCCGCGCCCGACCCAGGAAGCCGAGGCCGAGGCCGCCGCCCCGGCGCGCCGCCGCGACTGGCTGCGGGTCTTCAAGGTGCTGGGACCGGGCTTGGTCACCGGGGCGGCCGACGACGACCCGTCCGGAATCGCCACCTATTCCCAGACCGGCGCCCAGTTCGGCTACGGCCAGCTATGGACCGCCCTCTACCAGATCCCCCTGCTGCTGGCGGTGCAGGAGGCCTGCGCCCGCATCGGGGCCGTGACGGGGCAGGGGCTGGCCGGGGTCATCAAGCAGCACTATTCGCGCTCGGTCGTGATCGTGACCGTGCTGCTGGTGGTGGCGGCCAACACGATCAACATCGGCGCCGACATCGGGGCGGTGGCCGAGGCGGCGGCCCTGGTCGTCGATCTTCCCGTCTGGCTGCTGGCCGTGGCGACGGCGCTGGCGGTGCTGCTGCTCGAGGTTTTCGTCAGCTACCGGATCTACGCCAAATTCCTCAAATGGCTGGCCCTGGCCCTGCTGGCCTATCCGGCCACGGCCCTGATCATCGATCAGCCCTGGCCCGAGATCCTGTATGCGACCTTCGTGCCGCACATCGAGTTCACGGCGTCCTTCCTCTTCATCATCACCGGCGTCTTCGGCACCTCCATCTCGCCCTATATGTTCTTCTGGCAGGCCTCCCAGGAGGTGGAGGAGGAACTGGACCACGGCGTGCCGTCCGACGAGGCGGGGCGGCCGCGCCTGCCGGAGGGCTATCTGGCGGACATGCGGCTGGACGTGACCCTCGGCATGGTGGCGGCTGAACTGGTGCAGTGGTTCATCATCATGACCACGGCCTCGGTGCTGTTCCGGAACGGGGTCAACGACATCCAGACCGCCGCCGACGCCGCCCGCGCGCTCGAGCCCCTGGTCCAGTCCTTCCCCAACGCCGGACAGGCGGCCAAGCTCATCTTCGCGGCGGGGGTGATCGGCCTGGGGCTGCTGGCGATTCCGGTGCTGGCGGGGTCTGCCGCCTACGCCCTGTCCGAGGCCCTAGGGTGGAAGGAGGGGCTGTCCAACCGCCTGGGCGACGCGCGCGGCTTCTACGGGGTGATCGCCGTCTCGACCCTGATCGGCCTGGGCCTGAACTTCGTCGGCATCAATCCGATGAAGGCGTTGGTGTTCACGGCGGTCTTCAACGGGATCGCGGCCGTGCCCCTGCTGTTCGTGGTGGCGCGGATCAACAGCCGGTCCGACATCCTGGGCGCGGCGCGCGGCGGGCCGTGGTCGCGCCTGTTCGTCTGGCTGACGTTCGGCGTCATGGCCCTGTCGGCGGCGGGGCTGTTCTACACCCTGGCCGCGCAGCGCTGAGATCGCCCCGTGCAGCGCTGAGGCCGCCCCGCGCGGGCGGGACGGCCTTCGCCCTGTCGATCTCAGGCCAGCCAGACCATCATGCGGGTGTCGGCGATCTCGCCCCGCGCGCGGCTGAAGGCGCGGCGGGTTTCGCCGGTGTACAGGAAGCCCGCCTTCTCCAGCACCCGGCCCGAGGCGGGGTTGTCGGCGAAGTGGCCGGCCACCAGGGCGCGGCGCTTCCACCGGCTCGACGCCCAGGCTAGGGCGCCCTGCAGCGCTTCGGTGGCGTAGCCTCGGCCCCAGAACTCCCGCCCGATCCAATAGCCCGTCTCGGGCACGGCGTCGGCGTCCTGGAACAGGCCGACCACCCCGACCGGGCCGTGGTCCTCGTGCTCGATCAGGAAGGTGTTGGCCCGCTTCGGGTCCTGGGACGCGACGTGCAGGACGAAGTCCTCGGCGTCGTCGACGCGGAAGGGGTGGGGCATCCGCTTGGTCATGCGGGCGATGTCGGGGTCGTTGGCCAGGGCGGCGATCCGCGTCACGTCTTGGGCGCCCGGGGCGCGCAGCAGCAGACGCCGCGTCTCGACGACGGGGGAGGTTTCGATCACGCACATGGTTCGGCCTCGATGTCTTCTGCGCCGCCTCCTTGGAGGGCTCGGGCGGCGTCGAGGCGGGGAAACGAAAACGGGGAGCCTGGTGATCCAGACTCCCCGCGGAAAATTTTCCCTTGGTCCGGATCGGCTGCTGTCGAGAGCAACGCGATCCGGGGAAATACTGTCCTGGCTTCGCGTTACTCGGCGGCCATCGCCTGGGCGTCGTCGTTGGCCGGGAGAATCGACACGTAACAACGGCCACCGCGTTTGGTGGTGAACTGCACCGCGCCGGTCGCCGTGGCGAACAGGGTGTGGTCGCGGCCCAGGCCGACGTTGGCGCCCGGGTGGAACTTGGTGCCGCGCTGACGCACGAGGATGTTGCCGGCCAGCACCTGCTCGCCGCCGAACTTCTTCACGCCAAGGCGCTTCGACTCAGAGTCGCGACCGTTGCGCGACGAACCGCCGGATTTCTTGTGAGCCATCTTGCTGCTCCTCTTCCTTGGTGCGCTACCGCCCGTTCGGGCTGCTTGAGCGCGCCATCTGTCCTGCTAGGCGCTGATCCAGCGCCGGTGAAAATCTTAGGCTTCGGCGCCTTCGGCCTTGGCGGCCTTCTTGGCGGGGGCCTTCTTGGCCTTCGGAGCCTCGGCTTCGACAGCCTCGACGCGCGGGGCCAGGCCACGGGCGCGGGCGTTGATTTCCGCCTTGGTGATCAGCTCGACCTTGCCGTC